>NZ_JBQHWC010000002.1:0-409250 GCF_052064155.1 Blautia sp. HCP3S3_C12 | reverse complement strand
AAATACTCCTTTTCGATAAGAATTGTCATATCTGAATTCTTACCAAAAAGGAGTTATTTTTTACCAAAAACACAAACTATTTTACACTACCCTTTAGGGCGTTCTAAATTCCATTCATTTGGACTTCCAGTATAAATATCATACTCGTAATTACAAAAAGTATCTTGATGAATTTTTGAACGAGCACTTACGAGTGAATTTTCAGTTATCTCCGTAGATTCTACAGTGCCATACTCAACAAGACCAGTATTATTATCTTTTTGAGCAACACAAATTGTATTGTTTACTGTATCATATGTAACAATATATGTCAATTCACCATCATTAAGAGAAACTGTTCTTGTTCCATTTTCTTCAACAATTTGCAGTTCATCTGTTGTACCGCTTTCTGCTGCAAAAGCTACTGTATTTAACGAGAAAAGCATAGAGAGTGCCAAAAGAATACTTATAATTTTTTTCATAGTAATACGTCCTTTCTTTAACTGTCCATAAATTTGTTCCCAAAAAATAAAGCGCATAATCCAATAATAATTTCTCTGGATTATGCGCTATACTTACGGTTTTAATTCTTTGCCTCTAAAACTGAAAGTGGCGGCAACTCGATTTGCGCATAAAATCACATGACGGATATAATACTTTAATCATCGTTTACCACCTCTCTCAATTCGTTTTCTAAATCTTATTTGTATGTACTCACAGTATACACTATATGAACTAATAAATCAATATCAGAAATATCTTATGATTGTGCAAAACATAATTTATCCGCGCTCTGTTTCCTTGCCCCGTTCCGGCTCTCTGTCCTGTCTTAAAATACTGTCAATGTTCTGCTTGATAACGTCGTATTCCCGGACTTGCTTTTTGAGCTTGCCATAGTCGGCGTAAAGGGCTTCTTTCTGCGCTTGGAGGGCTTCATACTCTGATTGCAGCGCAGCGAGGTTGGGGAACTTGGTAACGCCCGCCGCTTTCATAGCCCTTGCAGCGGCTTCATGGAGGATAATATCGCGCTCATGTGCGGCGCGGTATTTCTCTTTATTCTTTGCCTTACGGTATGCGTCATAAACAGGTTTTGTCTTTTGGTAGGTGGAAATATTCTTGATAAAGACCGCCATATCCGTAAGACGCTTTTCGACGTTCTTCAATGCGTCTGCGGCCTGTTCGCTCTCTGTCTGGATTTCCGCTATCCTTGCCGTTAAATCCGCATACTGTTCAATCTTATGTTCCGTCAAGAAATTCATGGTCTTAGCTGCCTGTTTCAGATTATGGATTTTCGCCCATTGTTCATAACCTTTGCTCTGCGCTGCTTTGATACTGTTCTCAATATCAATAAGCAGACTGACGCCGCCCCGATCTGCGCGTGGAGCTTTCCCGGCGCGGGCGCGTTTGCCGCTTATCCGTTCCCTTATGGCTTCCTCTGTATAATCTGCGCCGAGGGTTTTAAGGCGGGTAAACCGTTCCTGCCCCGGAGCGCGGCACGATACATATTTCCCCGGTTTTATCTCATAGCCCGCTGCTTGCAGCCGTTGTAGTAGTTCCTCAAAACTTGATACTTGGGGAATGAGTGCGTCAACGGCGATTTTCAGCTTGCCTTTCCAACTGGTTCCCGTTTTCTCTGCCTGATACTCTGCATAGCTCTTTCCCTTACTCCCTTTGCCGGGAACGACAACAGACAATCCATTTTCCCGGCACAGCTTGTCGCTCATGTTCCGTATGCCGTAATAGCTGCGCTTATTGGAATTGTATTTGTGGTGGTCTACGAAATTGACCGCGCAGAAAATAATGTGGTTATGAACGTGTCCTTTGTCAATGTGCGTCGTCAAGACATATTCATGCTGCCCTTTGGTTACTGCGTCGGCAAGCTGCCGCCCGATTTTGTGGGCGGTTTCATAATCCACTTCCCCCGGCTCAAAGGACTGTATCAAATGAAAGGCTAAATTGTTGCCCTTTTGGAGAGCTTGCGACAGGGTATATTCAAACTCAATGTCTGCCGTTTCATAGGCGCAGCCGAAAGAGGACACAAGCATTTTCCCGTCCGTCTTATCTGGATTTTGGATATAGTCAAGGGCTTTGCTCAACGTGCTTTTAACAGGCTTAATCTTTGTAACCGCCATATCTCCGCAAGCACCCCCTTTATTTCCTCTATGTCCTCTTGGTAGACGCTGCCCGTCGCGTTGACACGCTTTGCAATCTGATTGACGTTGACACCGATTTTCTGTATTTCCGCTGTCATTGCCTTAATGTCGCTATGGTCTACTTGAATGATGTACCCGTCAATGGCAATCTTCCTAAGATATGCCGCCATGTTCCGGGTGGGTATGAGCTTCATTTTTTCAAGAATTAAATCCCGTTCTGCTTCCGTTACTCTGAATTTGATTTGTACCGTCCTTTTGCGCCCGTCCATGCTTTCGCTCCTTTCCGTTCCGAGGGTTTGGGACACTTCCCAACAAGCAATTTTCAACCGACGCGCCGCAGCGCAGGAGGGCGAAAATACGGAAGTGGGTACCCGCTTCCTATGCTTGCTATGAAAGTTTTTCCTTATTCCCTACTACAACGGAAAGCCCCGTTTTGCCAAACTTACGCAAAAGAAAAACGCTGCAATCTCAAAAAGATTACAACGCTTCCTAAGCCTATTCAGTTTTCGTTTTCGACTTCTGCAATTTCTTTCGCTGTTGCGGTAACAATCCGTATGCCCTTATCGCTCATGCTGTCAAGCAGCGTGTCGAGCTGCCGCCTTTGCGTCGATTTTTCCGCTGTCTTATCCGGGAAAAAGAATTGGTCTACGGATAGATATGTCATAACGGGTTACAAGCTCATAAAAGATTTGCAGGCTTGGCTGTTGCCCTTTGTTTTCAATATTCGCAAGGTAGCGAGGGGAAATGTTCATTTCGTCGCTTACTTTCTTGCGGCTTTCATTTCTGCCTGTCCGCGCTGCTTTTATGGCTTGCCCGAAAGCTGCAAAGTCATACAAAGGTACTGGTCTTTTTGCCATAATAATTCACCCAACTACATTTTACTGTTCCTTTCTTTGCTTGGATATGCTTACACAGTACCTACTATTAGCCAAAATAATTCATATTATTGCCGGATAAAAACATATTGACAAATTTCAATTTGTGTATATAATAGTTTATAGAAGCACGTCAACAGGAGGTGAGATTATGGAACTTGATGAAAAAAAAATACCAACGATTTTCAAAGCATTTTGTGATGAAAACCGTGTTAAAATTTTGAAACTATTGCTTACAGGAGAGAAGTGTGCTTGTGTACTATTAGATGATATGCACATTACGCAACCAACGCTTTCCCACCACATGAAAATACTTTGTGATTCTGGTATAGTGATAGGACGCAAAGAGGGGAAATGGATGCACTACTCTATTTCAGAGAATGGCGTGCAGTATGCAATAGATTGTCTACAAGCGCTTATGATTACAAGTGCAGCATTTGAAAATAAGTCGTGTTGTGATAGGTAAGTTTACTTACTTTTCCGCACGACTTATCAAAACATCAACATATAGACAAATTTCAATATTTCTATTTCAAGGAGGCTATTTATGGATATGCTAAAAACAGGTTGGAACTTCTTTCAAAATGAAGTTTTAGGTATGGCATGGCTTAATCGTCTAATAGGTAATTTAATTAACGCTTGCGGATTAGACGCAACGAGCAAAATCGGTGGTAGTATTCAATTTTTTGTTTACGACACAATCAAAATCATGGTGTTGTTAGGGGTTCTGATTTTAATTATTTCATATATTCAAAGCTATTTCCCGCCGGAACGGACAAAGAAAATTCTTGGAAGGTTTCATGGTATCGGCGCAAATATAATTTCTGCGCTCCTTGGTACGGTAACGCCTTTTTGTTCTTGTTCTTCCATTCCTCTGTTTATCGGTTTTACAAGTGCAGGTCTGCCGCTTGGAGTTACTTTTTCTTTCCTGATTTCTTCTCCAATGGTTGACCTCGGTTCGCTTGTTCTGCTAATGAGTATATTTGGGTGGAAGATAGCCGTTGCTTATGTCGTGCTTGGGCTTGTGATAGCCGTTGCAGGTGGTACATTGATTGAAAAACTACATCTTGAAAGCTACGTTGAGGATTTTATAAGGGGTGGAAACAGTCTTGATGTTCCGCAGGAAGAACTACACTTCAAAGACCGTATCAAATACGCATGGGAGCAGGTTTTAGCAACAGCAAAAAAGGTTGCCCCCTATGTACTGATTGGCGTAGGTATCGGTGCATTTATCCATGATTGGATACCCGAAGATTTTATTGTCAAAGTGCTTGGTACGGGTAATCCCTTTGGCGTAATCCTTGCGACGATTGCGGGCGTTCCCATGTATGCGGATATTTTCGGCACAATTCCGATTGCAGAAGCCCTACTTGCAAAGGGCGCACAGCTTGGCGTTGTCCTGTCCTTTATGATGGGCGTTACCACGCTTTCGCTCCCGTCCGTAATCATGTTGCGAAAGGCAGTTAAGCCGAAGTTGCTCGGTATCTTCATTGCAATTTGTACCATAGGAATTATTCTTATAGGCTATTTTTTCAATGCAATTTCTTACTTGTTAATATAAGCGAATATAAAATTTTTTGGAGGTAATTATTATGACATTATTTGGTTTTGGAAAGAAGAAAGAAAAAGAAATAAACGCTCCTGTTTGTACTTGCAATGGTAACTGTTCCGTGTCTGAAACAGTTGAACCGGAAAATTTGAATAACTGTTGTCAAGACATACAAGGCAGAATTTGCTGTATCAAGGTATTAGGTTCAGGGTGTTGTCATGCTCTTTATGAGAACACACAATCCGCCGTTAAAGCAATGGGGATTTCCGTAGAAGTAGAATATATTACGGACTTGAAAAAGGTTATGGAATATGGCGTTATGAGTGTACCTGCTCTTGTTGTCAACAACAAAGTAGTATCTACGGGGAAAGTGCTGAAAACAGAAAACGTGCAAAAACTGTTACAAAAAATCGTTTCCGAAAAATAAATTTAATATCAAATTTACGCCTTATTATCAATAATTCAAATAGCGATTTAATGCTATGTAAAACAACAAAACTGCCGAATGTAGGCAGATAAAACGGCGGTTTTGAAATATTTACTCAAAACCGCCGTTTTCTTTTTGAAAAATAAGATAACGGGGGGTGTATTAAAGTCGCCCTTTTTTGAGGATACGGCGGTATCAAGGAGGTATCGCCATGTCCTTTTTCTATATCGCCATATCTTTTAGCTTATCAAAAAAAGCCCGACCGCCGCCGGGAACACTTCTACCCTCATATATGAACTGTCAAATCATCTAAATACCGCTTACAATTCCTTTGCGCTTGTCTGCATCTTGCAGACAGGCGCATTTTGCATTTTCGGGAGGTTTTTTCAAAAAAGTTTCGCTTTCATTCGGCGTTTGAAAAAATCGCCTGTATTATCCCGCGAAAAGGGGAGGTACCGCCACCTTTCAACACGAAAGGAGGTGAGAACATGGAACCTAATCGCGTGGAATTTCAGAAGCAATGTATCTTTCAAAGTTTCTGTAAACGGGTGCTGCACAACGAAGCCTGCAACGCCCACGAGGAAATCCGGCGTCGCAGAGCAAAGGAAGTGTCGTTTTCCGACCTTGCCTTGCATGAGGAACGACAGCTTTATACGCTTGATAAGTATTTTCAAGACGAAGAAGCCGAGCCGAGCTATCAGCAGGCAGGAAAGAAAATCACGCCGAAGCTGCTGCTTGAAGCAATCCGCACTTTGCCGGAAGAAAAAAGGAAAGCTATCATGCTGTACTATTTCGAGGGCATGACCGACGTGGAGATTGGAAAGTTATTCAATACGTCGCGCAGCACGATACAGTACAGACGGACAAGCTCTTTTGAAATCTTGAAGAAATATTTGGAGGAACACGCTGATGAATGGGACGAATGGTAAACAATCTGACTTCCCGGACGTTGCCCTTGTTCCCTATCCTGTCATTGTGGCAGCGACAAAGGGCGACCCGGACGCTATGAAAATTGTCTTGCAGCATTTTAGTGGTTACATAGCGAGCCTTTCCATGCGGAAGCTCTGCGACGAGCGCGGAAACGTCTATTTTGGCGTTGACGAGGATATTCGCCAACGGCTGCAAGCAAGACTAATGAGGGCAATCCTCACATTTAGGGTTGAATAACTGCACCGATACCGAAACGTCTTAACCCCTTTTCCGTTTCGTATCAATCCGCAGCAGCCCCGTATGTTCCTTGACAAAGAAAGCGACGCAAGATAACGGCGACGCAGTATAGGGCAAACCGGGTACGTCCTTTTTGCGCCGAGCCATACGGAGGGTGCGCCATGACGCTATTCCTCTATCGGGAAAAGCCGAGCGAGAAACACCGCGACGGGAAGCAAGTTAGCAGCTTGCGGGCGACAACACGCATTGAGGGGAGATAAGCCTTTACAGCCACAGTCCGAGCGTTCAGAGCGTCGCAGGCAATGGGTAAAGCTGCCTTAAATGAGCAGGGGTGCAATTCCCGCGAGGTTGTGCTAACAGCCGCCCGGTTAAAGCCCACTTTTTGTAACTTGACTTTTTAGCCATTTATGAAAGGGGGTATTTTCCTATGGCAAAAAAGGAAACAGCAAGCCCCGCTATCCCTGTATTCCCTATGTTAAAGACCGTTGAGCAAATGAGCAAGATTAGCGGTATCGGGGAAAATAAACTGCGCGAGCTTATGGATAGTGGCGAGCTTGAATATATACAAAATGGAAACCGTCGTTTGATAGCTGACGCTGCAATCTGGGACTGGTACCACAGGGCAAAGACGACAGCGAAGCCCCCGGCACGACAGGGAGGTTAAGCTATGGCTATATCAACAAGGCAGGTTAAGAATAAACGCGACAGCAACGGCGTACTGACCGGGCGGCCGGGTACAGTTTACGACGTGAATATAAAGTACACCGCCCCGAATGGGGAAAAGAAAACCTATTCAAAAAAGGGCTTTCCAACAAAAAAGGAAGCAACGCAGCATGAAGCAGAGATGAAAGCAAAGCTCCATAATCCGGGACAGATTGCGTCTATCGCTTCACAGCGGAAACAGACCGTTGCAAGCTATCTGAATGAATGGGTAGAAAGCTATGCAAGAGTGAACTTGCGCCCCTCTACTTACGACGGGTACAAAAGAACGATTGCAAACTACATCACGCCATATATCGGCGGCGTTGCCCTTAATCAGCTTACCCCCGCTATGGTAGACAAAATGTTTCAGCAGATTATTGACAAAGGCTTGAAACCGTCCACCGCAGCCGGGGCAAAGCGTGTTTTGAGCGTGGCGTTGAGCCATGCCCGGAAATACCGCTATATCGAAACAAACGCAGCAAAGGACACGCTTACGAAGTTTGGAAAGAGCGACAAGACCCCCGACCCGTACACGCCGGAACAGGTAAAAGCCCTTATGCAGCGCGTCGAGGGTACCGTTTGGGAAATGCCCGTTATCTTAGGCGGGCTTTACGGTATGCGCCGTTCTGAAATCCTGGGCTTGCGTTGGCGCAATGTGGATTTGGAAAACAACACCTTTGACGTTTCCGAGCAGCTACCCTTTAAGGTACCGCCAAAAACAAAAGTCATTGAGGAAATGGCACCGCCGAAATCCAACGGGCGAAAGCTGCCTATCACAGAGCTTGCCCGCCCGTTCTTTCTCAAACAGTTTGCTATGCAGGAAGCGCAGCGCGAACAGGCAGAAAAGGACGGAAAGCCTTACTATGACAATGACCTTGTTGTAGCGAAGCCGGACGGTTCCCCTATCTCCGCGTCGTGGGTATCTTCCCAGTTTGGAAAGCTGCTTGAAGATTTGGATATGCCGCATATCCGCTTTCACGATTTGCGCCATACAGCAGCTACAAATATGCACCAACTGACAGGCGACTTCTACACCGTAGGCGAAGTGTTAGGACATACACTTGCGGGTATCGGCGTATCGCTTGGGCTGTCTATGAACTTTGAAGCTGTTACCGCCCGTTATGTGGACGTGCGGCTTGAACGCAAAAAAGAAGTCTTAGACGCTTATCATGGGGCGGTCAAACAGGCAGACCCGGCAAAGGCAGAGAAAGCCGAGCCGAAGAAAGCAAAGAGCGCGGCAAAGAAAAAGAGCAGCGATTTAGAGCTTTAACCGCTGTATCTCTTTACCGCTTCTTATACCGTTTTATAGCCCCTCGTGGGATTTGGGCACCATTTGGGCACCATTTACCGAAAAAGCACCACTAACACAGGCGATAAAAGAAACGCCGAGAACGCGCAAAAACATAGAGTTTATGCGGGTTTCCGGCGTTTTCTAATCCCTCAACCGACCTAAAATCATCTTGCGGCAGAGAGAAAAATTCTACTATTTTTTATTTCACAATAAAGGATTTCCTCTTACTAACAACATCAAAGATAACTGCTGCCAGCAGAACCAGACCTTTAACAACCTTCTGCAGGTTCTGGTCAATACCCATAATACTCATACCTAAGTTCAGAACACCCATCAGTAACGCACCAATGATAACCCCCGGAACTGTACCGGTTCCGCCATAAGCAGAAGCACCACCAATGAAACAAGCACCGATCGCATCCATCTCAAAGTTTGTACCAGCCTGAGGATTGGAAGAATTCAGACGAGCCATAGTAACCATACCTGCAATAGCAGCCAGAAGACCCATATTTAAATAAGCAAGGAAATAAACCTTATTTGTATTAATACCGGAAAGCTTTGTAGCCTTCTCATTACCACCAACTGCATAGAAATAACGTCCTGTAGTTGTCTTAGAAGCAATATATGTATAAATTGCAATGATCACAGCTACCCAGATCAGAGAATTAGGAATACCCTTATACTGAGCCAGACGGAACATAAAAGCAAGAATAACTACACAAATCAGGATCATCTTAATTGCAACACCGCCAAAAGGATCTACACTGTATCCTTTCTTCACACGGTCCGCACGGTTCTTCAGAACAAGTAACACATATGCAACACAGACAATAATACCAACTACAAAACAGATAAGATTAAATCCCTCTTTCCCAAATGGATCCGGAATATAATTGTTAAACAGTGCCAGGTAAGAATCCGGCATTGGTGCCAGTGTCTGTCCCTGTAAAACTACGTTTGAAAGGCCACGGAATGCAAGCATACCAGCCAGAGTTACAATAAACGGAGGAATTCTCACATATGCAATCCAGAATCCCTGCCATGCACCGATGGCAATACCTGTAATTAACATAACCAGCATTGTAAGATATGGGTTCATGCTGTTAAGAACCATCATCTTACCACCAACAGCTGCCACAAAGCATACAACAGAACCAACAGAAAGGTCGATGTTACCACCTGTCAGAATACAGAACAGCATACCTGTTGCAAGGATAAATACATATGCATTCTGAGCCACAAGGTTATTCACATTCTGCGGAAGAAGCATAACACCCTTTGTGTTTACTGCAAACATGATGACTACCAGAACAAGAACGATCACCATGGTATATTTCTTTAATATCTCTGAAAAACTAATCTTTTTTTCCATCTTCTTTACGCTCCTTTTCCTGATTTTACGATTTTGGACATAATCAGCTCAGAGGTAGCCTCTTCTTTGCTGACTTCGCCTACGAACCTGCCCTCATTCATAATATAGATTCTGTCTGACATTCCAAGTACTTCCGGAAGTTCAGAAGAAATCATGATAACAGATTTTCCTGCTGCCACCAGATCGTTAATAATACAGTAAATTTCGTATTTCGCACCTACGTCAATACC
This sequence comes from Blautia sp. HCP3S3_C12, assembly GCF_052064155.1. Taxonomy (NCBI): domain Bacteria; kingdom Bacillati; phylum Bacillota; class Clostridia; order Lachnospirales; family Lachnospiraceae; genus Blautia; species Blautia sp. HCP3S3_C12. The sequence continues at coordinate 399,505 of NZ_JBQHWC010000002.1, read as the reverse complement.
TCGGGTAGGCTCATCCAGGATCAGAATATCCGGTTCTGCAAACATCCATTTTGCAAGAAGGACCTTCTGCTGGTTACCACCACTTAAGTTGCCTACATTCTGCTCCACAGACGGACATTTCGTTTTCAGTTTCTTTCTGTATTCCTCTGCTACCGCATACTCTTTATCTGCGTCAATAACCTTTCCGTTAGTGATTCCCCTCATATTTGCAAGGGAAGTATTCATCTTAATAGATTTGGAAAGGATCAGACCATTTCCTTTTCTGTCTTCTGTAACATAAGCAAGTTTATTATCAATTGCTTCCTGTACAGTATTCAGCTTCACTTCTTTTCCGTTCATGAATACCTGACCGGAAATCTTTGTTCCATAGCTCTTTCCGAAAATACTCATGGCAAGCTCTGTACGTCCTGCACCCATAAGTCCGGAAATACCTACAACCTCTCCCTTATGCACCTTAAAGGATACATTATCCACTACTTTACGTTCTGAATACAGAGGATGATAAACATTCCAGTTTTTCACTTCCATGGAAACATCTCCGATCTTTACATCCGGACGTTTCGGGAAACGATCAGTCATCTCACGGCCAACCATACCCTGAATAATACGCTGCTCGGAAAAATCATCCTTTTTCTTATCCAGAGTCTCAATGGTAGAACCATCACGGATAACAGTAATCTTATCCGCAACATAAGAAATTTCATTTAATTTATGGGAAATGATAATAGAAGTCATTCCCTGGGCTTTAAACTTCAGCAGCAGATCCAGCAGTGCCTTGGAATCATCCTCATTTAAGGATGCAGTGGGCTCATCCAGGATCAGAAGCTTTGCATTCTTTGCCAGTGCTTTTGCAATCTCTACCAGCTGCTGTTTACCTACACCAATATCCTTGATCAAAGTTCTGGAGGATTCCTCCAGTCCTACTATTTTCAAATACTTGTCTGCTTCTCCATAAGTTTCATTCCAGTTAATGGAGAAGGATTTTCCTCTTTCATTACCCAGGTACATATTTTCACCGATCGTCATATATGGAATCAGCGCCAGTTCCTGGTGGATAATTACAATTCCTTTTTCTTCACTGTCTTTAATTGTATTAAATTTACAGATTTCACCGTTATAAATAATGTTGCCTTCATAAGTTCCATACGGATAAATACCACTTAATACATTCATCAGAGTAGATTTACCTGCTCCGTTCTCGCCTACCAGAGCGTGGATCTCGCCTTCTTCTACCTGAAGATTGACGTTGTCCAATGCCTTTACACCTGGGAAAGTTTTGGTGATATTTTTCATTTCCAGAAGTATCTTAGCCAATTCTGTTTCCCTCCCTTTTCATGAAAGAATCCTGATAACAGGATTCCAAGATTGATACAGGCGGGAATTCCCCGCCTGTATCTGAAACGGATAATTTCATCCGTTTTACTGCATAATTTGTATTATTTGATCTGATCTTCTGTATAGTATCCGGAGTCGATCAGCATTTCTTTGTAGTTGTCAACAGTTACAACAACCGGGTCACAAAGATATGTTGGGATGATTCCTGTGCCGTTGTCATAGGATTCTGTATCGTTCACTTCCGGTTCTTCACCCTTCATGATAGAATCAACCATTTTAACAACTGCAGATGCAAGAGCACGTGTATCCTTGAATACGGACATAGCCTGTTTTCCTGCTACAAGGTTCTTAACGTTTGGTGTGTCACAGTCCTGACCTGTAATAATCGGATATTCTCCTGTGTAGGAAGCTGCAAGAGCATTTTCTACACCAAGTGCTGTAGAGTCATTGGAGCAGAGAACTGCGTCAAGGTTTGTTCCGTCAGAGTAGTTACCGGCAATAATAGTATCCATTCTGTCCTGAGCTTTTGCGCTGTCCCAGTTAGCAGTTGCAACCTGCTCGAATTCTGTCTGTCCGGATTTTACTACCAGTTTACCTTCGTCGATGTATTTCTGAAGTACATCCATTGCTCCGCCAAAGAAGAAGTTACAGTTATTATCACCAGGATCACCTGTGAACAGCTCAATATTAAACGGTCCGTCCTGATTGTCAAGATCAAGTGCATCTACTAAGTATTCGCCCTGTTTCTGGCCTACTTTGTAGTTATCGAATGTTGCATAGTATGTAACTGCATCTGAGTTCATAAGCAGACGGTCATAAGAGATAACCGGGATTCCTGCTTCTTTTGCCTGTTTCAGTGGCTCGCCAAGGCTGCTTCCGTCGATAGATGCTACAACCAGAAGGTCACATCCGTTAGCTACCTGGTTCTCAAGCTGTGAAACCTGTGTGCTTACGTCATTAGATGCATACTGAAGGTCTACTTCGTAGCCTGCTGCTTCCAGCTCTTTCTTCATGTTCTCGCCGTCCTGATTCCATCTCTGAAGGTCTTTGGTAGGCATTGTAACACCGATCAGCTTCTTGTCATCCGCTTTAACAGCCACACCCGGGATGACTACCATTCCAGCTACCATTGATGCGCAAAGGATTGCAGATACCAGTTTCTTTTTCATTGTAAAAACCTCCGTTTCTTTTTATACGTTTGATACGTTTTCTTTGATGATGTTACTATAACACAGAGACATCTGGACATGGTTGGCAAACAACAAGACATTTTTTTGAAAATAAAAAATGTCCTGTATCATACAAGACATTTTTGTCACTAAAATGTGCTATATCGTTTTCGAAATACCAGTCTAATTATAATCTGCATTCAGATATACTTCATCCCTTCTGTGGAAACCTCCGTCAATAATCACTTCATCAATATTGTCCCTGGTCACTGCTATAGGAGTCAGGATCACTGCCGGCACATTATAGGTTCCGTCATTGATGGTATCCGTCACGTCGGGCATACTGGATACCTCCGTTCCTTTTCCCATTTCAACTGCATATTGAGCAGCTTCCCTGGCCAGATCCTCAATGGATTTAAACGCAGTCATATACTGGGTTCCCTCTACAATCCGCTGGCAGGCAGCCAGGTCACAGTCCTGTCCTGCCACAACCACTTTTCCGGCCAGCTGATTCTCTGCCAGCACCTGTACCACCTGGCTGGCAATATCATCATTTCCACACATAATTCCCTGAACATGAGGATACTTTTCCAGTGCCTCCTCCACATAGCCCACAGCAAGCTCCGCTGTCCAGGCATCACAATTCGCTTCATAAACCACTTTCAGATTACTGTTTTTCAGAACCTTGTCAAAGCCCTTCCTGACCATAGTAACATTATTATCTGCAGCTGAGCCCTGGATCATAAAAATATCTCCCCCCTGAGGAATAGCATCTATCAGGGACTGGGCCATAATCTCCCCTACCTTTCCATTATCAAAGGAAATATACAGATCCGCGTCTGCATTGTGGATCAGTCTGTCATAGGAAATCACCTTAATTCCCGCATTATGCGCTTTCTGGATCACCTCACTGAGTGCTCCGCAGTCTCTGGCGATCACTACGATCACATCCATCTGTTTACTGATAAAATATTCAATCTGGCTGATCTGTTCTTTGGAATCAGCCCCTGCATCCTGCACATTTACCTCAGCTCCCAGTTCTCTGGCTGTAGCTACAAAAGCATCCCTGTCCCGGATCCATCTCTCGATCACAAAAGAGTCCACAGTCAGTCCGATCTGGACTTTATCGTTTTTCTCAGTCTGCACTTCCTCTCCGGAATCTGCTTTCTTCTGATCTGCTTCTGTTTTTCCGGAAGTACCGCAGCCTGTGAGAAGTAAAATTCCCAGGCATAACACGATCCATAAGATCCCAGTCACAAATTTTCTTTTTTTCCTGCTGTTTTCGACCTGCCATTTCATCTTTTTTCTTACCTTATCCTCTTCCTGAACAATTCTCCGCTGTCTGTTTTCTGCCTGATCTTCCCACCATCGCAGCCATCTATCTCCGATGTTCTCTGAATTCACTGGGTGTCACACCTTCATACTTTTTGAATATCCTGCTGAAATAATTAGGATCACTGTAACCGGACTGCGCACAGATCTCCTTGATGGAATACTGTGAATTCTGTAAAAGCTCTCTGGCACTGCGAAGACGGATCTCCGTAAGATATTCAATAAAATTCTTACCTGTCTCCTGTTTGAACAGCTTACTGAAATAATAGGGACTGATATCCACTTCCCTGGAAACATCATCCAGGGAAATGTCCCTGCGGAAGTTCTCATTAATATAACTTCGTGCCTTCTCAATAATACTCAGTTCTTCTTTCTCCCTGGAGTCCTCCATTCTGGCACAGATATCCCTGGTCTTATCCAGAAACCAGTTTTTCAGTCCATTCATGTCAGCACAGGACTGCAGTTCACGGATGTAGCTTCTCCTGTAGTTTACATTATATTTCATAGTACCTGCCAAAAAGGCACGGCGTTCTGCATCCATCACAAGTTCCAGGATCTTGATTTCCACATCTTCTCTGGAAACAGATGGCTGTCCCATCATCCAGGTAAAAAATCCCTCTACGCAATTCAGGGCACCAGCAGCATCCTTGTCAAGGATCCTCCGCACATACCTGGATTCCAGATCTCTAGGATATTCACCGTCATACTTCTGGGCTACCGGTACATCCTCAATGTGCACCACATGGCTGACACTCTCCCTGAGAGCTACCACAGCCTCCTGAAAGGATTCCTTCACACTTCCAAGCTCCTTCACCCTTCCAATACCACAGCGGAACATACTGTCAATACGGTTTTCCAGCTTGTGTACCATGTTTCTGGCTCTGGTAACGATTGCCACACGTTCTTCATAATCCTCTGTATTCTCCTCATAGGGCACCAGCAGCACAATTCTGTTTCCCATAATAGGCCCCACCAGACATTCAAAGAAATCCTGGGCAATCTCCCGGAAAGTAGAATAAAAACGGTTCGCTCTCACACCGGCTCCCACAGCATTACTCAAAACTCCATTTTCCATGGAATCTCCAAACTCTACCACTACCATATATCCATATTTCTGATGAATATTCAGAAGCTCTGTATAATTATCCTGGTAGGTAACAAAATCATCCTGAAGCAGGATATTATTGATATATCCACTCTCGATCATAGGTACCACGGTTTCCAGTTTTTCCCTGATTTTCAAATCATCACTGCGTTTCTGCCTGGTCTGGTCTACCTTTTCCATAGCCTTCATACAGGCTTCCAGAATCACCTTTTTATTGACCGGTTTGGTGAGAAATTCCATTACCCCCAGATTTACTGCTTCCTTGGCATAATTAAATTTATCATAAGCAGTAATAATCACAAAAACCACTGAGCTGTTAAACTTCTGGATTTCCCTGATAGCCTGGATTCCACTGATCCCCGGCATCTGAATATCCATAAAACAGATATCCGGCGGATAAGCCTGCGCCTGTTCCACCACCACTCTGCCTGATTTGGCAGTGTGGATCTCACATTCATTTCCAAAATTAGATTCTATGATTTTCTTTAATGATTCCAGCATGATACCTTCATCATCTGCAAGCAAAATTCTGTACATGTCACTCTTACCTTATGAGAGGTATGTGAATCACTACCTCTGTTCCCTTTCCTGCACCTTCACTGTAAATTTCCAGCAGATCCGGCTGCTCATAATAAAGCTCCAGACGGCTGATCACGTTATTCATGCCGATTCCAGTAGAATCTCCCTCCTGGGTACTGTGTTCCTTATTTCCGGAAAGCACATTTTGAATCTCTTCTTCACTCATACCCTTGCCATTATCACAGATACTGATACAGATTCCCCTTGGATCCCTGGTCACCGTAAGATGAATCTGACCTTCCCAGTCAATATCCCTGATTCCATGGTTCACTGCATTCTCCACTACCGGTTGAAGGATCATACTTGGCACACGGACATTCTCCACAGATTCATCCACGTCACTGCTAAAATGAATATCCCCTGCAAACCGCACATTCAAAATATAAATATAGTTGTCTACTGCCTCCAGCTCCTCTCCCAGAGTAGCATCCTCCTGTCCCTTCTTTACATTATACCGGAAAAAGTCTGCCATCTTTTCCACAAAGATTCCGGTTTTCTCCGCATCCTCCATCATGGCCAGCTGCGCGCCTGCATTCAGGGAATTAAAAAGGAAATGAGGATTGATCTGAGACTGAAGATATTTTAGCTGAGCCTCCTTCAGATGATTCTCCATCAGGAGTTCTCTTTCCATCATCTGCTGCTCCTTCTCCATACTTTCCTTTGTCTTCGCCATATAGACATCCAGATTCTCCACCATAGTGTTAAAAGCCCTGGTTACCTCCCCCAGCTCATCCTGAGAATCAGTATCCGGCATTTTCATATGGAAATTTCCCTGTCCCACCAGCTGGGCAGTCTCTGCCATACTGGTCAGCGAACGGAACATTCCTCTGGTTGCCATGATCAGCAGGAGCATTCCCACTGCCACGATCACAAGCATAAAAATTATATTACTGGTCTCCAGATACCGCATCATCTGACGTAATACAGAATAGCTGCTGGTATTCTCCTTAAAAAGCTGATTATTTAATTCATCAATGGCTGTCTGAATATAACTGTAGAGTCTGATGGAATCCTCATATTTCCGCTTATATTTTTCTACATTCCTGCCTCTCTTGGCTGCGACTGTCTCAGCAGTACAGTCCAGATAGGTCTCAGACATTTTCCGGATATTACGCTCCAGAAGCTTTACCGAATCATTGATATTTTTGTCATTGAGCTTCTCCAGTTCATTTCTGTACCTGGCTTCATTCTGGTAATAATCCATCAGGGACTGAGAACTTTTTACTTTCAGATATTCATACATATTGTCCTGTACCTGCTCAAATACCTGAGACAAATCTGTCAGCTGGGCATTGCTGGCATATACATTATCCATTTTCTGCATGGAAATATTGATCCGCACATAGAATAACAGGTTCATCGTAAAAAGCAGTCCTGCGATCAGTCCCACCTCTATGACAATTTTACTTACAAGGGAAAAATCTTTCCAGCGGATTCGCTTCATTCCGACAATCCCTCCCTTCGTAATGACCTGGCTGCATCCTTATCCAGGAAATTAATATCTACATTATAATAGGAATTGGATCTGCCATCTTTCTGAAATTCTGTCAGTGCCTCTATACTGTATTTTCCCATCTGTTCTGTATCCACATCACAGGTCAGGGCAAGTACTCCTTTTTCCACAGCTGTAAGGATATCCGGAGAGGTATAATAGCCGATGATGATTACTTTTCCCGCCAGATTAAAGTCCAGCACTGCCTGGCGGGCACACTCTGTAGTGTCTGCATCCATACATACCAGAATATCCGGCACTTTATTTCTCTGCTGAAAGATATCCGTAACCGCTTCCTCTGTCCCAAAGGTACCGGAAGAAAGGAGATTTTTCACACTTACAGTTACCGGCTGTCCGGCTCCTGTTTTTGCCTGGGCAGCATTGCTGATCTGCGTGTATATCTGACTCTGATTCATATCATCAATGTTTCTTTTCAATAAAATCAGAATATTCTTCGTATCCCGGGTAACATAATCTGCCACCTTTTCGCCATAGGCACTTCCAAGCTGATAATCACTTACCCCTACAAAGGTCTGGCGCTTGCTGTGAACAGCATCATTCATCAAAGTCACCACCGGGATTCCATCTGCAACAGCCTCATCAATCTTATCTTCCAGGCCATCCTCCCCACTGTACTGAAGGATAATTCCATCTGCCCTGGATGCAATACTTACATTCATATAATCCAATTTGGTATATTGAGACTCCTCATCTGTTCCCTTAAGCTCCAGAAGACTGTCGTTCTCCCTGGCCCACTTTTCTGCACTTGCATACACAGCCTGCCAAAAAGACGACTCCGGATTATCCACGATCATATCATATTTATACATATATTCCTTTGTATCTGCCTGCATCTGCCGGTTTGAACCTGCCAGACCATTTAAATAAGACTCTCCTGTCATATACAGCAAAATCAGAATCCCCGCTCCTGACAGGAGCAGCCCGAGAGTCATCCCTTTCTTTTTCATAATTGTCATTCCTTTTGTTTGATAAATTTCATTATACAATAAATCTGCATCATTTGCTTTCTTTTTTTATATATATAATTAAATAATAATTTGCCAGGTTACTGGACACAGCGTAAACAGTAGCTTTGCCGCGGAAAATAGAATATGAAAATTCACAGATTCCTGTTTTGGATCATTCCGGTTTTTCTCTGTATTTTTCTGTTGTTCTGCCATTTTTATACAACCACTGAAAATTCTCTCAACCAAACTGCCGGCAGAACATCTGTTACAAAAGTAGAAGCTCCACGGGTTGCCCTGACCTTTGACGATGGCCCCAATGCCAAATACACTCCACTTCTGCTGGAGGGCTTACGCAAAAGAAACATACATGCCACCTTTTTTCTCCTGGGCGAAAATATCCTGAAAAATAAAGAGCTGCTTCTCCGGATGCAGAAGGACGGTCACCTAATCGGCTGCCACACCTGGAGTCATGTACAGCTGGACAAAATTTCTCCTTCCAGAGCCAGCAGGGAAATTCTAAAGACAAACAGCCTGATCTACCATATTACCGGAACCTACCCTACCTGTCTCAGACCACCTTACGGAGCCTGGAAAAAGGATCTGGAGCTTCCTGTCACCATGCTTCCCGTATTCTGGGATGTGGATACTCTGGACTGGCAAAGTCAGAATCCCGAAAGTATTCTGGATATTGTGCGCAAAAATGTGCAGGATGGTTCCATCATCCTCATGCATGACAGCTATGACAGCTCTGTCAGGGCAGCACTTGCCATCGCTGATGAGCTTACAGAAAAAGGCTATGATTTTGTCACTGCTGACCAGCTTCTTGATCCATAAAAAAATTTGCTTTTTCCAGTGTGATTGGTTATACTTATAGGTAAACCCAATACAAACTTATTATACGAGGAGTTATTAAAATGGATAAACTTTTTAATATGGACAACAAATTTTTCAGCTTTATGGGAAGGGCTGCAGATCTGTTTATGCTGAATGTGGTTTTTGTCATCTGCTGTCTCCCGGTTGTTACTATCGGAGCTTCCCTGACAGCCCTTCACTATGTCACCCTGAAAATGGCACGAAATGAGGAATCCTACATTATCAGAAGCTTTTTCAAGTCCTTTAAGCAGAACTTCAAGCAGTCAACCATTATCAATCTTATCATGCTCCTTATAGCCGGAGTATTATATTTTGATACGAATATCGTCATACAGATGGGCGGTTCCATGTCCAAAGTATTATATATCATCTTTATCGCCTTAGGTATTATTTATCTGGCAGTATTCCTGTACATTTATCCGGTACTGGCAAAGTTTTACAACTCTGTAAAAAATACTTTCCGGAATGCTTTTTTGATGTCCATCATGCATCTGCCCTATACCATCCTTATGGCTCTGATCACCATTGCACCTGCCTCCATTTTCTTTATTCCGGACTTCCGGGTACAGTCCGTGGCCATTCTGCTTTTTATATTGGTGGGCTTTGCCCTGCTTGCTTTTATCAACGGGCATTTCCTGGTAAAGATTTTCGATAATTATATCATTCCCGAAAAGGACGAAATCTCAGAAGAAGGTTCTGAGGAAACTCCTGATGATACTTCACGGAATACACCGGCTGTATGATGAAATGGGGAGAAAAGCCTTACCACTCTCTGGACTATATGCTCAGGGAACGGTTCGGAGAAAAAGTTTATAAAGTAACACTAAACGGTGGGATGTCCTGTCCCAACCGGGACGGAAAGCTTGGAACCAGAGGCTGCATTTTCTGCAGTGCAGGAGGAAGCGGAGATTTCGCCGCAGACAGCAGTCTGTCCATCACCGAACAGATTGACAGACAGATTTCCATCCTTTCGGCCAAAAGACCCATACATAAATATATCGCTTATTTCCAGGCATTTACCAATACTTATGCACCTGTGGAATATCTGGAAAAAATATTTACAGAAGCCCTGTCACATCCGGGTATTGCAGCATTATCCATAGGCACCAGACCTGACTGTCTGGGGAAGGATGTGGTAACACTTCTCTCCAGGCTGAACCGGCAGAAGCCTGTGTGGGTAGAACTGGGACTGCAGACCATTCACGAAAAAACTGCGGCCTACATACGCAGGGGCTATCCCCTGTCTTGCTTTGAAGATGCAGTCAGGCGCTTACGCAGTGAAGACATAGAAGTAATCGTTCACACCATTCTCGGTCTTCCCGGAGAAAGTACCCAGGATATCCTGAACACTATGGAGTATCTGAATCACCAGGACATCCAGGGGATCAAGCTACAGCTGCTCCATGTACTCCGGGGAACTGATCTGGCCTCTGATTATGAAAAGGGCCTGTTTTGCACTTATGAACGGGACGAATATATTTCTCTGGTAATCAGCTGTCTGGAACACCTCAGACCGGATATGGTGATCCACCGAATCACCGGTGACGGTCCCAAGGATCTCCTCATAGCCCCATTGTGGGCCAGCAGGAAGCGGGAGGTACTGAATCTTTTACACCATCAGATGAAAGAAAGCCATAATTATCAGGGCAGACAAACAAATTGGCAGATCAATTGAAAGGGAGGGATTCCAATTGGCAACACCTTATACTATTTATAAACTCATCGTATTATACATGCTTCAGAACGCAGATGATACACTGACTAATTCCCAGATTTCCGAATTTATCCTTGATCGGGGATACACCAATTATTTTCATCTCCAGCAGGCTCTTTCAGAGCTTGTAGAAGCAGAGCTTGTAAATAAGGATACCCGCTCTAACACCTCACATTACCGGATTACAGAAGATGGGTGCAAAACCCTCTCCTTTTTCCAGCAGGATTTGTCTTCCGAAATCAAGCAGGAAGTAAAGGAATATCTGAACTCTGCAGGATTTAAGGCAGAGGACAGAATTGTCACCTCTGCTGATTACTATATTACCAAACAGGGAGATTATTCTGTGCGATGTCAGCTTATAGAGAAAGGGAATTCTCTCATTGACCTGAACATCGCTGCCCCCAATCTGGAAGCTGCCAAATCCATGTGCCAGAAATGGCCTGCCCACAGCCAGGAAATATACGGTAAAATAATGGAGGAGCTTTTATAGCTCACACATTTTCTTTATTATATTATTATGGAGAAATACTATGGATTTATTTGAATATGCAAAATCAAAAACCCTTGACCGTGAATCCCCATTAGCATCCAGGCTGCGCCCTGCTACTCTGGACGAAGTGGTAGGCCAGCAGCATATCATTGGAAAGGATACCTTATTATACAGAGCTATCAAAGCAGACAAACTGACCTCTGTTATCTTCTACGGTCCTCCAGGAACAGGAAAAACCACTCTGGCAAAGGTTATTGCCAACACCACAAGCGCAGAATTTACTCAGATCAATGCCACTGTAGCAGGAAAAAAAGATATGGAAGCCGTAGTAAAAGAAGCACAGCAGAATCTGGGCATGTACGGAAAGAAAACCATCCTCTTCATTGATGAGATCCACCGCTTCAATAAAGGCCAGCAGGACTATCTCCTTCCTTTCGTGGAAGATGGAACTATTATTCTCATCGGCGCTACAACCGAAAATCCTTATTTTGAAGTCAATGCCGCTTTGATCTCCCGTTCTATCATCTTTGAGCTGAAATCCCTTGAAATTTCCGAAGTCAAAGAACTCATCCTTCGTGCAATCAATGATAAGACAAAAGGAATGGGAAACTACAAAGCTCAAATAGATACTGATGCTCTGGACTTCCTTGCAGACATGGCCGGGGGAGATGCCAGAAATGCCCTCAACGCCATTGAGCTTGGCATCCTTACCACTCCCAGAAGCGAAGACGGATTCATCCATATCACTCTTGATGTGGCATCCCAATGCATCCAGAAACGGGTCGTACGCTACGACAAAAACGGAGATAACCACTACGACATCATCTCCGCCTTTATCAAAAGTATGCGAGGCTCTGATCCCGATGCAGCCGTATACTACCTGGCCAAAATGCTCTACGCCGGAGAAGACGTTAAATTCATCGCCCGCAGGATTATGATCCTGGCCTCCGAGGATATCGGGAATGCAGACCCTCAGGCCCTCTGCGTAGCCGTCGCAGCAGCCCAGGCAGTAGAGAGGGTAGGAATGCCCGAATCCCAGATCATCCTCTCCCAGGCAGTCACCTACATGGCCTGCGCTCCCAAAAGCAACTCCGCAGTCAACGCCATCTTCGCAGCCATGGACTCCGTCAAACGAACCCAAACAACAGTCCCACCCCACCTCCAGGACGCCCACTACGGCGGCCACGAAAAACTCGGCCACGGCATCGGCTACAAATACGCCCACGACTACCCCAACCACTACGTAGACCAGCAATACCTCCCCAATGAGATTGCAAACGATCACTTCTACGAACTAAGCGACATAGGCTACGAAAAAACCCTAAAAGACTACCAGAAAAAAATCAAGTCCCCCTCATGATTTACCTTGTACCTTCCGTATAAAGTAATAAAACAGCCGAGCAATCATATTTGATTTTCAGTGCATTTGCAGGCGTCTTAGTAAATCTTAGTATAAAAAAAGCTGCGTTGTTCATAAAAAATCCAACTGTCTGAGCCGTAAGGCGAGTTTTGGATTTTTTATGAACGCATTTAGCAGCTTTTTTTATACCTAGATTTACTTAGACACCGAAACCGCACAGAAAAAATCAAATATGATTGCTCGGCGTCCCTCTTTACTTTATCTTACTTCCCTATTCCCATCACTTCCATCTGTGCCAGAATAGCCTCCACACACTTCTCAAATCCCAGTTTCCCGGCATTCAGACACAGATCATAATTCGTGGCATCACTCCAGTCCCCGCCTGCGAATCTCCTGTAATATTCCTGTTTCCGCTTATCATCCTTACGCAGAAACTTCTCAATTTCCTCATCACCGCCGCTGATCTTTCCTCTGGATTTCTCTACACGGAAATCCCAGGGAGCATGAACAAACACACGAAGAGTATTCGGCCGGTCCTTAAACACATAATTTACACACCGTCCAACGATTACGCATGACTCCTTATCAGCCAAATCTGTTACAACCTTTGCCTGATAATTAAACAGATTTTCATCTGAAATAAATCCCTTATCTGTAGGTGGAATCAAATCCCCCTTATACAGACCACTCTTATTAAACAGAGAAGGCTTCACACTCATACCTCCCTCTACCTGTCCAAAGAGCTTTACATCAATGCCACTCTCATCAGATGCCATCTGAATAATCTGCTTGTCATAAAAAGGCACTGCCAGCTTCTCTGCCAGCATTTTTCCAACAGTACGTCCGCCACTTCCATACTGCCTTGCAATGGTAATTGCAAAATTTTCCATAAAAACCCCTCCTGTTCCATTCTATTATTATGTGGTATCACTCACCCAGATAAGCCTTCTGCACAGACTCATTGTTCAGCAGGTCACTGGCTTTTCCCTCCAGGGTGATACTGCCTGTTTCCAGTACATAAGCTCTGTCAGCGATGGACAATGCCTTCTTTGCATTCTGTTCCACCAACAGAACTGTAGTTCCACTGTCACTTACCTCTTTAATGATATTAAAGATTTCATTTACAAAAATGGGGGAAAGTCCCATAGACGGCTCATCCATAAGAATAATCCTTGGTTTGCTCATCAGTGCCCGTCCCATGGCAAGCATCTGCTGTTCACCGCCTGAAAGAGTTCCGGCTCTCTGGCCTTTACGTTCTTCCAGTCTTGGGAATCTTTTATATACACTTTTCAGACTGTCCTCTATTTCCGCCTTATTTTTTCTGGTATAAGCACCCATAAGCAGATTCTCATATACACTCATATCTGCAAATACACGACGTCCCTCCGGAACGTGGGCCATTCCCATCTCTACGATCTTATGGGCAGGCGTTCTAGTCAGATCCTTGCCTTCAAATACAATACTTCCGGATTTTGGGGAAAGAATTCCTGTGAGAGTCTGCAGAGTAGTGGTCTTGCCGGCACCATTGGCACCGATCAGTGCAATAACCTCACCCTGGTTAACCTCAAAAGAAATCCCCTTCAATGCCTGGATCACGCCATAATACACCTGGAGATCCTTTACTTCCAACATTGCCATTGATTTGTTCCTCCTATTCTCCCAGATATGCAGTGATAACCGCAGGATCCTTCAGCACTGAAGCAGTCTCTCCCTGAGTCAGAACCTGACCAAAGTTCAGGACTGTCAGCTTCTCACAGATACCGCCAACCAGTTTCATATCATGCTCAATGAGAAGAATCGTCATATCAAAATGCTCACGCACAAAACGGATGGTATCCATCAGTTCCTGAGTTTCATTGGGATTCATACCTGCAGCCGGCTCATCCAGAAGCAAAAGCTTGGGATCTGTGGCCAGTGCCCTGGCAATCTCCAGCTTACGCTGCTTACCATAAGGCAGATTGCCGGCCAGGGTCTCTGCCTCCCTGTCCAGATCAAAAACCTTCAGGATTTCCATGGCACGTTCATTCATTTCCTTTTCTACCTTATAATATTTCGGCAATCTCAGAATACCGGTAAGAGTAGAGTATGTATGATGATTATGAAGCCCTACTTTAACATTATCCAACACGGAAAGCTCTTTGAAAAGACGGATGTTCTGGAAGGTTCGGGCAATTCCGGCCTTGTTAATCTCAATAGTGCTTTTTCCGGTAATGTCCTCGCCATCCAGACGGATAATTCCCTCTGTTGGTTTGTACACACCTGTAAGGAGGTTAAATACGGTAGTCTTTCCTGCACCGTTAGGTCCGATCAGACCATAGAGCTGACCTTTTTCAATGGTCATATTAAATCCGTCTACTGCGCGGAGACCGCCAAACTGAATAGACAGATGATTTACTTCCAGCATTGCCATGATCAGGCCACCTCCCTTTTATTTTTTGATCCACGAACTTTCTCCATCACCCTTGCTCTCCAGTTTCTGGCAGCAGGTGCCCAGTTAAAGAGCATCATGGCGATCAGCACGATGGCATAAATCAGCATACGATAATTTGCAAATCCACGGAGAAGCTCCGGTAAAGCATAAAGAATGATGGTTGCAATAATAGATCCGCGGATATTTCCGATTCCACCCAGAACTACATAAACCAGAACCAGAATGGACATATTATAATCAAATACAGAAACCTTCAGCAGGGAAAGGTTGTGGGCATAAAGCACACCTGCCACACCTGCCAGGGCTGCTGAAATGGTGAACGCCAGCAGCTTATATTTTGTAATATTGATTCCCACAGACTCTGCTGCAATACGATTGTCCCTGGTAGACATGATTGCACGTCCACTTCTGGAATGAACCAGATTCTGTACAATGAAAAGAGTGATCAGAAGCAGGATCACACCGATAATAAAGAAGGAACTCTTAATATCCTTGTAAAGCGCACCTGTACCGGAAATTCCTAATGCACCTTTGAGAATCTGCTTTCCGCCTGCCTCCAGATGAAGTCCTGCTGAGCTTGTTGCCACATGAAGTCCATTGTCATCAACCCCTATATACAGGACATTGATCAGATTTTTAATGATCTCACCAAAGGCCAGGGTTACAATAGCCAGATAGTCTCCCCTGAGACGAAGTACAGGGATACCAATGATCAGACCAAATACAGCTGCTACAGCTGCACCTACCAAGATTGCCAGGATAAATCTGGGAATCTGGGGAATATCTGACATTGCATGGGAAAATAAAGCACTGGAAAAAGCACCTACGCACATAAATCCTGCATGTCCCAGACTCAGCTCTCCGGAAAATCCTACCACAAGATTCAGGGAAACCGCTGCAATCGTATAGACACAAATGGGAACCAGAAGTCCTGTGAGAAGTCTGGACAGGTTGCCTGTAGAACTCAAAACCTGTACGATCACAAATAACAGGATTACAATCCCATAATTGATCATATTATTCTGTGTTGTTTTATTTTTTACTTTTTTCATACCGTCCACCTTACACTTTCTCCTGGATGTTCTTGCCGAACAAACCGGTAGGCTTCACAAGGAGCACGACGATCAGCACTGCAAACACAATTGCATCTGCAACCTGAGAAGAAATATAGGCCTTGCCGAAAATCTCCAGGATACCCAAAAGGATTCCACCCACCATAGCTCCCGGTATCGAACCGATTCCGCCGAATACCGCTGCCACAAAGGCCTTGATACCAGGCATAGCTCCTGTATAAGGAGTAAGGGTAGGATATGTCTGACACAGAAGAAGACCTGCAATTGCTGCCAGTCCGGAACCAATAGCAAAGGTCAGGGAAATAGTAGCATTTACATTGACACCCATCAGCTGTGCTGCATCTCTGTCCTCAGATACTGCCTGCATGGCACGACCGGGCTTGGTCTTTTTTACAAAAAGGGAAAGTCCTACCATGATAACAATACATGCAAGAATTGTCACAATAGTAATTCCCTTGATCACCAGCTGTCCTCCAAACAGAGAAACAGACGGAACTTTCACTACCGACACGAAGCTCTTGGCATCTGCTCCGAAGATCAGAAGAGCCAGGTTCTGGAGCAGATAGCTGACACCGATAGCAGTGATCAGTACTGCCAGGTTGGAAGAAGCCTTTCGCAGCGGACTGTAGGCAACCTTTTCAATTACAACACCAAGAACAGTACAGACTACAACGGAAAGAATCACTGCAAGAACCGGTGACATTCCCCCACGTGTAATGCAGGTCAGAATCACATAAGCACCTACCATGATAACATCACCATGAGCAAAGTTCAGCATTTTTGCAATACCGTAAACCATGGTGTATCCCAGTGCAATGATCGCATAAATACTGCCAAGACTGATGCCGTCTTTCAGATAAGATATAAAACTCATAACGCACCTCTTAAATAAATAAGTAAATCAGACAGAACAGAGAAGGGAGACGGTCTCCATACCGGAAACCGTCCCCCGACCCCCAATGTCTTCTGATATTAATGTTATAGATCCACTGTCTGGATTATTTCATCTCAATATACTCACCGTTTTTGATCTCGAATGCTTTTGGTTCTTTATCACATTCTCCATCCTCGGTCCATTTTGCCTTACCTGTGATACCATCCAGTTCAATGTTCAGCATAGATGCTGCCATTGCTGCACTGATATCCTCGTTGCTCATATCCGGTGTAATTCCTGCATCTGTTGCTGCAAGCTGCATTGCATAAACAACGTCATATGCATCTGCTGCGAACTGGTTCGGTACCTCGCCGTTATGGGCATCACCGTAAGCTTTTACAAAATTCTGGCTCTTTTCATCTGTTGCTGTAGCAGAGAATGGTGTCAGAAGCATAACTCCTTCTGCAAGAGAAGTATCAAAGTTCTCTACATTCAGAATACCATCCATACCATCTACACCGAAGAATTTAATATCTGTCATACCAGCTTCAGATGCCTGCTGAAGGATCAGGGCATTGTCTGAATAATAGTTCGGAAGGAACAGAAGCTCTGCGCCGCTGTCTTTGATCTTGGAAAGCTGTACAGAATAATCTGTATTGCTGTCTGTTGTATAAGCTTCATCTGCAACAACCTCAAGTCCGCCCTCAGCTGCTGCTTCTACAAAAGCATCATGAACACCTGAATTATAATCTGCAGCTGAATCGTAAAGAACAGCTACCTTTGTAGCAATCTTATGTTCGGAAATAAACTGTGCAGATTTGGTTCCCTGAGCCGGATCAGTAAAGCACATACGGAATTCATTGCTTCCGGATGTGATGCTGTCCAGTGCAGTTGCGGATGGTGTGAAAAGGAAAGTACTCTCAGCAGCTTCAGCACCTACAGCAATACAGGAACCGGAAGTTACTGTTCCGCAAAGCATCTGCATTCCCTTGTCAAGAAGGTCATTATATGCATTAACTGCTTTCTCCGGATCTCCCTGGTCATCGCCTGCATCCAGAACCTCTACCTGATAACCGTTGAATCCACCGTTTGCATTGATCTCATCTACTGCAATCTTGGTAGCATTATATACGTTTGTACCATACTGTGCATAATCACCTGTCATAGGTCCGATTACGCCGATTTTGAATGTCTCGTCCTCTGCAAATACAGATACCGGAGCCATTGTTGCCATGACCATTGCTGCAGCTGCAGTAAGGCTTACTGCTTTTTTCCAGTTTTTCATAATAATTCCTCCTTGATTATCTCTGTCAGGGGTCTGCCGGACATCTTTACCCTCTTTACTAATGGCATATAAGCAAAAAGCCAGCCGGTATGCTTCAGCCGGCTTTGGCTTCCCTGACATCCTTATTTATAATGTAAGAATTATAACATCTTATATTTCCCTGTGCAAGGGAAATTTGTGAAATTCCAATATTTTTTTCCGTCATATAGGGACATTTGACCGTCTATGGCAATATTTCAATACCTGCTTTTGTTGCATTTTTACCATTTTTTCCAAAACCTTTTCCTGCAAACCGGGAAAAGAATCCGGTTAACATAAAAAAAGACATATGGAAAGACACATCTGTGTTTCTCCATACATCTTTAATTACTACAAAATTCTTATGATAAATTAAAAATTAAGCGATTGCTTTCTTAGCGATCTCAGCAAGTGCTGCAAATCCCTCTGCATCATTTACTGCAAGCTCTGCAAGCATCTTTCTGTTGATATCTACATTAGCAACTTTCAGACCATGCATCATTTTGCTGTAGGATAAACCGTTCATTCTTGCAGCTGCATTGATACGAGCGATCCAGAGCTGTCTGAACTGACGTTTTTTCTGCTTTCTTCCTGCATAAGAGCTTGTAAGGGCTCTCATTACAGACTGTTTTGCTACTCTATACTGTTTGGAGCGGGCTCCTCTGTAACCTTTAGCCAGCTTTAATGTACGATTATGTCTTTTCTTTGCGTTTAATCCGCCTTTAATTCTTGCCATTTCTCAAATTTCCTCCTGTTCGTCTTCTTCTATTAGATCTTATAAATATGGTAATGCTTTCTTCATGCTCTTAACATTAGTAGAATCAACAACAGTAGATTTTCTTAAATTTCTCTTTCTCTTCTGAGATTTCTTTGTTAAGATATGGCTCTTATAAGCTTTATTTCTTACTAACTTTCCTGTACCTGTTTTTTTGAAACGCTTTGCTGCTGCTCTACAAGTTTTAATTTTTGGCATTGTAATTTCCTCCTTAATCTGTATCTCTATTATATTTAACGCTTTTCCGTTAAAAACATAGTCATGCTTCTGCCTTCAACCTTAGGTGCCTTTTCCACTGTTGCCACATCAGCAAGAAGTTCAGCAAAATCATCCAGCACATGTCTGCTGTTTGCCATATGTGCCATCTCTCTTCCGCGGAAACGTAAGGTTACTTTTACTCTGTCACCCTTGGAAAGAAACTTTCTGGCGGCGTTGACTTTCGTATTAAGGTCATTGGTATCAATGTTCGGTGAAAGTCGCACTTCTTTGACATCGATGGTCTTCTGCTTTTTCTTTGCTTCCTTCTCTTTTCTCGCAAGCTCATAACGGTATTTACCATAATCAATGATCTTGCATACCGGTGGTTTTGCCTGAGGGGCAATTTTTACCAGGTCAAGTCCTGCTGCCTGGGCTTTAAACATCGCTTCCTTAGCGGACATGATGCCAAGCTGTTCTCCGTCCGATCCGATCAAGCGTACCTCTTTGTCTCTGATCTGTTCATTAATCATTAAATTGCTAATTGTAGTGCACCTCCATACCTTAGATAGACTTTCATAACTTATCGTCGCCCTCATTGTCATCTACGCAGAAAAAAAGCGTGGACAAAATCCACACTCTGTTATCACACCCACTGACAGAATCTGCCCCTGGTCACTGTGTAATATAAACCCAAGCCGCAGCCATAATGCGCTAAGGTGAGAGTGGAACTCTGCTTTGTTTTCTTACGTACTCATATAAACTATCACGTTTCACCCTGTAAGTCAAGTACTTTTTTGTTTTTCCGAATATTTTTCTGTATACATATTTTTATTTTTTCCGGGCATCCTTATTCTGTAGAAGGTCAGGAGCAGAAATCTGTTCTGGCCCAATAATAATACCAACCAAAGGAGGATATCAAAATTATGACTATTCTGAAATGTTCAGCAGCAAACTGTATTTACAACAAGGACCAGCTCTGTTCCAGAGGTAATATTGACATCAATGGTAAAAATGCAGCTTCCCCCAATGAAACCAACTGCGACAGTTTCCAGGAACGTTCCGGCAGTTCTGTGACTGACCGCTACAGCTGCGGCTGTGGCTGTGAGAAAATTCAGATTGACTGTCAGGCCCACAATTGCACCTATAACAGTGACTGTAAATGTACAGCCTCTTCTATTCAGGTAGAGGGTTCCGGTGCCCACAGCTCTGCTGATACAAAATGCAGCACTTTCCAGTACCTCTGATTTTTTCCGAAAAAATACAAAAAGGCATGTCCCATCAGACATGCCTTTGCATTTCTCATATGATTATCTGTTTTTCAGGAAATCCGGAATCTGAATATCCTTTTTCTGAACTGTGCTGGAAGGTGTCTTCGTTGTTCCGAATGGTGTTGCATTCATAGTCGGAAGACTGAAGCTCGGCATATTCAGAGTAGATGCAGCAGTTGTTGAAGCAGCTGTACTGCTAGCTCCTAATGGCTGGGAAGAAGGTCTTCTTGCACCAAAGGAAGAAGCTGTGTTTCTTTTTCCGAAAGGGGCTGCCTGAAGATTCTCATCATTCAGACCTGTGGCAATTACTGTAATTCTGCAGTAATCAGCAACAGTGTCATCATACATAGCACCAAAGATAATATTTGCATCCTCTCCGGTAAGCTCCTGTACATAGCTTGCTGCATCATTTGCATCCATAAGAGAGATGTCTCCGGAGATATTAATGATTACATGAGTAGCACCCTTGATGGTAGTTTCCAGAAGAGGTGAGGATACAGCCTGCTGAACAGCCTCCATAGCCTTGTCATCTCCTCTTGACTCACCGATACCGATGTGGGCAATTCCCTTATCTGTCATAACTGTCTGAACATCAGCAAAGTCAAGGTTAATCAGTGCCGGCAGGTTGATCAGGTCTGTAATACCCTGTACAGCCTGCTGAAGAACCTCATCAGCTTTCTTCAGAGCCTCCGGCATGGTTGTCCGGCGGTCTACAACTTCCAGTAATTTATCGTTTGGAATAACGATGAGTGTGTCAACTGCTTTCTTCAGATTCTCAATACCTGCAAGGGCATTATTCATACGTGTTCTTGCCTCAAAACGGAAAGGCTTGGTAACTACGCCGACTGTCAGGATACCCATTTCCTTCGCTGCAGCAGCGATTACAGGTGCAGCACCTGTTCCGGTTCCGCCACCCATACCACAGGTAACGAACACCATGTCTGCGCCCTCCATTAACTGTTTCACTTCTTCAATGCTCTCTTCTGCAGCTTTCTGCCCAACCTCAGGCTGTGCTCCTGCACCAAGTCCCTTAGTTATCTTTTCGCCAATCTGAAGTACAGTTGGAGCTTTGCAGAGAGTTAAAGCCTGTTTATCAGTATTTACACCTACAAACTCTACTCCCCCGATGGATTCCTCCACCATTCTGTTTACTGCATTATTTCCGGCTCCACCTACGCCAATTACAATAATCTTTGCAGATGATTCAGCCTCATTTGACATAATCTCTAACAATGTACTTCCTCCTTTATTTCTATCTGATATCCTTCTCAGTAATTTATGTCATAGCTACATATAGATATATCATATATTTTTTTCGGAAATTAATCAACCATTAATTTCGTTTTTTTCTACTTTTTTTCGGGAAACTTCTCTCTTTTATGCTGCGGGAGCCTGTTTTTCCGGGTTTACAGGAGACTCTCAATACTCACTGTCATAGCTGTCATTGTACCCACTGTCATAATCGCCGCTGTAATCTTCATTATCTTCATCGTAATCTCCGCTGTCATCCCCGTTATAATCACTTTCATTTTCACTCTGGCTTTCTTCCCCTGAACTTTCCTCATCTGCGGAAGTGCCATCAGATTCGTTTTCCTGAGCATCCAGTGACTCCTGGGTTGGCTTTGGTCCTACATAATTGCCATCGGCATCATATTCGCCTTCTCCTGTATAATCTCCCTCTTCGTCATATCCACCATTCCAGTTTTCTATGGCTTCATCCAGGGCAGTCCGGGGTCTGGCACCTACATAATTACCATTTTCATCATATTCACCGTCCCCAGTATAATTTCCCTGCTCATCATATCCGCCATTCCAGTTTTCTGCTGTCACAGGCTCCTTCTCTTCCTCAAAGGTATTGGTATCTGTAGAAACACTTTCCATATGAAGGATTCCTTTCTTACCCGTGAGCTTAGGCAGAATCGCAATCACCCGGTTCATCTTTTCCTCCAAATCTTCATCCTTGCCCAGCTGTACCGTAATGTCACCGTAAATCAGACTGATGGAATAACTGCTGTCAAACTGGATGTGATCCGGTATCATTTCATTTTTCTGGAAAATAGTGGACAGCGCAACTGCTGTATTCAGTACAGAGTCTCCTTTGATATCCAGCTTCTCATCCATAACAACACTGTTTACCTGAATCCCGTCAAAATAAGGTACAGACTCATCCCTGGTTTTGGAGCCCTCCACAAAAATACCATTTCTGTCAAAAAAAACATAACTGTCCAGATAATGAATACACCCCACAGGCTTTTTCTCTTTTACACTGATACAGATTGTATTCCGGTTGATCTGGGTCACCTTGAATGCATCTACAAAAGCAACATCATCTGTATCTGTTGTGCTGTATATCATCGGTGCAAGCACAGAGTTAGAGGCCAGCGGTCCCCGCAGCACCATCTTTTTTACTTCTTCATCTGAATAATGAGTGGTTCCTCTGACCTGCACAGAATCTACTTTATAATAAGTAAATAAAACAACTGCTGCTGCCAGGAGGCCCAAGCCAACAATATATGCTGTTATTTTTTTTGTTTTTTTATTCATATTCCTTCTTTCTGGTACCGGACTGCCATATCCTGCAGCCCAAAGCTTTCAGATCTTCACAGATATGTTCATATCCCCGTCCGATCAGCTCAGCACCACGGATACAGGTCTCTCCTTCTGCCATCAGTGCGGCCAGTACAAGTGCTGCCCCGCCTCTCAGATCTCCTGCTTCCACTTCTGTTCCTCTTAGCGGAAATCCTCCGGTGATCCTGGCCCGGTTTCCTGTTATCTCAATATGTGCACCCATTTTTCTCATCTGACAGGCGCTGCCGAATCTGTCCTCAAAAATCTGCTCCTGTATGACACTCTCTCCAGGATTTCCTGTGAGAACAGCCATAAGCGGTGCCTGCAGATCTGTGGGAAATCCGGGATAGATTTCTGTCTGCACAAATGGCACAGGACGACACGCCTCTCTTCCATTGATTTTTAGTGTACCACTTTTCCCGTAATATTGTCCACCTATTTTCTGATATACTTCCAGGAAGGCCTTCATTTCCTCCACTGGTACCCGCGAAAGAGTAATCTCACTTCTTGCTGCTGCAGCTGCACAGATATAGGTTCCG
The DNA here is from genome assembly GCF_052064155.1 of Blautia sp. HCP3S3_C12. Classification (NCBI taxonomy): domain Bacteria; kingdom Bacillati; phylum Bacillota; class Clostridia; order Lachnospirales; family Lachnospiraceae; genus Blautia; species Blautia sp. HCP3S3_C12. The sequence continues at coordinate 376,059 of NZ_JBQHWC010000002.1, read as the reverse complement.
GCTACGATTCTGTCCGGCGGTATCACAAAATTCCCGGATTCCAGCCTGTTTACTCCACATATTCGGATCTGTTTTGTTCCCTCTCCCTTTATATTGGCACCCATGGATTTCAGGAAACGGCAAAGCCAGACCACCTCCGGTTCTTTGGCACAATTTTCCAGGACAGTATCTCCCTCAGCCAGAACAGAAGCCATCACCGCCTGTTGTGTAGCCCCCACACTTACTCTGGGAAAGCAGATGTATCCACCTGTGAATCCGATGCATTTCCCCTTAAGTCCGGATTTTTCCTCCCGGATAACAGCTCCCAGCTTCTTTAATACCATCAGGTGAATATCTATAGGTCTTTTTCCGATGACGCAGCCTCCCGGGTACCCCATTCTGCAGCTGTGGTTTCGTGCCAGTATTGCTGACAGGAGAATAACGGAAGAACGCATTCTTCTGGTAAATTCCCCTGGTATCTCTGTTTTGTCCGCATTGGTACAATCCAGATACAGGTCATGATTCTCCCACCAGGTAACAGCCCCCAGATTTTCCAGTATCTCTTCCATGCAGAATACATCAGAAATCTTTGGGCATCCTTTCAGTATACTGAGTCCCCTGTGCATCAGTGCTGCAGCCATCATAGGCAATGCTGCATTTTTTGATCCCTGTATGGAAATATTTCCTGCCAGTGACTTTCCACCTACCACATGTATTTCCGTCAAATTTTTCACCCCTAAAGGGCCTCTTACTTCCTATTATATGTATAAACTCCTTTTCTGTGACTGCTCACTCCCAGTGCCAGCCCCATTTCACCCAGGAGAAAAACCACAGAGGTGCCTCCATAACTGACAAAGGGCAACGTTATTCCCGTGTTTGGTATGGTATTGGTAACTACCGCTATATTCAAAATCACCTGCATAGCCAGATGCCCCATAATCCCTCCGCAGAGCAAAGCACCCTGAAGATCCGGGGCATGCATAATACTCACACAAAGTCTCCACAAGAGCAATACAAACAAGAGGATCAGTACTACGCCTCCTGCAAGCCCCAGTTCCTCACAGATTACAGAAAATATCATATCGTTCTGGGCTTCCGGGACAAAGCCCAGCTTCTGCAGACTGTTTCCCAGTCCTCTTCCAAAAATCCCCCCACTGCCAATGGCATATAAACCCTGAATTGTCTGAAATCCTTTTTCATACTTTTCCGGATTTCGCCAGATTGCCAGCCGTTCCAGGCGATAGCTTTCTGCAGCCAGAAAAATAACAGCAAAACCGATTCCCAGTACTCCTACTCCTATAAAAGGCAGATATCTGGAATTTGAAACAAAAATAAGCGCCACACCAATTCCCAGAATAATAAGGGCAGTACTCAGATTGTTGGATCCCACAATCCCCACAATAGGAAGCAGTGTAAGCATGGTTCTGAACATAAACCACAGACTGTCTGTTTTCTTTTTCCATCTGTCTATCTGCCAGGTCAGAAAAAGAATAACTGCTACCTTTGCAAACTCTGAAGGCTGAAAGGATAAGGGGCCCAGATTCAGCCATCTTCTGGAACCGTTGATCTCCTGTCCAACAAAAAGAACAGCAACAGACAACACGACAGAAACCAGATATGCCATCGGAGCCAGCTTTACAAAAAAATGATAGTCCAGGTTCATGATCAGATACATGATTCCCAGTCCCAGAGCTGCTGCAAACAGCTGTTTCTTAAAATAGTAGGCAGAGTCGCCGAAGCGCACTCTGCCGTTATATTCACTGGCAGAAAGCAGCATTGCAAGACCAAACACAGTCAGCACTACCACCAGCACCAGCATTACAATATCTGTTTTTTCAAAATCTGTCCGTCTCTCTGACACCATCACAGTCTCCTCAAGAGGGCCTTATCTAATCATATTCTACAGATTTCTCACATATTCCTTAAACATATCTCCACGCTGCTCATAATTATCAAACTGTCCCCAGCTTGCGCAGGCAGGAGAAAGAAGTACCGCGTCTCCGGGATTTGCTTTCCGGGCACATACATTGACAGCCTCTTTCAGATCTTCGCAGAGAATAATATGATGAAAACCATGTTTCTCTGCTGCTTCTTTAATCTTCTCCTTTGTCTGCCCGATCAGTACCAGGTATCGCACTTTTCCATCAAAAGCTTCTATCCATTCATCATAACCGGATTCTTTATCATAACCTCCGCCAATAAGCAGTGTGGGGCGATTCATAGCCTGGATTCCCTTGATCGCAGCATCCGGATTGGTTCCCTTGGAGTCATTGTAATAAACTACCCCGTTCTTCTCTGTCACATACTCAATTCTGTGAGCCACTGCAGTAAATTCGCAGATACTCTTACGGATACTTTCCATACTGACCCCATCATAATAAGCCATGGCTACTGCAGCCATTACATTTTCAAAATTATGCTTACCAAGGAGCTTCAGTTCTTCTGTTCTCACCACTTCTATGGTTTCTTTTCCATCTTTCAGAATAATCTTATCACCATCCAGATAGATACCCTGTTCCAGTTCTCTCTCACTGGAGAAATATACCACTCTCGGCACCAGATTTTTACCAAATTCACGCAGAACCTCATCCTCATAGTTCAGGACACAGATATCCTCAGTTCCCTGATTTTTGGTGATCAGTTCTTTTACCCGGATGTATTCCTCCATAGTATGATGACGATTCAGATGATCCTCTGTAATATTCAAAATCGCAGAAACCTTCGGTGCAAACAGATCAATGGTCTCTAACTGAAAACTGCTGATTTCTGCCACTGTTACAGAATAAGGTTTCATCTCCAGCGCTTTGGAAGTATAAGGGGTTCCGATATTTCCTACCACAAATACAGATTCCCTTGCATCCTGCATGATCTTTCCAAGAAGCGCAGTGGTAGTTGTCTTACCGTTTGTACCGGTGATGGCCAGTACTTCGCCTGCCCCTACCCGGAAAGCAAGTTCTACCTCTCCCCAGACCGGAATCCCCTTTGAATAAAAGTTCTTTACAACCGGAATATCTGTAGGTACACCAGGACTTAAAACCACCAAATCCAGACTGTCAATTACTTCTTCCGAAAGATTTCCTGCATAAATCTCTAATGGATAGGTTCCGTTGGTTTTATGTACTACTGCCTCTTTATCAATATCTGCATTTCCGTCATAAATAACAGGAACAGCACCTACCTTTGCCAGAAGATCAGATGCTCCGATCCCGCTTTTGCCGGATCCAAACACCAGAACCTTTTTTCCCTGTAATTCCATAATAATTTCCTCCTTATAAAGCCAGCAGAGCGATCATACACATCACAGCCGTCACCACAGAAAAGACTGCGACCACTCTGGTCTCAGACCATCCGCACAGTTCAAAATGATGATGGATCGGTGCCATCTTAAAAATACGTTTTCCGTGAGTTGCCTTGAAATATGTTACCTGGATCATAACAGAAAGCACCTCGATCAGATAAATCAGACCTACCAACAGGATAAATAAAGGCATCTGCATCACATAGGCTGTACCAGCCACAAAGCCTCCCAGGGCAAGGGAACCGGTATCACCCATGAACACCTTCGCCGGATAAACATTGAATAAAAGGAATCCCATAAGACTACCTACTACTGCACAGGTGATCGGCTCAATGCCTGATTTCAGTCCAATAGATACCACAGAAAAGAACACTGCTACAATGAGAGTCACACTGGAAGCAAGACCATCCAGTCCATCTGTAAAGTTCACTCCGTTTACAGTACCGATCACTGCAAAAAACAGTATCGGATAGGCAAGCCATCCCAGATTCAGAAAATGTCCGCTCCAGAACGGAATCCGCATAGTCAGAGAAATATCTGTATATCTGACAATATAAAATACAAAAATTGCAGTCAGCACAACCTGAAGAGAAAACTTCTGTGCAGGCATCAGACCATCCGAACGTTTCAGAACAACCTTCAGATAATCATCAAGAAAGCCGATGATTCCAAATCCAAGTGTCAGAAACAATACAGGAATGATCTTTGGATAATCCTTTACATAAAACAGAGCAGTCACAGCTGTGGCAATCAGAAAAATCACACCGCCCATAGTAGGAGTTCCCGTCTTTTTCAGATGAGACTGTACACCCTCTGTTCTCTCCGTCTGTCCCATCTTCAGTTTCCTGAGAAAAGGAATGATGACCGGTCCTAATATAACGCTGATGGCAAATGCGATCAGTACAGGGATTACAACTTGAAATTCCATCTCACACCTCATTCATTCTTTCGTTTTTTGATTTTAAAGCAATTCTTAGTATAAGTCTTTTCTCTATATTTATCAACCCTCTGAGCTGTTTTCCCCCGTTTTTTCGATTCCCAGATAGGGAAGTATATTTTCAAAAATACTACGGATCACCGGTGCTGCAACGGTCCCCCCGTAATAAACTCCTTTTGGATCATGAATAATACACAGGCCCAGCACCTGAGGATTTTCTGCAGGCGCAAATCCCAGGAAGGAGGAAATATATCGGCAGGAACTTCTGGGCAGTGTCTGGGATGTTGCTGTTTTTCCGCCAATGTGATATCCCTGGATCCCGGCATTTTTTCCTGATCCCAGAGAAACAACTTTTTCAAGAATTTCTCTTATTTGTCCGGAGGTTTCGGAAGAAACAATTCCTTCCTTCACAGGATAAACCAGTTCTTCTGCTTTTGTCTGTTCTCTGTCAGATACTGCAGTTCCAAAGTGCGGTGTCACACGCCGTCCTCCATTGATCAGAGAACTGACAGTAACAGCCAGCTGAATGGGCGTGATCTGAAAGGACTGTCCAAAGGAAACCGTAGCCAGCTCTACCTCTCCCATATTTTTTTCCTGGTGCATGATCGTCCTGGCTTCTCCCGGCAGATCCACACCAGTTTTGGTAAGTAGCCCGAATTTTCGGAAGTATCTGTAATATCTGTCCACTCCCAGCCGAAGACCTACCTGGATAAACACCGGATTACAGGAATTCTGTGCTCCCTCTACAAAATTCTGGGGACCATGGCCGGTTCTTTTGGCGCAGTGGATCCGGCGATCCTTTACCAGGATATATCCCGGGCAGTAAAACCTGTCATCCACAGATACTACCCCTTCTTCCAGCCCTGCAGCCATTGTTATGATCTTGAAGGTAGATCCCGGTTCATAGGTATCATTCAGGCAGGGATTTCTCCACATCTGATTCAGACGTTCCTGCTTTTGCTCCTCTGTCATTTCGGCTGTATCCCTTGGGGTATTCAGAGTAAAAGGATCATTCAGATCAAATTCAGGTACATTAACACAGGCATAAATTTCTCCATTCTGAGGATTCATGATCAGAATAGAAACTCTTTCTGCCTGTTTTTCCTCCATTACCTTCAACGCCTCCTGCTGAGCATATTTCTGAATATTAATATCCAGACTTAACCACAGGCTTTTCCCTTCCTCCGGCTCCTTTCTCCGCTCACCCAGGCTGTCCAGTTCTATGCCTCTGGCATCTGTGGTAGTAAGGATCTTTCCCGGTTTTCCTTTCAATATTTCATCATATTTTACTTCCAGCCCGATAATTCCCTGATTATCACCTCCTGTAAATCCCAGAACCCTGGAAGCCAGACTTCCATATGGGTAGTATCGTTTATAATCCTCATCCACCTTTACCCCGTCCAGTCTGCATTCCCGGATAGCATCTCCTGTACTTTTATCTACATTGGTCTTTATCCTCTCTATGGAAGAAATCTTTTCTACTCTTTTCCTTACATCCTCTTCTTTCATTCCCAGCTTTTCTGCCAAAATCCGGATGATCTTCTCTGGATCCCTGATCTGGCTGTGAATAACAGAAACTGTACAGACTGTCCGGTTAGAAGCCAATACTTTCCCCCTGGCATCCAGGATAAGCCCCCTGGCCGCCTTAATGTCCCGTTCTCTTTCATGAAGCTCTTCTGCCCTGTCATAATAGCGTTCAGGACAAAAACACATAAGATAAGCCAGCCTTCCTATAAGTCCTGCCATGATCAGAACACAGCAGAGAAAAACAGTCCAGCTTTTTTTCTTATGAAATGTCATCAGTTTTTTCATCAAAAATCCCCTGAAGAGAAAAGTCATAGTAATATATGATTTTTCTCCCCAGGGGTATCACTTTACTTGTTATTTACAGAATATTTATTTAAAAAATATTTTATTCCAGTCCTGCTTCCTCATTGGTAATTCCTTCAGATTCTGCATTGTTATCCTCAGTGGTATCTGATTCATCCCCCTCAGGGGGTGCAGGTGCATCCAGGTTGGAAACACCGTCCTCTGCTGATTCCGTGGCTGTTCCATTCTGAGAAGAAGCTTCCGGCAGATTTTCAGACAATTTGTAATTGCCCTGTTCGTCCAGCAGATGTTCACCATTGCTGTCCAGAAGATATCCATTTTCATCTATACGGTTACCATCCCAGTCGATCAGATTTCCCTGGGCATCTACCAGTCTGCCATTCTCATCCAGGTTACTTCCTGTAGTACTCTTCAGATGTCCGGAAAATCCTTCCCACAGTTCTGTCTCAGGAATGGTTCCGTCCTCGGATTCATCCGGCTTTACATTCAGATAGGGAAGAAGCTCTGAGAGGATACCCTGGGCAATGTACTGCGGATAAGTACTGTTTGCCTGTTCCTCTGTATTGGGCTCATCCACAACCACATAAATTACCACTGCCGGATCATCCACCGGCGCAAATCCGATAAAGGATACCAGATATTTATTATTTCCACGGGGATATTTCTCTGCAGTACCTGTTTTACCGCCTGAGCTGTAGCCCTGTACCTTGGAGTGACGGCTGGTACCCTGCTGTACACTCAAAGCCATATAGCTTCTGATGTCGCTGGAAATCCCTGAGGAGATCGTCTGCTTCAAAAGAGTCGGTGTCATGGTTTTGACTGTACTTCCCGCACTGTCAAGAATCCTTGTCACCAGATGAGGCTGATAATAATAGCCCCCATTAATAACAGAACACATGGCATTGATTTCCTGGATCATAGTACAGGTAAATCCCTGTCCAAAAGCTGAGCAGGCCAGCTCTGTCTCACCCATGGACTCCTCTGTATGGATAATGCCGGCACCTTCATTAGGAAGATCGATGCCGGTTCTTGTTCCAAAATTAAACAGGCTCTGGGCTTTTACAAACTGCTTGGCTCCCATTTTTGCACCGATCTGCATCATGGCATCATTACAGGAATTGGCGATTACCTCTCCCAGGGTTTCTGTCCCATGGGCATTTGGCCATACCGCACATTTGATCAGAGTATCTCCAAAGGTCTGGGATCCGTCACACACAAAGGTGTCAGACTCCTGAATGGCTCCCTTTTCCAATGCAGAAGCCATAACAATCGGTTTTACAACAGAGCCGGGTTCATAGGCATCTGTGACACAGAAATTACTCCACATGCCATTTAGTGCTTCTACTGTCTCATCATCATTCATTGCTTTGATCTGGTCTTCTGAATATATGACGGAAAGATCTCTGGGATTATTCAGATCATAGCGGTCTCCTCCATCCATGGCAATGATCTCACCTGTAGATGGGTCTTCCACGATCACACCAATATTCTTGGCACCCATTGCTTCCTTGAAACCATTTACATATTTCTCTACAATCTGCTGCGCCCCAATGTCAATACTGGTCTGGATACTCTTTCCATTGGTGGCTGGAATGATGGTCTGTTCCACATCTGAATCATTATTGATATATCCATATTGTCTGCCATCCACGCCTGTGAGAGTACTGTTATAATATCCCTCAAGACCGCTGTCTGCCACATCACGGTCCAGAGTAAAGCCAATCGTATCGCAGGCTGCTTCATTAAACGGATAGGTTCTCAGATAATCCTCTTCAAACCAGACACCCTTGATATTGGCTCTTTCCTTTGTCTGGGACGCACTCAGACCGGAATCCTCGTCTGCTTCCTCATAAGCCTCAAATTCCTTCTTCTTGTCCATGGAAAGCTGCTTGGTCACAATCTGATACTGACTCTGACTGGTATCGGAATCAGACAGCAGTGAACGGATTTTCTCCTCCTCCAGTCCAAGTACCTCCGTAAGAGCCTTGATGGTAGGCTCCACATAATCTTCATCGGAATTCACCGTCTTACAGTCCAGGATCACATTGTAAACCTTATTGCTGGTTGCGAGAATATTTCCGTTCTTATCATAAATATCTCCTCGCTTGGCAGGCAGCGTCTGGCTTTCATATTTCTGCTGGGCCTGGCTGAGAACCTGCTTTTTATACTTACTTCCACTGGTAGCATTAATATAGGTAATTCTTAGTGTTAATGCTACTAAAGCCAGCAATACTAAAGAAAATAGTATCACCAGCTTCTTTTTCATGTTATAGTTTATTTTCTTTACGGGCTTTCCCCGCTGTTTTTTCCCCATATTACTCAATCACTCACCTACTTTATATCCGGTATATCCTGATACTGTCTGACATAGCTGTTTCCAGAGGATGAATAGGTTACAGTCTGATCTTCAGAAGGATACTTCATTCCCAGACTTCCCATTGCTTTTTTCTTGATCAGATTCAGATCCACATTGGAAGTTACCTGACTGTAATATGCATCATTGTCCTCCCTGAGCTGCAAAAGCTCCTCCTCCAGTGCAGCAACCCTACTCATCTTCGCTGTGATCTCTGACTTGTATCTGAGATAATTTACTGAGCAAAAAAGTATGGCTACACATACAACAGCCAGAAACGCTACAAAAGCCCAGTTCATACCCAGAGCCCTCTGTCTGTTCTGCTGTGCCTGTTTACTCAGCTGATGCTGTGTTTGAGGGACAGGCTGAGGCTGTACCCTGCGGTTTCTGCCTGCCTCCTGCCTTCTCTCCGGGATTTCATTGAGCCGTCTGACTGTATTTCCATCCACATATGCTCCCCTGTTTACCGGGGTCTGATATCTATTTCTTCTTGCCGTTTCAGCCCTAGTCGTTCTCCCCATTTTATGCCTCTTTCCAATTAATATACCCTTTCAAAAATCCTGAGCTTCGCGCTTTTGGAACGCGGATTTTCTTCCATTTCCTGCTCCCCCGGAAGAATTGGTTTTCTGGTTATTACCCGACCCTTTGATTTTTTTCCACATACACAAACAGGAAAATCAGAAGGACAGGTACATGGATTTTCATTCTTACGGAAAATCGTTTTAACAATCCGATCCTCCAGAGAATGAAAAGTAATAATACAAAGCCGGCCTCCGTCATCCAGAAGATCGATCATTCCATCCAACGAATCTCTCAGTACATCCAGTTCCCTGTTCAGTTCAATACGAATTGCCTGGAATGTTCTCTTGGCCGGATGTCCTGATTTGACCTGCATCTTCATCGGGATGGACTGTCTGATGATCTCAGTCAACTCTCCGGTTGTAGTGATCGGCTTTGTCTGCCTTGCTGTAACAATATGTCTGGCAATATTTTTTGCAAATTTATCTTCACCGTAATCACGGATGATACGGTACAGTTCTCTTTCTTCATAGCCATTGACAATGTCACTGGCTGTCAGCGTCTGGCGCTGATCCATTCTCATATCAAGAGGCGCATCCACACGATAGGTGAAGCCACGCTCCTCATTATCTAACTGGTAGGAAGATACTCCCAAGTCCAGAAGAATCCCATTGACCTTATGAATCCCCCTTGCTGCCAGTTCCGGTACCATGTAACAATAATTGCTGCGAATGATCGTCGCCTGTTTATAGGCGGCTAACCTCTCACTCGCAGCAATTATCGCATCCTGGTCCTGATCTATACCAATAAATCTCCCCTTGGCAGAAAGCTTCTTACATACCTCCATGGCATGCCCGGCACCACCCAAGGTGCCATCCACGTAGATTCCGTCGGCCTTTACGTTCAAGCCGTCAATGGTTTCCTCCAGCAATACAGATTTGTGTTTAAATTCCATCTCCGTCTCCTGTCTGGATTTCCCCGCGGGATATCACTTGTGAACAATAACATCTCAAACACCCTTATATGACAATTCCCATTTCCTGCATGCTCTCTGCAATACTGTCCATGTCGTCATAATTACAGTTCTCACTCCACTTCTCTTTGCTCCAGATTTCAATCCTGTTCAGATTTCCGGTCAGGACTACATCCTTATCCAAGCCTGCAAATTCACGTAATGTCTGAGGCACAAGGATTCGTCCCTGCTTGTCCAGTTCACACATAGCTGCACCGGCAACAAAGAATCGTGAGAAAGTTCTGGCGTTCTTATTTGTAAGTGGTAAAGCTCTGAGTTTCATTTCAAAGGCCTCCCACTCATCCATCGGATAAATGGAAAGACAACCATCAAGTCCCTTGGTCAGGACAAACTCTTCCCCTAAGAGCTCCCTGAATCTGGAAGGGATGATCAGACGCCCCTTAGCATCTATTGTATGATTGTACTCGCCCATGAACATATTACTCACCTACTCTCGTGAAGTCTGAATCTCCCCTTCAGGCTTCCGGATGGTAATGGTTTCATCTGCCACTGTTCCCCCATTTGCCACCACTAATCACCACTTTCTACCACTTATGTAACAATAATAAACTATTTATGTGGAAAAAACAAGAGCTAAACCAATATTTTTTATTCTGTTTCTATCCACAAAAAAAAGCTCTTTTCAGAGCTTTTTCCACATATATATTGATCTGTATTCTATTCTTCCTGCTTTTCAGATGCCTTATCAGAAGACTTTCTCCACTGACTGGGAATATGGGCATATTCCAGGTTCTCCCAATTGTCTGTTTCTCCCTGGATTTTATCCTCCTGAATAGTTTCTTCCTCCTGGACAGGTGGTTTTTCTGATGGTTTTTCTACTGGCTCTTCCGTTTTCTTATCCACTGGCTTATGTTCCCTTCTGGATTCCTCTTCTTCCCGGAAAACCCTTTCTCTGCGGATCTTGCGGATATCTGCACGTTTCTTGACCATAACACGCCGCACTGTCACAATCGGAACAAAAACAACCACCAGTACTCCGGAAATCAACAGTGAAATATCCACTGATGTTCCGGGAATATACAGTTTATCTGTTCTCAGCCATTCACAGACAAAACGTCCCAGTCCATATCCTGCAAGATACCACATAAACAGCTCTCCCTGATATCTCTTCTTTCTCCGAAGTGCCAGAAGTACCAGGAGCAGTAACAGGCACCAGAGACTCTCATAGAGAAACACCGGCTGGACCTGGATAAAGGACACTCCATCGATTGTCAGAAGGTTATCACGCATAGCTCCCGACACTTCTCCGGAACGAACCGCAGATATAGGAAGCTGCATGGTCAGAACTCCATCTGTATATTCCCCAAAGGATTCCCTGTTAAAAAAATTACCCCAGCGTCCCACAACCTGCCCCAGAAGTACCCCCAGGCTGACTGTATCTGCCATCTGCCAGAAAGGCAGCTTTGCCAGTCTGCAGAACAGTGTCGCAGCAAAGACACCGCCAAGTAATCCACCATAAAAAGCATATCCGCCATTTCTCACATCAAAAATTGTCCGGAGATTTCCCTGATACAACTCCCAGGAAAAAATAACATAAAACAGTCTTGAACCCACCACGGAAGCAGCCAGGGAAAGTATCATCATATCCAGATATTTATTCTGGTCTTCATGATTCCTTCCTGCCTCCAGTACCACAAGTCCCATTCCCAAAAGGGCACCTGCCGCAATAAGCATCCCATAAATTGTAAATTCCATTCCGAAAATCTGAAATGCCCTGGGCACATAATCCAATACCAGATTTATTCCCGGAAAACGAATTGACATATCCATATATCACCTTTTTATTATACGTTAAAGCGGAATAAGATCACATCTCCATCCTGCACAACGTATTCCTTACCTTCCATTCGCACAAGCCCTTTTTCTCTGGCACCGGCATAGGAGCCACAGTCCAGCAGATCCTGATAATTCACAACCTCTGCCTTAATAAATCCACGTTCAAAATCTGTATGGATCTTACCTGCTGCCTGAGGAGCTTTGGTACCGATCTTAATAGTCCATGCTCTGGTCTCATCTTCCCCTGATGTAAGGAAGCTCATCAGTCCCAGAAGATGGTAGCTTGCTTTTACCAGTTTCTCAAGTCCTGATTCTGTCAGTCCCAGATCCTCCAGAAACATTTTTTTCTCATCATCATCCAGTTCTGAAATCTCTTCTTCAATTTCTGCACAAATAACGAAAATCTCACTGTTCTGCTCTGCCGCATATTTGCGCACTGCCTGTACATGGCTGTTGCTTTCACCGTCATCAGCCAGATCTCCCTCTGCTACGTTTGCAGCATAGATCACAGGCTTCCAGGTAAGCAGATTATAAGTTGCCATCCATGCTTCCTCGTCCTCATTTTCCAGTTCCATCGTAATGGCCATCTTGCCGTCTTCCAGATGTGTTTTTACCTTCTGAAGGAAATCCAGTTCTTTGGCAGCTTCCTTATCCATACGTGCAGTCTTTGTCACTTTTGCAATTCTTCTCTCAAGAATTTCAAGGTCTGAGAAGATCAATTCCAGGTTGATGGTCTCAATGTCACGAAGAGGATCGATGCTTCCATCTACATGGATCACATTGGAATCTTCAAAGCAGCGGACTACATGAACGATTGCATCTACCTCACGGATATTTGCAAGGAACTGGTTTCCAAGACCTTCGCCTTTGGATGCTCCCTTTACAAGGCCTGCAATATCTACGAATTCAATTACAGCAGGTGTCACTTTTTTAGAATGATAAAAATCTCCAAGAAGCTTCAGTCTCTCATCCGGCACTGTAACAACACCTACATTAGGGTCGATGGTACAGAACGGATAGTTTGCTGATTCTGCTCCTGCCTTTGTCAATGAATTAAATAATGTACTTTTTCCAACATTGGGTAATCCGACGATTCCTAATTTCATTTTTCTCTATATCTCCTTTAAATGTATTGATTGTACGGTCTTTTTTCAGCATGAATTATATCATATCAAAACTCTTTTGTATACCTCTTGTGTACTTATCCCCTTTGTTCTCAGCAATACGCTTTCCGGTGCACAGGAAAAGTCCGAAAACTATAATCCGAATTTCTCCCTGACAGCAGCAAAATCACGGACAGGCAGCATATTTTCCTGTGTAACACCAATCTGCTTATCCATATAAACAAGGGTATACCATCTGTGAAATTTATATCCGCAGTCTTTCAGTTCTCCCGCATATCTATATCCCATTTTTTCATGGAACTGAATACTATTATAATCAGAATACTCATCTTCCGGTTTCACGATCAGCGAAATTGCCCGTACGACTCCCTGCTCTCTCAGAACTTCTTCCATCAGAGCATACAGCTGTCGTCCCACGCCCGCTCTCCGTACCTTCTGGTTAAGATAAACGGTCATCTCTACATCCCATCCAAAAGCAGCTCTGGGATGAAATCTTCCTGCATAGGAATACCCTATGATCTCCCCCTTATTTTCTGCAACAAAGTAGGGATAATGTTCCAGGATATGGCTGATCCGCTCACGGAATTCTTCCACAGACGGAACCTCATATTCAAAAGTTACTGCTGTGTTTTTTATATAATATGCATAAATTTCCAACAATTGTTCTGCGTCTTCAACTGCGGCTGTCCGAATTTTGATGTCCATGATATTTTTCCTTCTTCCGTTTCTTCATCTTTTGCCAGCTACCTGTCTCTGGACTGGATCATCAACAGGGTTCCTGACTCATATGTAACCCTGGCCTGCTCTTCCTGTATTTCATTACTTACAGTCAGTCCACAATCCAACAGACTCAGATCATAACCATCTAATAAGTATTTAAAACCTTCCAGGCAAAGTCCCTTCACAGCTCCTCCTATGGCAAAAAAAGATACATATTTGCCGAACTGACTGGATTTCTCCAGCACCTTTCCATTCTCTGCCAGCGTCATATAATTATACTGATCCACTAATGCCAGAGAAACCCTTTTCTGACCTGCAAGAATAAGAAGACCCAGATTTGCAATCAGGTGATCCACCCTCCGGCCTGTTGCTCCCAGAATTTCTATTCTCTTTGTTCCCCGCCGGATAGCCAGATTCACAGCACACTGGGTATCCGAATCATCCTTTTCAGGCTTGAGACGTATCACTTCCACCGTACTTAAGTCTTTCAGAAACTCCTCACCCTGAGGAGACAGACTGTCAAAATCACCTACAGCCACATCCGGCAGAAGATGATTTTCCATAAAAAATTCCAACCCTCTGTCTGCAGCAATCAGGCAAAGCTTTTCCCGCCCTGTTCTTTCTATTCTGTTTCTTAAAAAATCGAGGGCAAAATCTCTCTGGATATCGCCCCCGCTTACAATAACCGTATCTTTCATACTGTTCCTCAGTCAATCTCTCTGATTACTTCATTCATTCGCTTCTTTGCATGGCGTACTCCGGAAACCAGATTATCTTTAAAAACATAGGAACCTGCCACCACAAGGTTTGCCCCTGCCTTTAATACAGTTTCCATTGTTTCATCATTGATTCCTCCATCCACCTGAATGTCTACATTCAGATCTTCATCCCGGATCAGGTCACGAAGCTCCTGAATCTTCTCTGTACACTCCTCCAGATATTTCTGACCTCCGAATCCCGGCTGTACAGTCATAACCAGAACCATATCCACATCCTCAAGCATATGGCTGATATCATTTACCGGAGTAGCAGGCTTAATGGATACACCCACCTTTACTCCTGCTTCACGGATCTGTTCTATGGTACGTTCCAGATCTTCACAGGCTTCTGCATGTACAGTGATAGAATCCGCGCCACAATCAACAAAATCTCTGATATACCGTTCCGGTTCTGTCACCATCAGATGCACATCAAAAAATAATTTTGATTCTTTTCGGATTGATTTGATCACTGGCATTCCAAATGAGATGCTGGGTACAAAATCACCGTCCATCACATCAATATGAAGCCATTCAATCCCTTCTTCTTCCAAAATTTTAATCTGTTCGCCTAAACGGTTAAAATCCGCTGATAAAATAGACGGACATAACTGATACATAATCAGAATCTCCTTTTCTCTTTTAATTCTTCATAAAGTCCCAGATAATCTTCATATCTAAGGCTACTGATCTCATGGTTATCCAGTGCTTCCTTTACTGCACAGCCCGGCTCATGGATATGTCTGCATCCCTGAAACCTGCACTGCCCTTCATATTTCCGGAATTCCGGAAAATAATCCTTAAGTTCCTGCTCCTCCATATCTGAAAGATACAGACAGGAAAAACCAGGAGTATCCACCAGATAGGTATCCTTTCCCGCCGGAATAACCTGGGAATGACGGGTAGTATGTTTTCCCCGTTTCAGTTTTTTGCTGATCTCACCGGTCTCCATCTGTACATTTCCCTGAAGGGCATTGGTAATCGAAGATTTTCCCACACCGGAAGGACCAGCAACCACTGTAGTCTTTCCCTGGAGTATTTTTTTTATCTCCTCCATACCATCTCCCTGATAGGTACTGGACAGGATTACCTTATATCCGCAGCTCTGATAGGTCTCATATAAGAAGTCCAGTTCTTCCCTGGTTCCCAGATCTTTTTTGTTAAAGCAGATGGTAACCGGAATATCTGCCTGCTCCATCATGATCAGAAAACGATCCAGCAGCATGAAATTAGGTTTTGGGTTTTCCATTGCAAAAATCACAAAAGCCTGATCCACATTGGCAACTGCCGGGCGGATCAGGGAATTTTTCCGGGGAAGGATAGCAGTAACACTGCCCTCCTTCTCCTTCTCATCCAGCACCTCTATTTCCACATTATCACCTACCAGAGGTTTCCGGTTATCTTTTCTGAAAATTCCTTTGGCCTTGCATTCATATACTTCATTATCCTCAGCATGAATGTAATAAAATCCTGCAATTCCCTTAATAATTTTTCCCTGCATGTACTACTCAGCCTTAGCAAATGTGATGGAGTATTCTCCAAGCTTTTGATAGGTTCCGTTAATTTTCTCAGAAAGATATAAAGTACCCTGGCTGACTCCCGGTGCACCAGTAATATCCAGTGTATACGGGAACTGCAGTGTCTGTCCCTCCAGGATCACAGATGCAGATGGGTTACCATTTACATTCTGTATCAGTTCCAGGCGGATAGGTCCTCCTGAATATCCGATCGGTGTATTCAATGCCTGTGTACATTTCCAGACCTCACCGTTTGCAACAGCTGCACTCTGCTGTGCCAGATCTGCTGCGGAAGTATCTGTGCCGGCTGCACTATCTGTACTGCTGCTTTGTGTATTTGAATCGGAAGTCTGTGCAGAAGATGGATCCTGATCTCCGGAGCTTACAGTAAGTACTACATTCACAGTATCCGGATCATCCCAGTCACCTGCTTCCGGTTCCTGGGCAATTACCTCTCCTGCCGGTGCATCTGTGCTCTTCTGCTCTTTAACTTCAATATTCAGAAATTTGCCAAAGGTTGTAATCGCATCATTCTTCGTCATACCAACAACACTTGGTACTTCCACACTGTCACCATAATCAACACCACGGCTGACAACCAACGTAACACTTGTTCCGGAAGCCACCTGATTTCCTGCAGCAGGAGTGGTAGAATATGCATATCCCGGATCCACAAGGGGATATCCGTCATCATTTAACTCACTGTATTCCTTCTGAACATTTACAGTAAGTCCCATATCCTCCAGTGTCTGCTGGGCATCTACGCCTGTCTGTCCATCCACATCCGGAATGGTGATCTGCTGAGTTCCCTTGCTGATATAATACTTAATAGTTGTATATTGCTCAACCTTGCTTCCCTGCGGAATATCCTGAGAAGAAATCGTTCCTTTTGCCATGTCAGAAGCTTCCTCACCCATAGGCTGGATTCCCAGCTTCATATCCTTAGTGATCGTCTTAGCCTCTTCCTCTGTTTTTCCACGAAGATCCGGGACAGTGACCATTTCATCATCCTCTGCTTTCTCGGTCTGAACCTGCTGTTTATTTTCCGTTTTAGCTCCTCCGATCAGACCAGAAGCTTTTCCTGCGATCAAAATGATTGCAATCAGGATCAACACACCCATCAGAAGCATGATAATGGTCATCACTTGACCATTGCCTTTCTTGTGTTTTTTATCCTTTTTGCTTTCCCGCCTCTTCCGTGATGTATCCTCAGGCTCATCATCATAATCCGTCTCATTGATTTCTGCTTCCAGAGCCTCCGGATCAGCCTTTGAAATCTGCTTTGGTGTATGCTTGATCTCACCCAGTTCCGCATCAGAAATCACTACTGTTTTGGCATCGTTATCTACTGATGTGAGCTTTACAAAATCACCCTGGGGATCAATAAGAGAATGCTTCAGATCCCCGATCACATCCTCCATATTCTGGTATCGTCTGTCAACACTTTTCTGTGTACATTTCAATATGATCTGCTCCAGGCTGTGAGGCAGCTCCGGTGCATATACACTTGGCGGTACCATCTCTTCCTGAAGGTGCTTGATGGCAATGGCAACTGTAGTATCTCCGTCAAAAGGAACCCTGCCTGTCACCATCTCATAAAGCGTGATACCCAGAGAATAGATATCACTCTTCTCATCACTGTATCCTCCACGCACCTGCTCCGGAGAACTGTAATGAACAGATCCCATTACATTGGAGCTGATGGTATTGGATGACGCTGCTCTGGCAATTCCAAAGTCTGTTACTTTTACCTTTCCATCCATGGAAATAATAATATTCTGGGGCTTTACATCACGATGTACAATCCCGTGGCTGTGTGCGGCCTCCAGTCCCATGGAAACCTGAATGGCAATGCTGGTAGCTTCCTTTACAGAGAGTCTGCCCTTCTTGGAAATATATTCCTTCAGTGTGATTCCCTCGATCAGTTCCATAACAATGTAATAAACTCCATTGTCATCTCCAACATCAAATACATTAACAATATTTGGATGTGTCAGAACTGCAGCAGCCTGTGCCTCACTTCTGAATTTCTGTATAAAAGTTGTATCTTCCCGAAACTCCGGCTTCAGCACCTTGACAGCGACAAAACGATTCAACTTGTGATCCTTTGCCTTGTATACGTCCGCCATTCCGCCGGTACCTATTTTGCCTAATATTTCATAGCGCTCTGCTATGATCATTCCTGTTTTTAACATTCTTCCACCTCATTTGCGAATGGTTCTATCAATACAATTGCAATATTGTCTTTACCGCCGTTACGGTTTGCCTCACCGATAAGGGTCCTGCCTCTTTCATCCAGGGCCTCATCCCTTCTGGAAAGTATCTCTTTTATCCGGCTGTCCTCGACCATGTTGCTCAATCCATCTGAACACATTAAAATCACACTTTCCGGTTCCAGTTTCAGATCAAAAAAATCTACATCCACTGTCCTTTCCGCACCCAGCGCTCTTGTGATGATATTTTTGTCCGGATGGTTTCTAGCCTCTTCGGCACTGATTTCTCCCATCCTGACCATCTCCTGCACCAATGAGTGGTCTCTTGTTATCTGCTGAAGTTCTCTGTCCGCCACATAGAGACGGCTGTCCCCCACATTGGCCACATATGCATACTGCCCAACGATAGTGGAAACTACCATAGTGGTGCCCATTCCCTTCAGTTTCTCATCCTTCTGTGCCTGCTCAATGATCTCTATGTTCGCACTTTCAATGGCATGACGGATCACCTTAACCGGATTGAAATCCTGATCCTGTCGAATCTCCTCTACCACAACACTGACAGCATGGGAGGATGCATAATCACCAGCATTATGTCCGCCCATTCCATCCGCAACAACAAACAGATTCGGAAGATTCCCAATCGGGTCGGAAGAGGCGAACACATAATCCTGATTCATCTTCCGCTTCTGACCCACATCAGTAGCTGAATATATCCTCATGTCACTTCTCGCTTTCTGTTTTTTCCATATAGCTTTTTCTTAACTGTCCACAGGCACCGTCTATATCACTGCCCATTTCCCTTCTAATAGTAACATTTATTCCACATTTTTCAAGTTTTATTTTAAAATTCTCAACAGCCTGTCGTGTAGAACGTTCAAAAGAGCGTTCCTTAATCGGGTTTACGGGAATCAGATTTACATGACAATTGATATCCCGGATTCTTCCGGAAAGCTCTCTTGCATCCTCATCACTGTCATTCACCCCGGCCACAAGGCTATATTCAAATGTGATCCTTCTGCCTGTCATATCAAAATAGTGGCGGCATGCTTCCAGAACTTCATCCATACTGTATTTTCTGGCAATCGGCATAAGTTCCTGTCTTTTCTCATCATTCGGCGCATGAAGAGAAAGTGCAAGTGTCATCTGCAGCTTTTCTTCAGCCAGTTCATAGATTTTGGGTACCAGTCCGCAGGTAGATACTGTCAGATTTCTCTGGCTGATATGAAGTCCTCCATCCTCTGTGAGAATGTGTATAAACCGCAAAAGATTGTCATAATTATCCAGTGGCTCACCGGTTCCCATCACTACTACATTGGACACTCTCTCACCGGTCAGAGTCTGAATACGATAAATCTGGTCCAGCATTTCTGAGGGAAGCAGACATCTGGTAAGTCCTCCGATCGTAGAAGCGCAGAAACGACATCCCATGCGGCATCCCACCTGTGAAGAAATACATACGGAATTTCCATGTTTGTACCGCATAAGCACACTTTCGATCACATTTCCGTCACTGAGACGAAAAAGATATTTCTGCGTTCCATCCAGTCTGGAAGTCTGTACATCTACCACCTCCAGGGCAGTAACAGGGTATTCCTTCAGCTTCTCTCTGAGCCCCCTGGATAAATTGGTCATCTCATCCCAGGAAGTAACCAGGTGCTCATGAAGCCAGCTGTATATCTGCTTTGCCCTGAAAGGCTTATCCCCCAGAGCAGTAACCAGCTCTTTTAATTCATCAACTGTCATTGACTTGATATCTGTCATTACTTATTTTCTCCTGAATTTTGCAATAAAGAAACCATCTGTTTTGTGCACTCCCGGCAATAACTGAAGATACCCCAGAGCAGTGGTTTCAGAATGAAGTTCCTGAGGAAGGAAAGGATCCAGGCTCTCCAGTTTAAAAGGATGATTATTCATAAACCACATCATATTTTCCTCATTCTCTTCTTTTGCAATGGTGCAGGTACTGAAAACCAATACTCCACCTGGCTTCACATACTCTGCTGCCCGATCCAGGATCGTTCTCTGCAGGATTACAATTTCTTCCTGCTTCTGAGGTGTCACTCTGTACTTTATTTCCGGCTTCTTGCCGATCACCCCATAACCTGAGCAGGGTACATCTGCCAGAACAATATCTGCTTTCAATTCCGAATCCACGTCAAAAACAGTGGCATCCATCACTCTTGCCTGCACATTGATAGAATCCAGACGATTGATATTTTCCTCAATAAGGTCCACCTTTTGCTGGCTCACATCTCTGGCATCTACAGTACCATAATCTCCCATCTTATCTCCTACATGAAGGCTTTTTCCTCCGGGAGCAGCACACATATCAATAATATAATCTCCCTTCTTTGGATCTGCAACCTCAGCTACCAGCATGGAACTTACATCCTGTACCTGAATTTTCCCCTGAATAAAAGCATCCAGGGCAAGAATATGATTATAATCAGAAATTTCATATGCATAGGAAAGATAGGGAGCAGGAGTTACCTTTACTCCCTGCTCTGTCAGGCTCCTGTAAATCTCTTCCTGTGGATATTTATGGATCCGGCAGCGCACAGTAACCGGCTTCTCCTTCAGAAACTCTGCCAGAATCATTTCTGTCTTTTCTTCACCGTAAGCTTCCAGCCAGCGATTGACCAGATTTTCAGGCATGGAGTACTTAACAGAAAGAAATCTCACCAGATCCTGCTCTCTGGATGGAAGCTCCAGATTTTTATATTCCCTGGCTATGGTCCGCAAAACTCCGTTCACAAACGGCTTCAGATTATAAAAGCCCTTTCTCTGAGCCAGCTTCACCGCTTCATTGCACACTGCACTGTCCGGTACACTGTCCATGAATTTAATCTGATATACCCCGCTGCGCAGGATTTCTCTGATTGCAGGCTTCATTTTATCCACTGTCACCTTAGAATAAGAATCAATGATATAGTCGATCAGAATTCTGTATTCCAGAGTTCCCTCACATACCCGGGTAATAAATGCCCGTTCCTGTCTGGGAAGGAACTGATACTTAGAAAGGGCATTGCGAATGGCAATATGGCTGTGCTTTCCCTCTTCTTCAATTTCAAGTAGTATTTCCAATATTAATTCTCTGGTATTAATTCCATTAGTCACGGTCTCTTCCTCCGGCCAGTATGATTAGTCTGAGAAGCTGCAGAACAGATGCTGCAAGGGCTGCCACATAAGTCAGAGCAGCTGCCACCAGAACCTTCTGTGCTCCCTTTACCTCCTCTTGGGCGATCAGTCGGTTGTTACCCAGCATTTTCAAAGCTCTGGCTGATGCATTAAACTCCACCGGCAAGGTCACCAGCTGAAAAAGGACAGCCAGAGAAAATAAAAGAATTCCCACAGTCAGCAGCGGACGAATGGAGAAAACAAGCCCTGCCAGAAACAACGGCCAGGAGAGAGTAGAGCCAATATTGGCAGCCGGTACAATAGCAGTTCTGATATTCAGAGGAGCATAGTTTACCGCATCCTGGATTGCATGTCCGCATTCATGAGCTGCTACTCCAATGGCTGCTACTGATGTTTTTCCATATACATCCTGGGAAAGAGCAACCTGTCTGGTTCTGGGATCATAGTGATCTGTCAGACTTCCTGCAACAGCCACCACAGAAACATCTGTGATTCCTGCCATGTGCAGAATCTGCTGTGCAGCCTCCGCTCCTGTAAGACCGGAAGTACTGTGGACTTTGCTGTACTTCGCAAAAGTCCCCTTTACTTTGGCTGATGCAGCCAGAGACAGTACCATTCCTATGACCAGCAAAATATAAGTGGGATCAAAATAATATCCGTACATACAATCACTCCTTATGATCTGTAAATCTGCTTCCTGCTTCTATATGGTATCCCCGCAGAAAAGCTTCTGCATCCATCCGTTTTTTACCTTCCAGCTGTACCTCTGTCAGAATCAGTGTTCCATCCTTGCAGGCAACATGAATTCCTTCTTTATCTGTAAGAATAACTGTTCCGGGTGTCTCACCGGAGCATTTTTCATCTGCCCGGCATTTCCATACCTTAAGAGTCTTTCCATTTACAAAGGTATAAGCACTTGGCCATGGATTCAGTCCACGTACCAGTCTTTCCAGTTCCACAGCAGACTTATGAAAGTCCATAAGCCCCATCTTTTTGTTGATCATTGCCGCATAAGGAGTCGGACTCTCCTCCGGCTGCTTTTCCCATACTGCAGTTCCCTGTTCAATAGACGGCAGCGTTTTGATCAGAAGTTCTGCACCGGCCTGGGCAAGCTTTGCAAAAAGACTTCCTCCGGTTTCCTCCTTTTCCAGAGGGATCACAATCTTTGAGATCATATCTCCGGTATCCAGCCCCTCTCCCATCTGCATGATGGTAACACCGGATTCTTTTTCTCCATCGATCACAGCCTGCTGGATGGGGGCAGCTCCTCTGTATTTCGGTAAAAGTGATGCATGAATATTAATGCAGCCATATTTCGGCAATTCCAGCACATCCCTGGGAATGATCTGTCCAAAGGCTGCCACAACAATCACATCCGGAGCAATTTCACGGAGTGTGTCCAGAAATTCCCTGTTATTTTTGACACGCTGGGGCTGATAAACAGGAATTTCATGCAAAAGAGCCTCTTCCTTTACAGGTGTAGGAAGTAAGGATTTCCCTCTTCCTTTTGGTTTATCCGGCTGAGTAACCACTGCTGCCACATCATATCCGGCTTCCACCAGTGCCTTTAAGGACGGCACAGCAAAATCAGGTGTTCCCATAAAAACTATTTTCATATTCTAATCTTATCCTCTCAGTCTTCTTCATCGTAGCTGACCCGGTGAAGCTCTCCCTCCACCAGCTCTGTATACATATGTCCATCCAGATGATCCAGCTCATGGCAAAAAGCACGGGCCAGAAGTCCCTCTCCTTCATATACCACTTCTTCCATATCCTCATTCAAAGCTTTCACCTTTACATGGTCAGGGCGGGTTACCTGTCCTGACATCCCCGGAACACTAAGGCAGCCTTCATCTCCGGTCTGCTCTCCGGACTTCTCAATAATCTCCGGATTGATTAAAATAATCGGTCCGTCACCTACATCAATTACCACAATACGCTTCAGGATACCCACCTGCGGTGCAGCCAGTCCAACACCCATTGCCTCATACATGGTATCCAGCATATCTGTGATCAGGTCCTGGATACGCGGTGTCATTTTATCTACCGGTCTGCTGATTTTTGTAAGTACAGGATCCCCCTCTACTCTGATTGTTCTAAGTGCCATTTTCTAATCTCCTTTTCTCAACTGAAATCAAACTGTATATATATTTTCCGGAAACCGGAATTTATTTCAATGTATTTTTCCATCTGATCCTTGATCCGGACCAGTGTTTTATATTCTTTATGCTTTAAATAAATAACCTGCCTGTAAATATCCTTCACCTTACCTATGGCTGCATAAGCAGGACCTATTACATGCAGATCTTTTTCCCTGTAGATCCTGTGGATATACAGTTCCAGATAATGCATAGCCTGAGTCAGTACTTCCTCATTCTCCCCTGATCCAAGAATTGCCAGCATGTGAGATGCAGGCGGATAATCCAACAGCATACGGTAGCTCATCTCTTCCTCATAAAAGGTCTGATAGTCCTGGGCAGCCGATGCCTGAATACTGTAATGCTCAGGGTGATAGGTCTGAATCACTGCCTCACCTGCTTTCATTCCTCTTCCGCAGCGTCCCACTGCCTGACACAGCAGTTGAAAAGTACGCTCTCCGCAGCGGTAATCCTCTGCATTGAGGGAAAGGTCTGCAGCAATCACTCCTACCAGTGTTACATCCGGAAAATCATGCCCTTTCACGATCATCTGGGTTCCCACCAGTACATCTGCTTCATGAGAAGCAAAGGCTGCCAGAATCTGTTCATAGCTTCCTTTATTTCTGGTAGTATCAAAATCCATGCGCAAGGTTCTGACTCCAGGAAAAGTATCCCTTACAACCTTCTCAATCTGCTGGGTGCCGGCCTTAAAGCCACCAATATAAGGAGAGCCACACTGAGGACATACCTGCGGCTTTCTGGTCTCATATCCACAGTAATGGCACAGCAGTCTGCCATTATTATGCTCTGACAGTGATACATCACAGTGTGGACATTTCACCACAAAACCACAGGAACGGCAGGATACAAAGCCTGCATAGCCTCTGCGGTTCAAAAACAGCATGATCTGTTCTTTTTTCTCCAGCCGTTCTTTCATTTTCTCCTGCAGGGATCTGCTCAAAACCGAGCGGTTTCCCCCTCTCAACTCTTCCCTGAGGTCAATAACTGATACCTGCGGCATTGGTCTGTCCCCATATCTGGCAGTCAGTTTCACCAGACCATATTCACCGCTCTGTGCTCTGCTGTATGCTTCCAGAGAAGGAGTGGCTGATCCCAGAACAACTCTGGCATGTTCAATCCCTGCTCTGGCAATGGCGGTCTCCCTTGCGTGGTATCTGGGAGAACTTTCACTTTTATAGCTTGGCTCATGTTCCTCATCTATTATGATCAGCCCCAGATCCGGAAAGGGGGTAAACAATGCAGAACGGGGACCCACCATTACCTGGACTCCCCCTCCCCTTGCACGCTTAAACTGATCATAGCGTTCTCCCTGGGACTGTCTGGAATTAATGACAGAAACCTTCTCTCCAAACCTGGCATAGAACCGCCTCACAGTCTGATAAGTCAATGCAATCTCAGGGATCAGCACAACAGCCTGCTGGCCCTTTGCAAGTATTTCCTCGATCAGCCGCATATATACCTGGGTCTTACCGCTTCCGGTCACTCCCTGAAGCAGTACCGGCCGTGGCTCAGGCCTTTCCCATTCCTGCAGTATTTTCTCTGCTGCCTGCTCCTGCTCCCGGTTCAGAGTCAGAGCCGGTTCTCTGGGAATGTCCTTTCCATCTATAGAATTACGAAAAATTTCATCATACTCTATACGCAAGACTCCCTGCTCTTTCATTTTTCCCACAACAGCAGAAGTAGCTCCAAGCTCTTTTGCTGCCAGAGTATACTCCAGCCGTTTTTTGTCCAGAAGCTCCCTCAGGAGCCTTGTTCTCGCTTTAAACCTGGTTTTTTCCAATCCTTCCAGAATTTTTCTTCCCTCTTCCTCTGAAACGTTCAGACAGAGATATCTCTTCTCCTTTGCCCGTATCTTCTCCTGTATGGGAAGAACCGTCTTCAATGCCTGGATCATGGTAGAACCATAATTTTCCCTCATCCAGGCCGCCAGAATGATCAGTCTGGATTCTGTTGTCTCCTGTCCGCTGCTGCACTGAGAAATCGCCTTTATCCTGTCAGGATCTACCTTTGGCTTATCCGTCAGGCCTATCACATATCCCTTACGGATCTTATTTCCGTTTCCAAAAGGGATGGATACCACCATCCCTACCTTTATTTCCTGCTCCAGTTCTTCCGGCACCCTGTACTGAAAGGTTTTATCCAGCTTTTCACTGGAAATATCTATTATTATATCAGCATAAATCATAATTAGTCATTATTTGCCTGCAAGGATATCAGCAATCAGTACTCTCTCATCCATTGGATATTTCTTGCCTTTGATCTCCTGATAATCCTCATGTCCCTTACCGGCCAGAACAATAATATCTCCCGGTTCTCCGTGGTGGATCGCATAGGCGATCGCTTCCTTACGGTCTATGATCTCCACATATTTACCGTTAGTCCTGGCCATTCCTGTTTTTATATCATCAATAATAGCCTGGGGCTCCTCATCCCTTGGGTTATCCGAGGTAATGATCGTCAAATCTGCCAGCTTTCCTGCCACCTCTCCCATTTCATAACGGCGAAGCCTGGAGCGGTTTCCTCCACATCCGAACAGGCATACCAGTCTGTGTGGATGATATTCCCGCAGTGTGGTCAGAAGGCTTTCCAGTGCCATTGCATTATGTGCGTAATCGATCATCAGTGTAAAGTCCTCAGACACCTTCACCATTTCAATACGTCCCTTTACCCTTGCCACTTTCAGAGCCTTCAGGATATTCTCCTCTGATACTTTAAAATGGCGGCAGATGGCAATGGCAGTTAAAGAATTATAGATGCTGAATTTACCCGGAATATCGATTTCTACCGGAAAGTCAAGCAGTCCTCTCAAATGATAGGAAATTCCCAGATATCCCTTACCTCCCACCAGCTTTGCATCCTCAGCCCGAAGATCTGCCTCCGGTGAAAATCCATAAGTCTCAAGCTCACAGGTATGTCCCTGTATGATTTTCTCAAAATGCTCATCATCTCTGTTTACAATCCCTGTTTTGCACTGTTTCAGCAGCAGCGATTTACATCTGAGATAATCATCGAAATCCTTATGCTCGTTTGGCCCGATATGATCCGGCTCAATATTGGTAAAAATACCAAAATCAAAGACAAAGCCCTGTGTTCTGTGAAGCATAAGTCCCTGGGAAGAAACCTCCATTACCACACAGTCACAGCCTGCTTCAACCATATCATGGAAATATTTCTGAACCATATAAGATTCCGGTGTGGTATTGCTTGCAGGAATCACCTTATCACCGATGATGGCCTCAATAGTTCCGATGAGTCCCACCTTATATCCGGCATTTTCAAGAATGGATTTTACCATATAGGTAGTTGTGGTTTTTCCCTTTGTTCCTGTAATACCGATCGTTTTCAATTTTTCTGCCGGATATCCGAAATATGCGGCAGAAATAAATGCCATGGCATAGCGGCTGTCCTCCACAAGAATAACAGTCACATCTGCAGGAGCCTCAACTTTCTCCTCCACTACCAGAACTTTCGCACCTTTTGCGATCACATCCGGCACAAATTTATGTCCGTCCACAACCGCCCCGCGGATGCAGATAAAAAGAGAACCCTCTTCTACCTTTCGGGAATCATATACAACGTTTTTAACTTCCTGGTCTGTGCTTCCCTGAATACAGGTATACTCCAGACGCTCTAATAAGGATATTAACTTCATTGATGTCCTCCATATTTTTATATACTCTATATTAGAATAGCACACCTCCATTCTCGTTTCAACGTTGTTTTTTGGCAGCTGCCGCTCCTACAATAACTGCGCACACACATAAGGCAAGAAAAAATGTTCCTTTTGTATCATCTCCTGTGCTGGGCTTGGAGGCTGTCTCATAGGCGCTCCCTGATTTCGAACCTGACCCATAGGACTGATAAGAAGAATAGGTCTGTGTGATCTGTGGTGTTACCGTCACCTCCGCAGACTTCACAGTCACCTCTGACCGAGATTTCATATTCGTTGTCCCGGTCTCATCAGAAATAACAGTTACCTCATTTACCAGCTCCTGACTCTCAAAATATTGAGGAATCGTTACAACCGCATAAAGCCCCAAAGCCTCTCCCGGTGCAATGCTGGAAATCAGCGCCTGTGTTCTTGTACTGTTTAAGGTTACTCCCTCCTTTGGCATAAACTGAGCCTGAATATTTGCATTTAGAAATCTCTCTGTGCTCAGAACAGAATGAAGTGTTTTTTCTCCTGTATTACGGATACATATCTGATAGGTAATCGTATCGCCCGGAAAGGCTTCCGTTCTGTCCGCTGTTTTTTCCACTTCAAAAGAGGCCTTCAGTCCTTCTACTTTAATCTGGCATGAAGCCTGACAGCCAATCAGTTCTTCTCGTCCCGGATGTTTTGTTTTTACAGTTACCGTGTGAAACAAATCTCCCTCCTTATTTTCATCCGGCAGAAGCGTCATCCGAAGTCTTCTGCTCTCTCCTGGGTTTAATGCAGCCAGAACTGCTTCTTTGCCATCTACATAAAAATCTAATTCAGACTCCCACACTGCCCGGATATCTTCCATGGAAAAACTGCTTGAAAACTGAATGTCTGTTAAAGGAAGCTGGCCTGTATTGGTCACATCCAGAATATAATTTACCGGCTGTCCGGCTTTTGTTTTCTCCACATCTGCCCTAAGAACTGCTTCGATTCCTGTTTTTGCCGCGTTTACCAACAACTCAGGGGAAGGATTGGAAACCAGGGTCTGAAGTTCTTCTCCTTTTTTTTCCTGTAAAAATGTACCCAAGCCCGTCTGGTCCTTTTGTAAGGGTTCATCCTGTACCACCGGATAAGTTCTTTTCTCCCAGGAAAGCTGATATTCCGGACGCAGTGTTACCGGAACAGTCAGTGCATAATAGTCCTCTGTGATTTTTTCCATCTGCAGATGTTCCGTAAGGCGAAGTATTTCCGTATCTTCTCCCTTCTGGTTCTTTATGGAAACAGTTTCTGCTGTAATTTCTTCCGGAAGAGAAGCTGTATCCAGAAAGAAATATTCAGATATGTATGTAGTCAGAATATATTCCTTCTTTTCTTCCGGCATTGCGGGATTTTCAGTTTCGTTCACAGGATTGTCAACTTTACCAGAAACCTCTTCTGTCTTTGCGTCTTCGCCAGTCTCCACACTTTCTCTGACTTCTGTCTCCTCTGCAGCTTCAGCTTTCTCCGCTGCTCCACCTTCCCCAAAGTCTTCTTCCGCCTTCTCCCCCGCATCTTCTGTAAAGCTTTCTGTCTCCATTTCCGCCTGGATTTTCTCCTGTTCCTGATCCACTTTACTGACATCTTTCAGAGTATTCAGTCCGCTAAGCCGCAGGGTCAGCTCTGCCTTATAGTTTTCCTCATCTGTCCATTTTGCGCTTTGTTCTATATTCAGAACCGGCGCCACCAGTTCTGCCCCTGATACCTGCATTTCCTGAAATGGTACACAGATGCCTGAAAGAATAGCTGCCATGGCAAGTACTGCTGCTTTCGTCTGATTCCATATTCTATTTTTCATATTATCGTCTCCTAATAATTTATTTCATGAAAATTTCGCAATCTGCGATCTTTTACTGTCGTTTCTCATGCCGCATTCCTACTGCCGGCTCTTTTTCATCTCAGCCTACAGGTCTGCATCTTATCCAGGAGTACAGAACAATCATACAGACATAAGCATCCCCCCTCCTTGCCAGACAGATCATCAATCTCCGTCTTCCATTTAATGATGTTTTGTGAAATAATGCACCGAAACAGTGCCTGAAAATCATCTCTGCAGAATGCAGAAACAGATGAGGGTTACCTCAGATCCGGTAACTCTGTCTTTACTTTAGCATGTCCCTTTTCGGAAAGCAAGCAATTGGAGTAAATATATACTTACTTTAATTTTTGTTTATAATTCTTTTATATTTTTTCTGTTTCTTTCAGATTATTGACATACTTTGCACATATTTTTCTCCTATAATAGGTTTTGGATAGATGAAAACCACTCTCTATCTCCCCCCTCAAAAAATGGACAGCTCCTGCAGCAATGCGGGAGCTGTTTATTTTATTATTATTTTATTATTATTTTTATTCGTTTTTAATTGCCGTTCGGAGAAGAATCTATTGCATTTCCCCGGACAGTCTTTTATAATATAGTGTATCATTATGATTATCTCGGGAGGCTTGAACCACAGCCACCTGTGTACAACAAAATAAAGAAACGAGGTATTTCCCATGAGCGAAAAAATCACAGTAGTTGCATTGGGCCACAGAGCATTAGGTACAACTCTGCCAGAGCAGAAAATTGCCACAAAAAAAGCTGCCAAAGCTATTGCAGACCTTGTAGAAGCAGGAAACCGTGTAGTAATTTCACACAGTAACGGACCACAGGTCGGAATGATCCATACTGCTATGAACGAATTCGGTAAGGCACATCCAGATTATACATTTGCACCTATGTCCGTATGTTCTGCCATGAGCCAGGGTTACATCGGTTATGACCTTCAGACTGCCATCCGTGCAGAGCTGCTTTCCAGAGGTATTTACAAACCGGTTGCCACTGTATTGACTCAGGTTGTGATCGATCCTTATGATGACGCTTTCGCAGAGCCAGAGAAGATCATCGGCCGTGTACTGACCAAGGAAGAAGCAGAAGCAGAGGAACATAAGGGTAATTTTGTCACAGAACTTGCAGACGGTACCTACAAAAGAATCCTTGCTGCACCAAAGCCGCAGAAAATCGTAGAACTTGAAACGATCCGCACACTTGTAGATGCCGGAGAGATCGTCATTGCAGCCGGCGGCGGCGGTATCCCTGTTATGGAGCAGGGTGTTTCCTTAAACGGTGCCAGTGCTATTATCGAGAAAGACCTGACAAGCGGACTTCTGGCTCAGGAGTTAAATGCAGATACTCTGCTGATCCTGACCAGTGTAGAGAAGGTAAGCCTAAATCTTGACATGGATAATGAAGAATTCCTAGGTGAAATCTCTGTAGCAGATGCCAAGAAATATATGGATGAGAATCAGTTTGCACCGGGATCTATGCTGCCGAAGTTTGAAGCGGGCGTCAACTTTGTTGAAAAAGGAGACGGACGCCGGACTATTATTACGGATATTGCCCATGCGAAGGATGGGGTTTATGAGAAGACGGGGACTATAATTAAATGATGTTTTGCAAAGGGGACGCATAGCGGCGTCCCCTCTGCACACCCCTCGCGCTGGTGTCTGACGGGAGGGGTGTTGTTGTTTTTAGGTATGGAAGGAGCTCCGGGTTGAGATATGAGGGAGCTTTTGTTAACTTTACTTTGTTGGTGAGACGGACGGGGAGGCGGCGGAGCCTGCCCCTGGTATTGAGATAATTTTGAGAAGGTTGGGAAGGTAATACTCATATTTAGAGATGTATCATAAAAAGAGATTGTCTGAAAATAAGAAGGCTTATAAAAAGAAGGATGTAATTCATTTCGAATTACATCTTTCTTTTTATAGATTACATGGATTTTCGTTCGGCGATTTCGGCCATTTTGGCTTCGTTGAGGCGGGTGTCACCGTGGACGCGGCTGTAGGAGAGATAGCCGTTCATGCGGTCGATTTTGGTCAGGTTTTTGGAACCGCATACGGGGCAGACATCCATTTCAAGTTCTTCGTGTCCGCAGTCATCGCAATAGGCCAGGGAGAGATTGACTCCTTCGTAATAGCCCAGGGCCATGGCGCGGCGGATGAGGGTTCGGACAGCCTCTTTATTGTAATCGATGGGATAACGGACGTACTGGATCTTACCTCCGTTGCACAGTTCCCAGAAGCGGCCCTCCAGATCCTGTTTTTCAATCGGGGTAACTTCTTCGGTTACATGGCAGTGGAAGCTGTTGCTGACATAAGGACGATCAGAAACACCTTCAATAATTCCATACATTTTACGGAACTGTTCTACCTGAAGTCCGCAGAGGCTCTCTGCAGGAGTTCCATAGATTGCATAGAGATATCCATCCTCTTCCTTAAATTTATTTACTTTTTCGTTGATATATTTCAGAACTTCCAGTGCAAACTGGCCATCCTCTGCAATGGATTTTCCATTATAAAGTTCCTGCAGCTCATTAAGAGCTGTGATTCCAAAGGATGCCGTCATAGGTTTGAGGATTTTACCAATCTTTTCATTTGGTTTCAGACGGCCGCCGTAGAAACCGCCCTCACAGTAAGCAAGAGGATTGGTAGAGGCACGCATCTGTCCCAGATATTCGTAGGTACGGATATGAAGGCTCCGGATCATTTCCAGATAGAAATCCAGCACTTCATAGAAATCTCTGCTCTCTGCTCTGGCTTTGGCCAGGATCATAGGCAGATGAAGGCTTACTGCTCCAACATTAAATCTTCCTACAAATACAGGCACATCCTTATCATCAGCAGGATACATACCGCCTCTTTCGTACCATGGGCTCAGGAAAGCACGGCAACCCATAGGGCTGATCACCTTTCCGTACCGTTTGTACATACTGGCAATATATCCCTTGCCTGACATGGAAAGCCAATCCGGATACATTGTTTTTGAAGAGCAGTCTACCCCCGCCTCAAAAACATCCTCGCAGCTTTTTCCTTTTCCATGGATCTTTTCATCATAAAGAAATACGATTTTCGGGAAAAGTACAGGCTTCTTGTGTCCTTCCTTACCCTGTCCGCCTTTGTGTACTGCCAGAAGTGACATACTGCACATTTTCTCAAACTGTCCGGTTCCCAGTCCCAGTGTGACAGTAACAAAGGGATAATCTCCTCTGGAGGATCCTACTGTATTCAGCTTATACTCAATCCCTTGCCAGCCCTGGTCATAATCTCTGCGGACTTTATCCAGTGCGCGCTCAATGGCCTTTTCTTCTCTTCCTGCCCAGCTCGGATCAGAATACTGCATAAACTCCTCAATATATCTGTCATAGCTTTTCTTTGCATAAGGTGCCAGAATCTTATCCACTTCCGGGACTGTAAATCCGCCATACTGCTGTGCGGCTGTACTCAGAATAATATCCCCCATAACATCAAATGCTGTATCCAGAGTTTTGGGTTCATTGTACCATACATTTCCCATCTCAAAGCCGTCCTTTAGCACAGCTGCAACATCAAAAAGACAACAATTCATAGTATCCAGACGGGCGGACTGATCATGAATATAAATATAACCATCCTTACATGCCTGAAGCTCATTACGGTTCATAAAAAATTTACGGTAAAGCTCTTTATTCAGTTCATTAAAGATCAAGCTTCGCTTAGTGGCAACCAGAGCACTGTCTGTGTTGGCATTGCTCTTATCACCAATATAACGAATTGCCTGACTCTTGGTATATACATCATCCATCATATGGATAAAATCCAGTTTATAATTTCTGTAATCCCGGTAACTTTTGGCTACAGCTGGATTTACTCTCTCCAGGGCACCCTCTACTATGTTGTGCATCTCCTGGATCTGGATCTCATTTTTTCCCAGGGAAGCTGCATGCTCCTCGGCAAACTTGCAGATAAAATCCTGCTCTTCCTCAGAAAAAGTGTATAAAATCCTGGCTGCTGATTTATTCACAGCTGCTACGATCTTTTTGGAATTAAATTCTTCCTTTGTTCCGTCTTTCTTTATTACATAAATCATACCTTTTCACTCCAATATACAAGATATAGTATAAAATATTGGTTTGTCCCATATTTACACCTATATGTGGTGCGCTTTACAAGTATAGCACATCGCCTGTAAAAAAGAAAGGGGGAAAATTTTATTCGTCATATTGCTGAATTTCATATAATCTAAAATAATTATACTGTCCATCCAGAGAAGTAACTGTGAGCTTATCACCCTTGTGTAACTCCAGCTTCAGCTGCTGTCCTTCCTGATTAAAGTCCCAGATTTCTCCTCCAGTACCGTCTGCCGGAATAAGCTCCAGCTCTATACCCTCCCAGACAGCCTCCACAACATATTCTCCTGGTCCCATGAAGTCTTCTGTGTTGCTTTCCACAACCTCATAATAGCTATCTTCTGTGTTCAGCATATAGTAAGCATACTTATCCAGCTCAGAAGAAGACATCACCTTCTGGTCAGGCACTTCTTTTTTCTCTTTGTCATCTTTGTCAATGAGTTTTGTCTTATATATAAATTCTTCAATTTGATGAGACTTCAGTGTTTCCAACGCATCAGGGACACATTCTATAAGAGCTGCAAGAAGAGCGATCACCAGCCAGAATATGACCATCTTTTTTCCTTTTTTCTTTTCCTGAGTTCCGCTCTGTTTTCCAGAGGTATATGTTTTCGAAGCAGTTCTCCCGGCATTGTTTACTGTCTTACTTGTGTTCCCGGCATTCTTTTTCTTTGTATAATCCGCGCCGCCCTTCCGGTCAGGAAGAGGGATCTCGCTCTGATCCATTTCTCTTCTCACCTTTGCCGAAGAATGGCGGTAATGCTCAGAACGATCCTCATTAAGATGGTACATAACCGCATCGTTTCTATAAGGCATTCCACAGTATTTACAGCGTCCGTTTACGATTGGTCCGTCACATACCTGGCATCTTTTTCCCATATTCTATCCCCCACTTCACAAATCATTGTATAAATAATTGTAACATTTTACGCCAATCTTGCAAGATGAAAATTGCCAATCGCACTTTTTCCTGTTATAATAGCGTGGTGTAAAATAAATGGATATTCAATAGAATATGCAAACAAAACTATAGGAGGACTTCAATAATAATGGAACAGATTAAAATTCCTG
This sequence comes from Blautia sp. HCP3S3_C12, assembly GCF_052064155.1. Classification (NCBI taxonomy): domain Bacteria; kingdom Bacillati; phylum Bacillota; class Clostridia; order Lachnospirales; family Lachnospiraceae; genus Blautia; species Blautia sp. HCP3S3_C12. Next base: position 342,028 of record NZ_JBQHWC010000002.1, on the reverse strand, counting down.
ATGGTTATCATTCAGCCTTAAACCTCCATGATACCCAGATTGCAATTAAGACTGTGAAGGATTTCTTTCAGCAGACCCTGGCTCAGAAGCTGAATCTGCTTCGTGTTTCAGCTCCGGTTTTCGTCAATCCTTCATCTGGTCTAAACGACAACTTAAATGGCGTAGAGCGCCCTGTAAGTTTTGATATTAAAGGACAGCCGGAAAATGCCGAGATCGTACACTCCCTGGCCAAATGGAAAAGATATGCCCTGAAAAAATACGGCTTTGCCCAAGGTGAGGGTCTCTATACCGACATGATCGCGATCCGTCGAGATGAAGACCTGGACAATATTCATTCTGTATATGTAGACCAGTGGGACTGGGAAAAAATCATTGGCAAAGACCAGCGCAACATGGATACCCTTATTTCCACTGTCCGCACGATTTATAGTGTTCTCAGAAAAACCGAAAAATATATGGCAGTACAGTATGATTATATCGAAGAAATCCTGCCAAGAGAAATTGCCTTTGTCAGCACTCAGGAGCTGGTAGATATGTATCCTGAACTGACTCCCAAGGAACGTGAATATCAGATTGTCAAAGAAAAGGGTGCTGTATTCCTTATGCAGGTAGGCAAAACCCTGACCAACGGTGAACGCCATGACGGACGTGCCCCGGACTATGATGACTGGGAATTAAACGGTGATATCCTTGTATATTATCCGGTTCTTGATATTGCCCTGGAGCTTTCCTCCATGGGAATCCGAGTTGACGAAGACTCTCTGGACAAACAGCTTACTATCGCAGGCTGCGATGACAGAAGAGAACTTCCTTTCCAGAAAGCAATCCTGAACAAAGAGCTTCCATATACCATCGGCGGCGGTATCGGACAGTCCCGTATCTGTATGTTCTTCCTTCGCAAGGCACATATCGGTGAAGTACACGCTTCCCTGTGGTCCCAGGACGTAATGAATGAAGCAAAGGAAAAAGGTGTTCAGCTTCTGTAATTTTGGCCAAAAATCATCGGTGTGTTCACAGTTTTTTCGAAAAATTTAATAGTTCATCTTATTGACAGAACTGCCCATGAATACTATCATAACAGCATAAGGGACATATCCCTTAATAATGTAATGGGGTAAATACAAAAGTGAATATTTTATTTTTTTTAACACCAAAAAGCGATGTAGCATACATATTTGAAAATGAAACCCTGAGACAGACACTGGAGAAAATGGAACACCGGAAGTTTTCCTGCATTCCTCTCCTCAGTCTGGATGGCAAATACAGAGGCACCATTTCTGAGGGAGATCTTCTCTGGGGAATGAAGACCCTGAATGTTCCCGATATCAAAGCAGCAGAGGGAATTTCTATTATGGCAATCCCACGGAGAGCCACTTACAAGGCTGTACACGCAGATTCCAATATGGAGGATCTGTTAGACAAAGCCATCAATCAGAACTATGTTCCGGTAACAGATGACCAGGGTTATTTTATCGGAATCATCACCCGAAAGGAAATTATCAAATATTGCTACAAAGAACTGAAGAAATATGAATCATCCAATAAGCCGGAAGCAAAATAATTCCGGCCTCAAAAAAAGATTGCGGGTCAATCAACCCGCAATCTTTTTTAATTTCTGTTATAAAACCTTTGAAAGAAAGTCTTTCAGTCTCGGATTCTTCGGATTTGCAAAAAATTCTTCCGGAGTATTCTCTTCCTGTATCTTACCCTCATCAATAAAAAGAACTCTGGTTGCCACTTCTCTTGCGAATCCCATCTCATGGGTAACTACAACCATAGTCATTCCTGACTGCGCAAGCTCCTTCATCAGCTCCAGAACCTCACCTACCATCTCAGGGTCAAGTGCGGAAGTTGGCTCATCAAAAAGCATTACATCCGGATTCATGGCAAGAGAACGTGCAATAGCAATACGCTGTTTCTGTCCGCCCGAAAGCATATCCGGATATGCTTGGGCTTTGTCCGGAAGCCCTACACGTGCCAGAAGCTCGTCTGCTTTCTTTGAAGCTTCCTCTTTTGTCATCAGCTTCAGTTCTACAGGTGCCAGCATAATATTCTCTTTTACTGTTTTATGAGGGAACAGGTTAAATTGCTGGAATACCATTCCAATCTTCTGACGGTGTCTGTTAATGTCAACCTTCGGATCTGTAATATCAGTTCCTTCAAAGAGGATCTGTCCGCCTGTCGGAACCTCCAGCAGATTCAAGGATCTCAGGAAAGTAGATTTACCGGAACCGGAAGGACCAATGACGGCTACTACTTCTCCCTGACAGATATCTGTTGTAATTCCATCAAGAACCTGATTTGTGCCAAAAGCTTTCTTCAAATCCTTTACCTGGATCAGTACATTCTTATCGCTCACTGGTTCTTAATCTCCTTTCCAGTTTATTCATGGCCCATGTAAGGATTCCAATAATCACAAGATAAATTACCGCAGCTGCCATCAATGGCCAGAACGCATTATAGGTACGGCTCTGGATCAGCATTGCGCCCTTTGTAAGATCCATCATACCGATATATCCAATGATGGAGGTCTCTTTGATCAATACGATAAATTCATTTACCAGTGCAGGAAGTACATTCTTAAATGCCTGGGGGATAATGATCAGACGCATGGTCTGAGAAAAGTTCAGTCCCAGGCTTCGTCCTGCCTCTGTCTGTCCCTGATCAATAGACATGATACCGGAACGGACGATCTCAGCTACATATGCACCGGAGTTAATACCGAAGGCAAGGCTGCCTACAATGATCTTGTTAATACTTACAGCACCAAAAATTACAAAATTCATGATCAGCAGCTGGATCATGGTTGGTGTTCCACGGATCACAGTCAGATACACTCTGCAGATTGCATTAAGAACCTTAAAGGAACCTGACTTATCATGTGCTGAACGGATAATGGCTACCAGAAAGCCGATGATCAGACCAATGATCAACGCAAACACTGTGATGATAAGAGTTGTTTTCAGACCATCCAAAAGCCAGAGATAACGGTCGTCTTTAATAAAGTTCAGATAAAAGTCTTCTTTTATACTTGCTAATATCATAGGATTATTCATAAAAACCTCTGTCCCCGAAAAGAGAGCTGTTGGCAGATTGTCAACAGCTCTGTTATATTGTTTCTATTATTTTTTTACAATGATAACCTGGCTTGCATCTGCATAGGTATCTGTAAAATCAACACTGGATTTACGGTCTTCTGTTACAGTCATACCTGCTGCACCGAAGTCTGCCTTACCGGACTGTACTGCAGGAAGAATGGCATCGAATTCCATATCTTCAATCTTCAGTTCATATCCAAGTTTATCACAGATTGCCTGTGCAATATCTGCATCAATACCAACAATATCATCACCCTCATGATATTCATATGGCTCAAACTCAGCATTGGTTGCCATTACCAGTGTTCCGTTGGAACGGTCAACATCTTCCGGAGATTCATATGGTGTCTTGCCTGCATCTTCACCGATGTAGTTATCCATAATACTGTCAATGGTTCCGTCTTTTTTCAGTTCTTCCAGAGCTCCGTTGATCTTTTCAAGAAGTTCATCATTGCCTTTCTTTAAGCAGATGGCATATTCTTCTTCCTCAAAAGGCTCATCCAGGATCTTAAGATCATCATTATTCTCTACAAACTTCTGAGCAGGCTGTGAATCAATGATCACACAGTCGATCTGGCCTGCTTTTAATGCCTGGACAGCTTCGCTGCCTTTGCTGTAACGTTCAACTGTAGAACCATCCTTCTCATAATCAGATGCATCAAGGTCACCTGTTGTACCAAGCTGAACACCAATAGTTGCTCCTGCAAGGTCATCCTTTGATTTTATTTCTTTGGCTGCATATACATTGCCAGCCATGGAAACTACCATAATCGCACTCAGTGCAAGGGCTGCAAATCTTTTCTGATCTTTCATCTTTTTTCCTCCTCGCATCCGAAAGTATACCTATTGCTGCTGTTTTTTATTTTTTCACACAGCAGCGTATAATTATGCATTTCGGCTGTATATTTTTATTTCTAATTTTATCATACTTTCTACAAAATGCAAGATAAAACTTAGATGATATTTTCATTTCAGCATATTTATGCTATCATTCCCTATATACACCATAAATATTTATATATAATACCAACAGCCGGAGCTGCTCATGGTAAATTCTGCATAACAGATATTTTTTCCATATGAGATATAATAGACCCGGAAATTTATATTTTTCACTTTTTCATAACATTTTTACTTTATAGTTACAGGTATTGAAAATTTAAAAACATATAAATATTTATTGAAAGCTACTTAAATACAAGGAGGATTTGTTGATGAAATTCACAAAAATGCAAGGCATTGGAAATGATTATGTATATGTAAACTGTTTTGAGGAAACCGTTAAAGATCCGGCGGCTGTTGCCAGATATGTCAGTGACCGTCACTTCGGTATCGGATCTGACGGACTAATCCTGATCAAGCCTTCAGATATAGCAGACTGCGAAATGGATATGTATAATCTGGACGGGTCCCAGGGTGCCATGTGCGGCAACGGTATCCGTTGTGTTGCCAAATATGTATATGACTATGGTATTGTAAAAAAAGAAAATATTTCCGTATCCACCAAAAGTGGGATCAAGTATCTGGATCTCACTGTCAGGGACGGTAAAGTTGCTCTGGTCAGAGTAAACATGGGGTCTCCGGTTCTAACTGCCAGCCAGATCCCGGTGGTATCTTCCACAGAGGAGATGATCAATGCACCTTTGAAGGTAAACGGGGAAACCTACTATATTACTGCTGTCTCCATGGGAAATCCCCACGCCATTGTATATATGGCAGATGTGGATCACCTGGATATTGGAGAAATCGGTCCCTATTTTGAAAATCACATGGCATTTCCAGACAGAGTCAATACAGAATTTGTAGAAGTGCTGGACGATCATACCTTAAAAATGCGTGTCTGGGAACGTGGCTCCGGCGAAACTCTTGCCTGCGGTACAGGTGCCTGCGCAGTGGCAGTTGCCTCTATTCTCAACGGCCATGTTGACGGAGAAAAGCCTGTCACAGTGAAACTTCTAGGCGGTGATCTGGAAATTTTCTGGGACAGACAGGAGAACCTGGTCTACATGACCGGCCCTGCTGCCACTGTTTTTGACGGAGAAATTGACATCAGCTTTCTGGAATAAATGCTGAGATCATAATTCAGACACACTCTGTTACATTGAAAATTCCAGTATTCTCTCCACAATAAAGACTGCCGCACATGCAAATAACGCAACGGTCAGGAGACTCTTCTCCTTATATGCGGCAATCAATGCCACAACAAATCCAACTGCCGCCGATATTATACTGTCGGTGGCAAAAAGGATGGCCGGAAAGGTCATGGCTGCCAGACATGCATATGGCACATAATACAAAAATGATTTAATAAACGGACTGGTGATTTCTTTTCTGGAAAGAGCCAGGGGAAGCATACGGATCAGATAAGTCACACCAGCCATTACCAATATATAGATGTAAATATTATGCATGATTTATCTCCTTTTCCATAATCTCTTCCTCTCCGGCTTCCGTGCTTTGTTTTTCTTCCTGAACAGGACAGAAATAAGCAGCTGCACCTGCCACTATCAGAGTCGTAATAATGATTACAAATCCGGAGGATACATTTTTTAACAGCGGAATGACCTTAAACAACAGGCTGATTGCCATTGCTGCTGCCACCACAGCCAGCACTGCCCGGTTTTTCTTTGCCGGAGGAATAATAATAGCCAGAAACATTCCGTAAATTGCCACACTCAGGGCACTCATCATAAAATCAGGCAGCAGATTTCCGGAAATAGCACCTGCCAGAGTTCCAAGCACCCAGCCCGGGATAGCCACACACATGGCTCCATAATTATAAAAGGCACTTACTTTTCCCGGCTGGCTGGCACTGATACCGAAAATCTCATCTGTCACACCAAAAGCCGCAACATATCTGTGGCCCCTGGCCTCATCCCTTCTGAATTTCTGAGCCAGAGAAAATGACATCAGGCAATAGCGCAGATTAATCACCAGCTGCGTCAGTGCCATTTCCCAGTAAGAACCATTCATTACCATAATTTCCAGACCTGCAAACTGTCCGGCGGAAGTCACATTAGTCAGAGAAATCAGTACTGCCTGCCAGATACTCAGTCCGTCTGCCACTGCCATCATACCAAACGTAAAAGACACGGCAAAATATCCCAGCGCTATGGGAATACCGTCTCTCAGACCTTTTCTGAAGCTTTCTCCCTTCATATTTCTAGCCTTTTTCAAAGCTTCATTAGAATCAAGCATTTTTCATTTTACACTCCTTATATATCGCATTTAGGATGGAATTTCATACTGCCGGCAGATTTTCCAAATACTCCGCCTGTAACTTGGTCAAAAAACAATTCCCAGAAACTCTATCACAACTCCCCAGAAAACTCCAAGTACATACAGGGCTCCTACAATTTTCAGATTCTCTTTTCTGTTCTTATTTAACCGGAAAAGAACCAGAAGACCTACACCTGCATTTACCAGCAGGCCGGCCATCATAGCCCCTGCGCCGATAATCCGGTCCAGATACAGCTGGGTAATCACCACAGAAGATGCACAGTTGGGAATCAGTCCCACCAGTGCCGCAATTATTTCACCCATAACCGGAATCCCGGTAAACAGCTCTGCCAAAGTATTTTCTCCCACCAGACCAATGATAATATTTAATGCCAGAGAAATCAAGAATATATAAATAAAAATCTTAAGAGTATGGACAACTGCTGATTTTACAATTCCATGCTCACAATGACAGTGTTCCTCCTCACAAAGTACATGAACATCCATATCCTTTTCTCTTTTTTTCATTACATGCACATATACATATTCAATCATAAGACCTGAAAAAATGGCTATTCCCGCCTTGCATGCCAGGATACACAGCATGACAGATACAGGAACTGCATTAGAGATCATAATCGGCAGCATTTCGTCAGAAGTAGACATATAAACAGCCAGCAGGGTACCCACTGTAATCACTTTGCCTGCATAAAGGCTGGAGGCTGCTGCCGAAAATCCACACTGAGGGATCACGCCCAAAAGTCCGCCCCATACAGGACCAAATTTCCCGGCTGTGCGGATACGTTTCCTTGCAAGGCTCCCCGTCTTATGTTCTAAAGCTTCCATAAAAAGATAGGTCAGAAAAAGAAATGGTATCAATTTCAAGCTGTCTATTACGGAATCCATGATAATATCAATCATATTGTTTTTCCTTTCTGATAATTCTGTATCACCCGGCCCGTCAGGCCATATTTTCATATTTGCAATTAAATTGCATTTTATGATTATATCAGTTTCTTAGTATTTGTCAACCTCCCTCTGTATTAAAGCGGATATTCGCAATCCGCTTCGCTACTTGCTCATAACCGAACAACTGCTTATTGCTTTTCGTAACCGACCAGGGGACTTACTTGATTCGGTTAAAAAAGCTGCCTTTGAAACTGTATCTTAGTTTCAAAAGCAGCTCTCTGATTTATTTTATGGATTTATTTTATAGCTTTAAATGCCTCATCCAGATCCTGGATAATATCATCTACGTTCTCTGTACCGATGGAAAGACGAATAGTGTTCGGCTTAATTCCCTGATCCAGAAGCTCCTCCTCTGTGCACTGGCTGTGTGTGGTAGTTGCAGGATGGATGACCAGAGATTTTACATCTGCTACATTTGCAAGAAGTGAAAACAGTTCCAGGTTGTCGATAAAGTCTTTTGCTGTCTGTGCATCCCCTTTAATTTCAAAAGTAAAGATAGAACCACCGCCATTAGGGAAGTATTTTTTGTAAAGCTCCTGCTGAGCCGGATCTGTGGATACAGATGGATGATGAACCTTCTCTACCTGTGGATGATTATTTAAATACTGAACAACCTTCAGTGCATTCTCTACATGACGTTCTACACGAAGAGACAGTGTTTCAAGTCCCTGAAGGAAAATAAATGAGCTTACCGGAGAAATTGTTGCACCTGTGTCACGAAGAAGAATTGCACGGATTTTTGTAACAAATGCAGCCGGTCCGCAGGCCTTTGTGAAGCTTACTCCGTGGTAGCTTGGATTAGGCTCTGTCAGGGATGCAAATTTACCGGATGCTTCCCAGTCAAACTTACCACTTTCAACGATAACTCCACCGATGGTTGTTCCATGGCCGCCGATAAATTTAGTTGCTGAATGTACCACGATGTCTGCACCATATTCAAACGGTCTTACAAGGTAAGGTGTTGCAAATGTGTTATCTACAACAAGCGGGATTTTATGTGCATGAGCAATTTTTGCAATCGCTTCAATATCAACCACATCAGAGTTGGGGTTTCCAAGAGTTTCAATATACACTGCTTTTGTGTTGTCCTGGATTGCATTCTCTACTTCTTCAAGATCAAATACATCAACAAATGTTGTTGTAATTCCATAAGACGGAAGTGTATGCTCAAGCAGGTTTGTTGTTCCACCGTAGATATTCTTGGCTGCTACGATGTGATCCCCCTGCTGTGCAAGATTCTCGATGGTGTATGTGATTGCTGCTGCACCGGATGCTACTGCAAGTGCTGCAGAACCGCCTTCAAGTGCTGCGATTCTCTTCTCGAATACATCTTCTGTAGGGTTTGTCAGACGTCCGTAAATATTACCTGCATCTGCAAGTCCGAAACGAGCTGCTGCGTGATCGCAGTTTCTGAATACATAGGAAGATGTCTGGTAAATTGGTACTGCTCTGGCATCTGTAACCGGATCCGGACTTTCCTGTCCTACGTGAAGCTGTAATGTTTCAAATTTAAATTTTCTGTCTTTTCTTTCGATTTTTTTGCTCATGTTTTTTTCCTCATCTTTCTCTGATTTATCTTATAATAATATTCTTCTAATAATGTTCTCCTGATAATATCTTTCATCGGCACATTCGTTTTTCTTCTATATAAATTCGATTCTGGCTTTTTAATACTCTCATCTCGAAGCCTCTTTTCTTTCTACATATTTCATATCTTTTTGATATGATTTATCATATTTGTATATTATCACTTTAATCCTAGTATGTCAATAGGAAAAGAGTAGTCTTTTTCTATTGTTTCTTATAGTTTATAACTATATCAATCGGGTTCGCAAACAAGTGCGTCGTATAGGTATTTCGAAAACGATGTACTAGCTTATGAGAACTGCAAAACAAAACAGCACTTCCTGGACATAAAATGAGGGGCAAAATATTTTGCCCCTCATAATATCCTGTTTATTTCATACAGCTCTCAATCACACCGCCGCCTACAACAATATCCCCATCGTAGAGAACAACTGCCTGTCCTTTTGTAATGGCTCTCTGCGGTTTGTCAAAGCGCACATGAAGAACTCCATCCTCTGTCTGCCAAGCCACTGCATCCTGTTCCGGATGGCGATAGCGGATTTTTGCCTTCAGTCTCATTGGTTCTTTCAAGGATTCGCAGGAAATCAAATTTACTTTTTCTGCAGTCAGCTCTGTATGAAAAAGATCCTCATTACTTCCCAGCACAACCTGATTGGTTTTCGGTGAAATATCACACACATACAGTCTGGCTGCCGCCGGAATTCCCAGGCCACGCCTCTGACCAAGTGTATAGTGAATGATTCCCTTGTGTCTGCCAAGGATATTCCCTTCCATATCTACAAAATCTCCTGGCTTGGACTTACGTCCCGTGTACTGTTCAATAAACTTCGCGTAATCTCCATCCGGCACAAAGCAGATATCCTGGCTGTCATGCTTTCTGGCATTAATAAAGCCATGTTTTTCTGCGATCTCACGCACCTCTGTTTTTCGCAGTCCGCCTAATGGCAGAGAAATATGTGCCAGCTGCTCCTGTGTAAGCATATAAAGCACATAACTCTGATCCTTGGTATCATCTACTGCTTTCTTTAGCAGATAGCGGCCCCTTTCCTCATCATACTCCACACGGGCGTAATGGCCGGTTACAATATAGTCATACTCCAGCTCACGCATTCTCTGGAACATTTTGTCAAATTTCAGATAACGGTTGCAATCAATACAGGGATTGGGCGTACATCCATGTTCATAAGCATCTACAAAGCGATCCATAACATCTTCTTTGAATCTCTCAGAGAAATTAAAAACATAATATTTAATCCCCATTCTGTAGCATACACTTCTGGCATCCTCCACATCATCCAGAGAACAGCAGGTTTTCTCCCGTTTAATTCCTACATCTTCATTGTGAAACAGTTTCATAGTTGCTCCGATACACTGGTCACCGGATTCTTTGGTCAACAGAGCTGCTACGGAGCTGTCCACTCCACCGCTCATGGCAATAATTGCTTTTCTCATAGTTTCATTCCATCCTATCTTACTAAATCTGTCCTGTTATTGGTTCATAAGTCAAGCGGATATTCGCAATCCGCTTCGCTACTTGATTCGGTTAAACTGCTGCCCTTAGCCTGTCTGATTAAAAATTATTCTCTAAAATGATTGTCAGGGATTATCCCCAAGACTAACATAGCTATTCTATCACATCTGGGTAACCTAAAAAAAGCCCCTTTCAGGGCTTTTTTCAGATTACACTGCTGTTTTATACAAATAATGCTGTAGAATAGTACCTGTCTCCTGAGTCCGGAAGAAGTGCTACGATGGTTTTACCTTTGTTCTCCGGTCTCTTAGACAATTCAATTGCTGCATACAGAGCTGCACCAGAAGAAATACCAACCAGGATTCCTTCCTGCTTTGCAATAAGCTTTCCTGTTGTAAACGCATCCTCATTCTCTACAGGGATAACCTCGTCATAAACCTCTGTATTTAATGCCTTAGGCACAAATCCTGCACCAATTCCCTGAATCTTATGAGGGCCACTCTTTCCCTGAGAAAGTACAGGTGAAGTTGCAGGCTCTACTGCCACAACCTTTACATCCGGATTCTGGGATTTCAGATATTCCCCAACACCTGTGATCGTTCCGCCTGTACCAACACCAGCTACGAAGATATCTACCTGTCCGTCTGTATCTCTCCAGATCTCCGGTCCTGTAGTTTTTCTGTGGATCGCAGGGTTTGCAGGGTTCTCAAACTGTCCCGGAATAAAGCTGTTCTCATATTCTTCTGCCAGTTCTTTTGCTTTTGCAATTGCACCATTCATTCCCTTGCTTCCCTCTGTAAGAACAATCTCTGCGCCGTAAGCCTTCAGAATATTTCTACGCTCAACACTCATTGTCTCAGGCATAGTCAGGATCACCTTATATCCCTTGATCGCAGCCAGAGAAGCCAAACCAATTCCAGTATTTCCGGATGTAGGCTCAATGATCACTGCACCAGGTTTCAATACTCCCTTTTCCTCTGCATCTTCGATCATGCTCAGTGCGATACGATCCTTTGCACTTCCTGCCGGATTAAAATATTCCAGTTTTACCAGAACTTTTGCTTCCAGTCCCAGATTTTTCTCAATATTTCCAACCTCCAGAAGAGGAGTATTACCAACAAGTTCCGCTGCATTCTTATAAATCTTTGCCATGAGTTCGCCCTCCTTATTTCATAGTATCTAAATATGAATTATATGTTATTGATATGATATTCCTGTTTTCCCTGTTTGTCAAGGGAATTTTTTATATCACATAATCATTTCCCATCTGTTCATACCAGTCCTTCAGGTCCTGAAGAGTTACCTTGTCCAGCACCCCTTCAATGGCTTCATCCAGCATCTTCCACAGCCGCAGAGTCACACACTCTCCGGCCCTGTCACACTGATTCGGTTCATCCTCCAGACAGGCTACAGGCTTCATACTGCCTTCCGTCAGCCTGAGAATCATCCCGACCGTATAAGTTTTTGGATCCCTGGCCAGCATATATCCGCCCTGCGCTCCTCTCAGACTCTTCACATATCCAGCCTTCTTCAAGGACGAAATAATCTGCTCCAGATACTTCTCTGAAATAGATTCTCTGGCCGCAATATCTTTAATTTTTACCAGTTCTCCTGTATTATGCACAGCCAGATCCAGCATCAGTCTCAGTGCATATCTTCCTTTTGTCGAAATCTGCATACAAAAACCTCCCTTTATCTCTTATCAAACGGATAAAATCATCCGCTCCACTACTAAACAGATTTATTCCATATGTCTTTTACAATTATAAGTTTTCCTAGTTGATTAGTCAAGATATATTTCATATATTCAAAATATATTACCAGCAAACAGTAAATAAACAACGACAGTTACTGTTCTTTCTCCGTTCTCAACAGCATTAAGAGGACAGTTTCCGCTCTTATGCAGGAAACTGCCCTCTTAATTTTAAAGCCCTCTGTATTTATTCACTGCCGCACAGCAGATCATCCTTTTATTCCTCCAGATCATCCACATACTTCTGGATATTTGATGCATTTACATACTTTGTCACATTCTTTCCGCTCATAACCACCAGCGTAGGTGCCTGCATAATTCCAAACTCCCTGGCCATCTCCGGATTTTTTTCAGCATCAATGATCTCAAGCTCTTCACCCTCCAGCATCTTCTTGGCCATCTTACAATTTGGACAGGTACTGGTAGTAAAAAGATATTTATGTTCTGTCACAGGCTGGATTTTCACATCATCCTCTGTCATAGTTACCACACTGGTGTGTACAGGCTTCATTTTTTTCAGCTGTGAATGCATCACATCATACAGGGTACGGTTCTTATACTCCTGTGCTTTACCGTCATTCCAGTTCTGTACCGGACGGTAGTAACCGGTAATACGGCTGTAAACCTCCGCCTTTTTACCACACTTCGGACAGGTAAAATGCTCTCCGCTGATATAACCATGCTCCTTACATACTGAATATGTAGGAGAAATTGTGTAATACGGAAGCTTATAATTCTCAGCAATCTTACGAACCAGCGCAGCTGCAGCCTTCCAGTCAGGAAGCTTCTCACCGATAAATGCATGGAATACAGTACCTGAAGTATACAGTGTCTGTAATTCATCCTGAATATCCAGTGCATCAAAAATATCTGTTGTATATTCCACCGGAAGGTGGGAACTGTTTGTATAATATGGAGTATCACCTCTGCTTCCGGCTGTACGGATATCCGGCCAGCGCTTTCTGTCATGCTTTGCCAGACGATAAGCTGTAGACTCTGCCGGAGTAGCTTCCAGATTGAACAGTTCACCTTCATATTCCACCTGATAATCAGACAGTCGCTCTCTCATATGGAGAAGAACCTCTTTGGTAAACTGTTGGGTACGCTCATCAGACATATCTCCTCCAAGCCAGCAGGCATTTAACCCAACCTCATTCATTCCCACCAGACCAATGGTAGAGAAATGATTGGAAAAGCTGCCCAGATATCTCTTAGTATAAGGATACAGGCCCTCATTGAGAAGCTTGGTGATCACTTCTCTCTTGATGTGCAGGGAACGGGCAGCCAGATCCATCATATGATCCAGACGTCTGTAAAATTCTCCCGGAGTCTTGGACTGATAAGCAATTCTCGGCATGTTAATGGTAACAACACCAACGGAACCTGTACTCTCACCGGAACCAAAGAAACCGCCACTCTTTTTACGGAGCTCCCTCAGATCCAGACGAAGTCTGCAGCACATACTTCTGATATCGCTGGGTTTCATATCACTGTTAATATAATTGGAAAAATATGGGGTTCCATATTTGGAAGTCATTTCAAAAAGCAATCTGTTATTTTCTGTATCTGACCAGTCAAATTCCTTTGTGATAGAATATGTGGGGATGGGATACTGGAAACCTCTGCCGTTGGCATCTCCCTCGATCATGGTCTCGATAAAGGCCTTATTGATCATATCCATTTCTTTTTTGCAGTCTTTGTATTTGAAATCCATATTTTTGCCGCCTACAATAGCCGGCAGCTCTGCAAGATCATCCGGAACTGTCCAGTCCAGAGTAATATTGGAAAACGGAGCCTGGGTTCCCCATCTGCTGGGAGTATTTACCCCGTAGATAAAGGATTCAATACATTTCTTCACTTCCGGATAGTTCAGGTTGTCAACCTTTACAAAAGGAGCAAGATATGTATCAAAGGATGAAAATGCCTGGGCACCGGCCCACTCATTCTGCATAATTCCCAGGAAATTTACCATCTGGTTGCAAAGTACACTTAAATGTCTGGCCGGTGAAGAAGTGATCTTACCTTCAATACCTCCCAAGCCTTCCTGGATCAGCTGCTTCAATGACCAGCCCGCACAATATCCTGTAAGCATAGACAGATCATGGATATGGATATCCGCATTTCTGTGAGCCTCGGCAATCTCATCATCATAAATCTCAGACAGCCAGTAATTTGCAGTTACTGCACCGGAGTTACTCAGGATCAGTCCCCCTACAGAATAAGTAACTGTAGAATTCTCCTTTACACGCCAGTCTTCTACTTTTACATAGCTGTTTACGATTTCTTTATAATCCAGAATCGTAGATTTCATATTACGCACTTTTTCCCTCTGCTTGCGGTAAAGGATATATGCCTTTGCCACATCTGCATATCCAGCCTGGATCAGTACATTCTCCACACTGTCCTGAATCTCTTCTACAGAAATCTTATTATCCTTGATCTTATTCTGAAAATCTGCTGTCACCCGCAGTCCCAGCAGATCAATCATCTCTTTGCTGTAATTCTTTTCCTGCGCATTAAACGCTTTATCAATGGCAGATGTGATCTTACCTATCTTGAACTCATCCATCTGTCCATCTCGTTTCACTACCTGAAACATATCAAAGCCTCCCAACCTTCTCATGTAAATAATGATTCCGTTTCATTGTATCATCGTCCTGTAATTCCGTCAACATTAAAAACACCATATGTTGTGTTTTATTTTAATCGCTAAAACATTATATGGTGTTTCTCTTTCTGTTTTTTTATACTACCTGAGGGTAGATTTCCCGGGGAACTCTTGCCTTTACAGCAATTCCGGACTCTGTATATTCTTCTGAGATCAATTGTCCGAATTCACGGATCAACTGAATTTTTCCAGCCTCCTGATAAGGAAAAACTCTCTCTACATAGATCAGCTCCTCTGTCAGAAGCTTCTCCAGAAGATCATTTAATGCATCCAGCCCTTCCCCGGTCCTGGCTGAAATTTTCAGCGAATAATCTGATTTAAAATCTCTGAGTACTGCTGCCCCCGGTGCATCCTGCTTATTAAAAAGGGTAATAATCTTTTTTCCCAGCACCCCCAGTTCCTTCAAGGTCTCATATACCACATGGATCTGCATTTCTGCCTGAGGATTAGAAGCATCTACCACATGGATAATATAATCTGCATACTTAGCCTCTTCCAGTGTACTTTTAAAGGCTTCCACCAGATGATGTGGCAATTTATTGATAAAACCAACAGTATCTGTCAACAGGATTTGTTGTCCATCCTTCAGATTCAGAATTCTTGTAGTAGGATCCAGGGTTGCAAATAATTTATCTTCAGACAGAACCGATGCACCTGTAAGCTTATTCAGCAAAGTGGATTTTCCGGCATTGGTATATCCTACAATAGCCGCTGTCTTTACCTTACCTCTTGCCCGTCCGGTACGGAGCAGTTCTCTGTGCTTTTCCACCTGCGCCAGGTCCTGCTTCAGGGCTGAAATTCTGGTGCGGATAAGACGTCTGTCTGTCTCCAGCTTCTTCTCACCAGGTCCTCTGGTTCCGATTCCACCGCCCAGACGGGACAGAGATTCCCGCAAACCTACCAGCCTTGCCGAACGATAGCGAAGCTGTGCCAGCTCCACCTGAATCTTTCCTTCACTGGTAACTGCCCTTGCAGCAAAAATATCCAGAATCAGCAACGTCCTGTCCATAACCTTACAGTCAAGCTCCCTCTCCAGATTGTTCAGCTGTGCCGGAGACAGCTCATCATCACAGATTACTCCTGTGGCATCCATGGCATATACCAGAGAACGCACTTCCTCTATTTTACCTTTACCGATATAAGTACCGGGATGTACTGCCTCACGGTTCTGGATAATCCTTCCCACAGTCACTGCTCCTGCAGTTTCTGCAAGCTCCTCCAGCTCGTCCAAAGAGTCCAGCACATTGTCCTCTGCAGCCGTCTGCACGCCTATAAGGATTACCCGTTCTTCTAATCTGCCAAGCTCTTCCATATACTCTCCTACTGTTCCTCTGAACTGTTTGTATTTGTATTATCTGCAGTACTGCTGTCCGCAGCAGTATCCCCTGCTGTTGTCTCTGCTCCGGAATTTTCATTCTGCCCGGTTACACGGGTTTTCAGAAATGCCAGTTCCTTTTTCATCGTCTTATCATCCGGATACAGTTCCAGATACTCTTCTGCCTTCTGTTTTGCAGTTGCAAAATCAAGCTTCTTCTCATATACTGTCATTTCATTAAACAAAAGGCTTTTCAGTTCCTCTCCTTCTGCAAAGGTGAGGGCACTGGAAATATTGGAAAGAGCACTGTCATAATCTCCATCCTCAATATCACAGAGAGCCAGACCATTAAAGCCTCTGGCACTGTCCTCTGCCTGAGATACATATTCCTCAAATTTCTTTCTGGCACTGGCAGTATCCTTCTGTTCCATGTAAACCATTCCCTGAAGCAGTACGGCTTCTGTATTCCCATCATCTGCAGCCTCCTGTAGTTCTTTCTGGGCATTATCATAATCACTCATATAATAATATACCCGTCCCCTGTCACAGTGATCCTGGGCATTGTCTGCAGTCTTTGCCAGAGCAGCTTCCAGATAGCGGGTTCCATCTGCTTCCATATCCTTTTCCAGATAAGCACTGTAAATGCGGATTGCCATATCGTAAGTAGCTTCTTCTCCATATGCCTGCTCAAAATCAACGGAAGCCTCCTCATAGGAATCCATGGCCAGTGCCACCTCACCTGTAAGAAAATACACATCTGCATCCATATCGTAATCCGCTGCAATGGACTGACAGTCTGCCATTGCCTCATCATATGCTTTTATTTTCAGGTATGCAGCTGCTCTGTAGGATAAAATATCCTTTTTCAGAGACTTTCCCACCTTCTTACAATTCAAAGCATCCGTAAAATTCTCAATGGCCTCTTTATAATTTCCAAGATGCACATTCGCCACGCCTGCCCCTCTGTAAGAGCCTGCCGGATTTACACCGGCAGCAATGGCAGTTTCAAATTCCTGCAGCGCTTCGTCATATTTTTCCGCTTCCAGGTCACTGGATGCCTGTCTGTAATTTTTCATATCACTGCCGCAGCCGGAAAAAAAGACAGTTCCCAGGCATACAGCTAAAAACACTGCTATCTTTCTATTCTTCATGAGTATCCTTTATATCACAAATTTAATCAATAACCAGACCTTCTGCTTCCATTACTTTCACTACCCGATCTACATTTTCATGACAGAGTTCATCTGTTCCTGCCTCTACCATAACACGGATCAGAGGTTCTGTACCACTTTCACGGACCAGGATACGACCTTCATTGCCCAAAGATATGGCAACCTCCTCAACAGCCTTTACAACCGCCGGATTTTCCCTGGCAGTCTTCTTGTCAGACACACGCACATTGCGCAGAAGCTGAGGATAAACTTTCATTTCCTTTGCCAGATCACACAGAGTTGCTTTTTTCTCTACGCAGGCCTCCATGATCATAAGAGAGGTCAGGATTCCATCTCCTGTTGCTGCATATCTGCTGAAAATAATATGTCCTGACTGCTCACCGCCAATGCTGTAATTATTTTCCATCATATTCTCGGCAACATATTTATCCCCTACTGCTGTCTGCTCGTAATCAATTCCTTCTCTTTCCAGGGATTTGTACAGACCCAGATTAGACATTACAGTAGTTACCACTGTATTGCCATTTAATCTTCCCTGCTCTTTGAGATATTTTCCACAGACATACATGATCTTATCTCCATCGATCACATTTCCCAGATGATCCACTGCAATACAGCGGTCTGCATCTCCATCATAGGCAAAACCAATATCCAAACCGTTATCCACCACATATTTCTGAAGCACTTCAATATGTGTAGAACCACAGTTTGTATTAATATTAGTTCCATCCGGCTCATTATTGATCACGTATGTTTTTGCGCGGAGTGCATCAAATACACTCTTGGCAATAGCTGAGGAGCTTCCATTTGCACAATCCAGACCAACTTTAATATTTTTGAAATCACGGCATGGAATAGAAATCAGATGTCCGATATAGCGGTTACGTCCGGAAGCAAAATCTATAGTACGTCCTACATCCTCCCGGGTTGCCAGAGGAAGTTCTTCCAGCACGCCGTCCAGGTAAGACTCGATCCTAGCCTCAATCTCAGCCTCAATCTTCTGTCCATTTCCATTCAGCAGTTTGATTCCATTATCATAAAAGGGATTGTGGCTTGCAGAAATCATAATACCACAGTCAAAATCCTCTGTGCGGACTGCATAGGAAACACTTGGTGTGGTAGTAACATGAAGAAGATATGCATCTGCACCGGATGCAGTCAGTCCTGCTACCAGAGCATATTCAAACATATAGCTGCTTCTTCTGGTGTCTTTACCGATAACGATCTTTGCTTTGTGGTTCCGGCCATAATACCAGCCTACATAACGTCCAACCTTAAATGCATGATTTACTGTCAGTTTGACATTAGCTTCTCCTCGAAAACCATCTGTTCCAAAATATTTTCCCATAATGCTCCTCCTTAATTTATAGCTATATTTATGATGTTAGGGTCAAAAGGGATTTTGCCCCTAACTTGATATCTACGAATTGCTCCGCTGCAAAGCAGCTCCCGCAATTCTCATATTTATGCCTCATCCTGTAAGTTACTCAGCTTCGCTGCCTGATCTGCTGCGATCAGACTATCAATGATCTCATCCAGGTCACCGTTTAAAATATTATCCAGTCGGTGGAGGGTCAATTTGATCCTGTGGTCTGTCACACGTCCCTGAGGGAAATTATACGTACGGATTTTCTCTGAACGGTCACCGGTTCCAATCTGACTCCTGCGTGCCTCTGCCTCTGCATCATGCTGCTTGGCAAGCTCCATCTCATACAGACGGGAACGAAGTACCTTCAGGGCTTTATCCTTATTTTTCAGCTGTGATTTCTCATCCTGACAGGAAATTACAATACCTGTAGGAATATGAGTCAGTCGTACTGCTGAATCTGTAGTATTAACGCACTGTCCGCCGTTACCGGAAGCACGGAACACATCAAATTTACAGTCATTCATATCCAGATGGAAATCTATCTCCTCTGCCTCAGGCATAATTGCCACTGTACAGGTAGAGGTATGGATACGTCCGCCGGATTCTGTCTCCGGTACTCGCTGCACACGATGTACACCACTTTCATATTTCAGTCTGGAATAAGCTCCTGCACCTGTGATCATGAAAGTGACTTCCTTAAATCCGCCGATTCCGTTTTCATTAAGGCTCATCATCTCTGTTTTCCAGCGCCGTGACTCCGCATACTTCACATACATACGGTAGATTTCTGCTGCAAAAAGAGCTGCTTCATCTCCGCCGGCACCTGCACGGATCTCTACGATAACATTCTTACTGTCATTTGGATCCTTCGGAAGAAGAAGAATCTTCAGTTCATGCTCCAGCTCCTCTACCTTTTTCTTCGCATCGGACAGCTCCTCTTTGAGCATTTCCCTCATTTCTTCATCCTTTTCCTCTTCCAGCATGGCAATGCTGTCCTGGATGATTTCTTTATTTTTCTTATATTCACGATAAGTGTCTACGATAGGCTGCAGATCACTCTGCTCCTTCATAAGCTTCTGGAAATGCTCCTGGTTATCTGTAACTCCGGGCTCTCCCAGTTCATTCAGTACCTCCTCAAAGCGAATGAGCAGATCGTCTAATTTATCAAACATTCTGTTCCTCCTGTAATGATTTCTGTCCCAGGACTACGCGGTCTAATCCACACAGGTCCTTCTTTATCTCTGTATTTATAAATCCTTCTTTGTCCAGCAGCTCCTTCACAGCCTTTCCCTGATCCCAGCCAATCTCATAGAGAAGCCAGCCTCCGGGAAGCATATAATCCATTGCCTGCTTCGTAATGGCACGGTAGAAGTACAGTCCGTCTGCCTTTCCATCCAAAGCCATCCGGGGATCATGCAGCCTTACCTCTTCCATCAGTCCCTCAATCTCCTCTGTGGGAATATAGGGTGGGTTTGATATCAGCATATCATAAGCCGGCCCGCTGAAATATTCTGAAGAAAACAGATCACTTTTTACAAACTCTGCCCTGTCTGCCGTCTGAAGCCTCCGGGCATTGCAGGCAGCCACCTTCAATGCTTTTTCCGAAAGATCTGCCCCTGTTCCGGATGCATCCGGAATTTCCAGCAGAATACTGGTCAGGATACAGCCTGAACCTGTGCACATATCCAGAACCCTGGGCTTTTGCCTGCCCTTCAGAAGTCTGAGTGCTTCCTCCACCAGCGTCTCCGTATCCTGTCTGGGAATCAGCACATCCTCATTAACGTAAAATTCATATCCCATAAAAAAAGCCTGATGCGTCAGATGCTGAAGAGGGATATGCTGCGAGCGACCTGTGACCAACTCCAGATACCGGTCCGCTGTCTCTTTTGTAACACATTCTTCTCCGTGTGCAAGGTAATACGCCCGGCTTTTTCCTGTGATATATTCCAGAAGGAGGCGGGCATCCAGCCCGGCCTCCTCAATTCCTGCCTGTACAAGAATTTCCTGTCCTTTTTTTAATAATCCTGTAAGGGTTTCCATAGTTTCTTTCCTCCCAGGTCTTTTCTCCTACTTTTCAGCAGCTGTCTCTTCATCGGAAGGATAAGGAATCTCCAGATCAAATTCATCCTTTAGATATGCTCTCCAGTCAAACACCGCCTCAACAGCCTTAATGGCAACCTCTGCCATATCCGCTGTAGGTTCCTTTGTAGTAAGCTTCTGCATTGCCAGACCTGGCTTGCTGAAGAAATCTGCGATCTTGCTGTCTGATCTGCCTGCCCACTGAATGATCTCAAAAGAAATACCTGCCACGATGGGTACCATCAAAAGTCTTCCGAATAATCTTACCCAGTAAACCGGTACCAGTACAAATATAAAATGCAGAAAAATACTGACGATCATTACCAGAAACAGAAAACTGGTTCCACATCTTTTATGCAGTCTGGAGCTTGCCAGTACATTCTCCACTGTAAGCGGAAGACCATGCTCCACACAATTAATACACTTGTGTTCTGCCCCATGATACATAAAGGTTCTCTGGATGTCCTTCATTCTGGAAATGAGAAGCATATATCCCATAAACAATGCCAGCTTTACAAAAGCCTCCACAATGGTCACCACAAACTCAGAAGCTCCTACCTTACGGCAAAGACTGGCCAGTGCATACGGCAGAAGCATGAAAGCCGCAATGGATACTACAATAGAAATTGCTACTGTAATATATAACAGCCATTTAAACTGCCTGTCTTCTTTTTTCTTTTTTGCTGCAAGCTCTTCCTCAGTGAGGGATGCATTCTTTTCTGCTTCTTCCTCATCCTCCTCATCACCTGCGATCTCGGCAGAGTACATCAGACACTTTGTTCCTACCACTAGGGAATCCACAAAGCTTACAACTCCACGGATCAGCGGATATTTCAGGAATTTTGCATTTCCAAATATACACTTATAGTCCTCTACCTTTAACTCAATTTCTTTGTCCGGCCTGCGCACTGCAATGGAGTATTTATCCTTATGGCGCATCATGATGCCTTCCATAACTGCCTGGCCGCCAATATTTGATGATTTCATCCTTTTCTCCTAAAGACCAAGAAAGGTTGAGATTTCCCAACCTCAACCTTCTCAATTCATACTATATTCTGATTATTTGCTCAGACCATATTTCTTATTGAACTTATCAATACGTCCACGAGCCTGTGCAGCTTTCTGCTGACCTGTGTAGAATGGATGACATTTGGAGCAGATTTCTACGTGGATGTCCTGCTTTGTAGAACCTGTTACGAATGTATTACCGCAGTTACAGGTTACAGTTGCCTGATAGTAGTTCGGATGGATTCCTTCTCTCATGATTTTCACCTCTCTGTAAAGATTCTATTTACTATTCGTATTCATTGACGAATTATCACTGATTGCCGCTTATACGGCACCAGCAAATTTACTATTAATTAAACAGCTTTTTGATTATATCACAGCCCCCGGAGGAATGCAAGGTATTTTACATTTTTTTTAAATGAATTTCTGCTTTTTCACTGTCTGCACAAATTCCTCGTTATTTCTGGTCCGTGCAAACATATTCAGGATCTGCTCTACCGCATCCTCAGACTTCATACCATTCAATGCCTTACGCATAATATACACAGCTTCCTGTTCCTCTTTTGTCAGAAGAAGATCCTCTCGTCTGGTGCCGGATTTCTGGATGTCAATAGCAGGGAATACCCTCTTCTCCTGCAGCTTTCTGTCCAGTACCAGCTCCATATTACCGGTTCCCTTAAATTCCTCATAGATCACATCGTCCATCTTACTTCCGGTATCTACCAGCGCTGTAGCAAGAATAGTCAGGCTGCCTCCCTCCCGCATATTTCTGGCAGCTCCGAAAAACCGCTTCGGCATATGCAGAGCCGCCGGATCAAGACCACCAGACAAAGTTCGTCCGCTTGGCGGAATGATCAGGTTGTATGCCCTTGCAAGTCTGGTAATGGAATCCAGAAGAATGGTAACATCCTTTTTATGCTCTACCAATCTGCGCGCACGCTCCACTACCATCTCAGATACACGCTTATGATGCTCTGGAAGCTCATCAAAGGTAGAATAGATCACCTCCACATTGCTTCCACGGATTGCTTCTTTAATATCTGTAACCTCTTCAGGACGCTCATCGATCAAAAGAATGATCAGATGCATATCCGGGTTATTTTTAAGAATCGATTTGGCCACATCCTTCAAAAGCGTGGTTTTACCGGCCTTTGGCGGGGACACAATCATTCCACGCTGTCCCTTTCCAATTGGACTGATAAGATCCACGATCCTCATGGCTACAGTTCCACCTGGTCTCTCCATCCGCAGACGTTCATTGGGAAAAACAGGGGTCATATCCTCAAAATTATATCGTCTCTGGCCCTCGCTGGGATGGAATCCATTGATGGAAGTCACATACAAAAGGGCACTGAATTTCTCACCCTGGGTCTTAATCCTGATATTACCACGGATGATGTCTCCTGTTTTTAAATTAAATCTGCGGATCTGAGAAGGAGATACATAAATATCGTTTTCACCGGGCATATAATTTTCGCATCGGATAAATCCATATCCATCCGGAAGCACCTCCAGAATCCCATTGGCCTTCTCTCCGCTGTCCAGTTGTACATTTTCCGCAGATACATGGCTCTGGGAAGACTCATTTTCTGCTTTCTTATGCTCCTCTTCCTCCGCCTTTTTATCAGGCTCTTTCTTTTCAGCTTGTTTATTATTCTCTTCGTTCTCCAACTGATCCTCCTGAAGCATCCGTTCGATCAGTTCCGGTTTCCGCAACGTTGACACTCCCTTTAAACCTCTGGCTTTTGCCAGATCTTTTAATGTTGCCAGAGATAATGATTCATACTTTTCTCTCATATAAATACCTCACAGCTTTCTGCAGCTATATTAAAATATAACATTTATCAATCTTCTTTGTATTATCTGTTTCTGTTAATGGGATAAACTGCCGGAAATGGCAAGAATATCAGATATTTTGTATATACTAACATACTTTCTGTTATCTGTCTACTGCTACTCTATTATCTCATATTATATTCTCTTCCTGCCCCTGCATGCAAGTAGTTTTCTATTACCTTTTCCGCCAAAATTCGTTCTGTGTTACTGTTCCGCAGTTTATCAGAAGGAGCTTACAAAAAGCCGGAAACATATCCATGCTTCCGGCTTCGCTCATCACTTTATAAATTATTTCCAGATTGCTCCGTAATATTTCTGAATCTTTGCAATACGTTCATCTGTAATAGACTCAACCGCTGATCTGACAGCCTCATAAGTCTTCGGTCTTGCAGCTTTTAATGCACCTGGGTTCAGAACATATTCTTTCGCTGATTCTGCAAAATATTCTGAACTGTTCTGTGTTACATAAGCTTTATTATAAGCTGTGTACAGGCTCTTCTCCTGATTATAGATAGTCTTGAATTCTGATGTAGTGTCTACATTACCGGCAATAAATGCGATGAAATGGCCCAATTCATGATAAATGGTCTCATTTGCTTTTTTCAATGTGATCTGTCTGTTACGGGCATTGAAATATCCTGAATAAGAAACAGATGGATCTACGTTGACTTTAAATCCAAGGGTTCTGTATGCTGTCAGTACACGGCTGTCTTCTTTCGGAGCAAGCTGTCCAACCTCAACAGTACCTGTAACACCACTATTATTAACTGCGCCTGCAGAATTAACTCCTGTGGAAACTCCTGCCTTTGCTGTTGTAGTTGTGGTAACTGTGGTAGTAGCTACTGTAGTAACCACTTTCACTTTTGACTTCTTTGTATATTTCTCTTCAATCTTTTTTACAACTGTTGTCTTGGTTACAATTGAAGCACTGGAAGTCTGAGCTGTTTTTTTGGAAGTAGTTGATGTGGCAGGAAGCTCTTTTGTGTATGTTTTTGCTGCTGCCTTTTTCATCTTTACTTTCTTAGTCGTGGTTTTCTTACTTGTAGTAGTTTTAACCACCGGCTTATCTGCAAGAGGTGTCTCCTCTTCTTCAATGTTAGTTTCCATCTCAGGGTCTGTATACACCGGAAGCTCCGGTATCTGGCTTTTCTGCTGTACAACAGCCACACTGCCCACAGCTACAGCAAGCACAATTGCAGTTAATCCTGCTGCTACCCTTCTCTTTTTCAATAATTCAGTGATTTTCTTTTTCATAAACCTTACACATCCCTTCTGAATGTTGCAATCCTACGTAAATGGATCCAGATATCAGAAGCAATATGGATTAAAATTGACTTTCCTATTTGTGGAAATAAAAAAACCGTTTATCAATATAAACGGCTACCACAAATATAAGCTGATCCAAATCAGCTCTTTCCTGAAATCACATTACATAATTGGAATTTAATGTGGCAACCGGCTGTCATAATCAGCAATGCTGATCTTAGACCCTTGGCTTTGCGTCCCTGCTTTTCAACAGGTTTGCCTTTATTTATCTATAGTATATTCCGCGTTTTTGAGAATGTCAATACAGTTTTACCGGCAAATTATTACAAATATTAATTTTTTTGTAAATTACATTTTCTTTTTCCGCTAATCTGCTATACTGTTGATAGAAATACTTTTTAACCCCAAATACTATCAT
This sequence comes from Blautia sp. HCP3S3_C12, assembly GCF_052064155.1. Taxonomy (NCBI): domain Bacteria; kingdom Bacillati; phylum Bacillota; class Clostridia; order Lachnospirales; family Lachnospiraceae; genus Blautia; species Blautia sp. HCP3S3_C12. The sequence goes on along the minus strand of NZ_JBQHWC010000002.1, from coordinate 316,800 downwards.
CTTTATATACACATTTTTTATTTTAAATATACGCAAAGGAACGAACCAATGTCAAAACCTCATTTTGTCCATGTCTTTGTCGTCCTGGTATTGATTTCCTGTCTGGTTCTGGCAGGCTGCGGGACTTCTGCCGGAGACTCCAAAGAGCCTCCCGATTATTCCCCTCTTCAGGTACTGGTTCCCAAAGCTCCCGGGAAAAAAGTTGTAGGAAATTCCCCACTGACTCTGGATATCTCCAATATCACACAGGGTTATCTCACTGCTGTGGCTGATTCCGCAAGACAAAAGGTGAACGTTCAGCTGACAGCAGACGGTGGAACTACTTATTCCTATTTTATACAGCCCGGTGAAAACGCTGTAATTCCCTTTACAGACGGCAGCGGTACTTATCAGATCTGTTGTTACCAGCAAATAGACGGTACACAATATGCAGCTCTTTTCGCAGAGAATCTGGATGTTCAGTTAGATAATGAATTCCTCCCCTTTCTCTATCCCAATCAGTATGTGAATTTTTCGCCGGAATCAAAGACCAGTAAGCTAGCCCTCTCCATTGTATCAGAGGGTACCTCCGACATTGATGCCCTTCAGGCAATTTATAATTATGTTATCAGCCATGTCACCTATGATTATGAACTGGCAGAAAGTGTGGATTCTGATTATCTTCCGGATGTAGACCAGACCCTTGAAACAGGAGAGGGAATCTGCTTTGACTACGCCGCCCTTACAGCAGCCATGCTCAGAAGCCGCGACATCCCCTGTAAGCTTCAGATCGGATATGCCGGTACTGTCAAGCACGCCTGGATCAGCATATATATACGCTCCAGAGGATGGGTGGATAAGGCCGTGGAATTCAGTGGCGATTCCTGGTCCCGCATGGATCCCACCTTTGACTCCAACAGCAAGGAAGATGCATCCATCCGGCAATACATAGGAGATGATGAAAATTACACTGTACAATTTACAAGATAAGTCTGCCGCAAGTCTCAGAAAGGAATAAAATTTTCATGAAAGCAAAACTAACCAATCAGGAGCTTTTTTATTTCTGCGAACAGTTTTCTATCCTTCTGCACTCAGGAATCTCCTGTGCAGAAGGAATCCAGCTGATGCTGGAGGATAGTCATACCCAAAAGGGACGAGATTTTTTCCAGTCCCTCCAGACAGATTATGAAGAAAACGGTTCCTTTTATATTTCTCTTCACAATACCGGGCTTTTTCCGGACTCTATGATCTCTTATGTAAAAATCGGAGAGGAAACCGGATGCCTGGACGAGGTACTGAACAGTCTCTCCCTGCACTACCAGCAAGAGATGGAAATATCAGAAAATATTAAAAGTGCAATCACCTATCCCCTTCTCATGCTGGTGATGATGGCTGCTGTGATCCTTATCCTCCTGTCAAAGGTTTTACCTGTATTCCGCCAGGTATTTCAGCAGATGGGACTGGAAATGAATCAGTTCTCCAACGGTCTTTTCCATGCCGGCAGTATGATCAGCCAGTACTCCGCTGTAGTATTCGCCGTGATCCTGGTAATGATTGCTGCTTTTGCTGTTCTTTTCTTTACTTCCAGAGGCCGCATTTATCTGCAAAACCTGGCCGGTCATCTTCCCCATATAAGGGAAATCTCCATTTCTGCCGATTATGCAAGACTGACCCAGGCCATTGCCATGGGACTTCACAGCGGCATGGACCATATTACCACTCTGGAAATGGCCGGACAGCTTATCTCCCAGCCGGATATTAAGAAAAAAAATGCAAAAGCCTGTGCTTTGCTGGAAGAAGGTGCTCTGCTGGAAAATGCACTGTCTGACTCAGAACTTTTTCAGGGAATGGATGCAAGGCTGATCACTGTAGGTCTGCGGGCCGGCTCTGCAGATGAAGTCATGAACCGCCTTGCCCAACGCTACCGCGACTCATCACTGACAGTTACAGGGAATCTTATCTCCATTGTAGAACCAACCATCGTGATCATATTCTCTGTCCTGATCGGTCTGGTCCTCCTTTCTGTAATGATGCCGCTCCTTGGAATCCTTTCTGATATTGCAATTTGAGGTGACCACTATGGATATATTTGAAACAGACAGAGCACGGATAAAAAGAAGACTGCAGGCATTCCTCCCCATACTGCTTCTGGCAGCTGTCTGTCTGATCTTCTATCTGGGCATCACAGGTGCAGGCAGGGAGACTGTCACAAAAGAGCAGACCACTTTAAAAAGAGCGCTGGAGCAGGGAGCCATCCATACCTATGCGCTGACCGGAAACTATCCCCAGAATCTGGAGGAATTGCTTACAGATTATAAAATCTCCTATGACCCTGATAAATTTGTAGTAGAATATGTGCCCAACGGTTCTAACCTGCTGCCCTCCATCAGCGTCCTGGTTCTTTCTCAGCAGAAGGGAGGTCTCTCATGAATAACAAACTCTCTCCCAGACATTCTGTCCACAGGATCTTTGTTGTCATGATCTTTGGCTTATTTCTCCTTTTCCTTTTACTTATGCTTTTATTCGGAGCCAGAGCCTACAGCGTTTCTGTTGCCGGCAATCAGAAAAATAATAACCTGTACACTGCCTCTGCCTATGTAACAGCCAAATTCCGACAGCATGACACCGGCACAGATCAGGAAATCTACTGTGACACTCTGGGAAATTCACAGGCCCTGTGCATGACCTATATAATAGAGGGAACAAAATATATTACCTATATTTATCTGCAGGACAACAGTCTGAAGGAGCTTTTCACAGCTGCAGACATCTCCCCTTCTCCTGAAATGGGAACTATAATTGCCAGTCTCAATGATTTCAGGATACAGGAAACCTCCGGTCACTTTTACCAGATTACATTTCAGGATTGTCAGGGAGAACAGAGCAGCCTGGTTCTGCACTCCGGAACTCCATGACAGAAAGGATGATCACTATGCAAAAGCTTAACAAACGTTCCGGATCCAGTCTCTTTCTGATGGAAATGATCCTTTCTATCCTGATTCTGGCTCTGGCCTGTACTGCATGCATCCGGATTTTCGCCGCAGCCGGCACAGACCGCAGAAAAGCCCGGGAGCTGAATCACATCCAGACGCTGACTGTTTCTGCAGGAGAAATTCTGGAGGGCTGGACCGGAAATCCCGATGACTTTTTATCACTCCTTCCCGGCGGTATTGCAGAATCTGATAAAATTTACTATTATTATGACAAAGAATGGACGATCTGTTCCAAAGATGAGGCACAGTACAGCCTGTCTGTACAGCTTTCCCTCTCAAACACAAAAAAAGAAGCTGAACTGACCTTTTACAACGCTTCTCATACAATCCTATATGAAACTGTTATCACCTTTCCCTTTTCCGGAAAGGAGGCAGGACATGAATAAACGCAGAACTGTATTTCTTTCCAGTGGGCTGCCATCCATGTTTGTCATCTTTTCTATCCTGTGTATGGTGATCCTGTCACTCCTGGCTCTGGGTACTTCCCGTCAGGACCTGCAGACCAGCCAGATGTCCCTGGATCAAACCACAGCCTATTATAAAGCCTGTTCTGATGCCACTGCACAGTATACAGAAATCACAGAATATATCCGGAAAACTGCCGAATCCGCTTCTGACAAAGAGCGCTATCTTTCCCAGATGAAAAATCTGGAAAAAAACTTTAAAAATACTGTCTGGTCCAGACAGTCAGAAACCTTTTCCCTCACTCTGGATTATTTAGACACTCTGGCTCTCTACGTGGAAGCAAAAGCAGAATATGCCGGTGCCTCCACTTTACCTGATCTCAAAATCATTACATGGAAAACCATCAGTACCAGAACCTGGACTCCAGATACCCGACAGCCTGTTTACAACAAAGGAGAATCTAAATGACATCATCCAATATCCCGGATTTTTTATCCTATTCAGCCACCAGACATGCCTCTGATATTTTTATCATAGCCGGCAGACCTTTATCTGTAAAAATTGACGGCAAGCTTTCTACTTACGGAGAAAGACTTATGCCAGCAGATACGGATGCACTGATCCGGCAGATCTATCAGCTGGCTAATAACAGAAATATTGATCCTTTCCTGAATACAGGAGATGATGATTTCTCTTTTTCTGTCCCCGGACTGTCCAGATTCCGTGTGAATGCCTACAGACAAAGAGGTTCCCTGGCAGCTGTGATCCGCGTGATTGCTTTTGAACTGCCCAATCCCGACATCCTCCATATTCCGGAAGATGTCATGTCCACTGCTGATTTTACCAAGGGTATGGTACTGGTTACAGGTCCTGCAGGAAGCGGTAAATCTACTACCATGGCCTGCCTTGTGGACAAGATCAACCATTCCAGAGAAGGGCATATTATTACCCTGGAGGATCCTCTGGAATATCTGCACAGACATGATCGCTGTATTGTCAGCCAGAGGGAGATCTGCACAGACACAGAAAGCTATCTGGTATCTCTGCGAGCCACTCTCCGCCAGAGCCCTGACGTAATCCTTCTTGGAGAGATGAGAGACTATGAAACGATCCAGACTGCTATGACTGCTGCTGAGACCGGTCATCTGGTTCTGTCCAGTCTGCATACCATCGGAGCTGTCAACACCATCGGACGTATCGTAGATGTCTTCGAACCCTCACAGCAACGCCAGATTTCCATCCAGCTTTCCATGGTTCTTCAGGCAGTCATCTCCCAGCAGCTGGTGCCGGATGTGGAAGGTCACAACATTCCTGTATTTGAAGTGATGCGCCTGAATCCTGCCATCCGAAATATGGTCCGGGACAATAAGGTACATCAGATAGACGGTGTAATTTCTTCCTCTGCTCATGAGGGCATGCGTTCCATGGATCAGAGTCTGCTGGAATTATTCCGGCAGAACCGTATCACAAAAGAAACAGCCTTGAAATATGCCGCCAATGCAGATATGTTGAAACGTAAACTGCTCTGATCTCAGCCAGTATCTGACATTAGCGCACAACAAAAAACACTGACTTCCTATATCTAATAGACATAAGAAGACAGTGTTTTTCTTCTTCTACAATATTGCTCTTATCTGAACATTCTGCATTATACAGTCAATGCTTAATCAGTGAACCAGATTTCCTACAACTCCATAGGAAACTACATACATGATCACGGTTGCCATAATAATTCCGGTAAGGATTGCCAGTGAAGATTTCTTAATATCAATCTCCAGCAAAGAAGCGATCAGAGAGCCTGTCCATGCCCCTGTTCCGGGAAGTGGAATTCCCACAAACAGCGTCAGCCCCCAGAACTCATATTTTTTTACCTGATCACTTTTTCCCATTGCCCGGTCTTCCAGTTTCTGGATCAATCCCCGGAAAATCTTTGTCTTTTTCATCACCTTGAAAATCTTTCTGATGAAAAGCAAAATAAAGGGAATGGGGATAATATTCCCTGCTATACATAGAGGAATTGCCGTCACTGCGGGTATTTTCAGAAGAGATGCCGCCAAAAGCCCTCCTCGTAACTCCAGAAGGGGAATCATAGAAATAAAAAATACCGCTCCCTCTGGAGAAATATACTGTGAAAGGTTATGGGAAAACCATTGTACCAGTGCTTCCATAAAGCCTCCTATTTCAAATATTCTTTCAAAAAGTCAATAAATTTCTGCATTTCTTCCCTGGTTCCAATGGTAATACGAAGGAAGTTTTCTGTACGTCCCTTAGGAAAATATCTCACATAAATATGCTTTTCCCTTAACGCTGCAAAAAGCTCAGCTGCAGGACAGGTCTCATGAGATGCAAAAATAAAATTAGATTTGGAATCCTGAAAAGAAAAGCCAAGGGCCTTTAACTCTTTTTTTGTCCATTCCCTGGTCTCCATGATCTTATTACAGGTTTCCTCAAAATATTCCTGATCTTTCACTGCTGCCACACCGGCAGCCAAAGCTGTACGATCCATAGTATAGGAATTAAAGGAATACTTCACATCATTCAGATATTTGATCAGTTTTGCATTGCCACAGGCAAAGCCAATACGCATTCCTGCCAGAGAACGGGACTTGGAGAAGGTCTGCACTACCAGAAGATTGTCATATTTTTCAATCAGTGAAACTGCAGATGTACCACCAAAATCCACATATGCCTCATCCACGATCACGATTACATCCCGGTTATGACAGATAATATCCTCCACATCCTCCAAGGGAAGTTCTACACCTGTTGGTGCATTGGGATTTGGAAAGATCACTCCTCCGTTTTCTCTGAAATAATCTTCTTTCCGAATGTGGAAATCTTCATCCAGAGCCGGACGCTCATAGGGAATCCGGAACAGATCTGCCCACACATCGTAAAAGGAATAGGTGATATCCGGAAAAAGAACCGGCTTTTCTGAATTAAAAAAAGTCAGAAAGCTCATAGCCAGCACATCATCAGATCCCACACCCACAAAAACCTGTTCATCCTTCAGGTGATATCTCTCTGCAATGGCATGGACCAGATCTCCTGCTGTAGGATCCGGATATAGTCTCAGGGTATCTGTCTCCAGCTCTCTAAGAGCCCTCTCCACCCCCGGTGCAGGGGGATAAGGATTTTCATTGGTATTCAGCTTGATCATATCTGGCTGGTTCGGTTGCTCGCCAGGTGTATATGGAATTACTTTACGCACATTATCTTCCCAGGTACTCATTTTGTATTTCCTTTCTTGGCCGGTTTTCTTATTCTACTACTGCAATCACTTCAACCTCTGCCAGCACATTTTTAGGAAGCTGCTTTACAGCCACACAGGAGCGGGCCGGTTTTCCGGTAAAATATTTATCATAAACTGCATTAAAAGCTGCGAAATCTGCCATTTCCGCCAGGAAACAGGTGGTTTTGATCACATTTTCATAGGTAACTCCTGCTGCTTCAAGGATAGCACCGATATTCTTCATAATCTGTTCCGTCTGTTCTTCAATGGTAGTTCCTACCACTTCTCCTGTAGCCGGGTCCAGCGGAACCTGTCCGGATACATATACAAATCCATTGGTTACTTTCGCCTGAGAATATGGTCCGATCGCTGCCGGTGCATTCTTTGTCTCAATTGTCTTCATGATGTCATTACCTCCAGTATATTTAGTTTTGTAACTGTTCACAGTTTCACAGTTACAAGTTTTCATTAATGATAGCGCCAAAATCCTGTGCCGTCAATGTTCTTTTTCAAATAAAAGAGCTGTCCGCCCCGGATGCAGGCTTTGCATCCGAAATTCAGACAGCTCCTGATAATAATTTTCAGATTCTCAGTTCAGAGATTTACGTTTTAGATCTCAGCCAGTTTCAGCAGATCCGGGATCTTGGATTCCCAACCAAGTGCCATGATATGTACACCCTGACAGTATGGCTTGCACTCTTTGATAATACGTGCAGCAATCTCAACACCTGTGATACCTGCTTTTGTCTTTTCTTTATCTGCTTTCAGTTCCTCAAGCATTTCGTCCGGAACATGAATACCGGCAACATTATTGTTCATGAATTTAGCCATTCCGGCGGACTTCGGAATGATGATACCAACCTGTACAGGTTTTCCGAACTGTTTTGCTTTTTCCATGAATTTGATGAATTTCTCCGGCTCAAATACTGCCTGTGTCTGGAAGTATTCTGCACCTGCAGCTACTTTTCTTTCCATTTTTGCAAGCTGCGCATCAACGGAATCGCTGCATGGAGATACAACAGCACCCTTGGAGAATTTCGGAGGCTCGCCAACCAGTTCGTTTCCGCCAAGATCTACACCGGATTCCAGAAGCTTCACTGTGTGAAGAAGGGATACGGAGTCAAGATCGAATACAGGTTTTGCCTGTGGGTGATCACCCATCTTTGTATGGTCGCCTGTAAGGCAGAGGATATTGTCAATGCCCAGCATTGCAGCGCTGAGAAGATCAGACTCCAGAGCGATACGGTTTCTGTCACGGCATGCAAGCTGGAAGATCGGATTCATACCTGCATCCTTGAGAACCTTACACATTGCAAGAGATCCAAGACGCATAACAGAAGACTGGTTATCAGTTACGTTAACTGCATGAACATCCTTAAGGTATGTTTTTGCTTCTTCTACCAGCTCATCTACGTGGATTCCTTTTGGCGGTCCTACTTCTGCAGAAACTACAAATTCACCACGGTCGAATAATTCTTTCATTTTCATTGTACATTGCTCCAATCATTATAATCTATTTTAATTCATCGTCTGTTGCAAAGTTATGAATCTGTGTGGGACATTTCAGCGCGTCAAGGTGTCCGATTTCTTTCAGACGTCTGTAGATGCGTTCCCATCCACATTCCATCTCACTGTCCACTTCACATTTACCGTTCTTGGAACCACCGCACTGGCCGTTCACAAGGCTCTTTGAACATGCTGTAATCGGGCAGATTCCGCCTGTCAGGTTCAGGTAGCATTCACCGCATTGGTCACATTTGTACTCTAACGGTGTCACGCCCTGGAAACCAGGTACCGGATATGTATCGCAGGCTGCACAGACCATCTTATCTTCCAGATATTCTGAAACGGTCTGTATACCAACACCGCAGGAGAATACCAGAACCAGATCTGCTTCCTGGATCTTGCTCATATGTTTCTTAAGACGTAATTCCATATTTTCCGGATTACAGATGTAATCAGTTGTCATGATCCCTGTCACATTTCCTTCAGCAGCAAGTTCCTTCTGAAGTCGGGCAGCTTCTTTTTCCGGAAAACGAACTTCCTTACATCCATGACAGTTGATAATGAAAACTTTCTTTCCGGCTGTCAGTGATGTAATCGCTTCTTTTGCTTTTAACTGGGTAATCAACATATTACTTCATCCCCCTTACTGCATTTTTTCCGGCTTTGATACTGTTAATGATCGGAATCTTGGAAGAACAGATATACTGACAGCATCTGCACTCAACACAATCCATAACGTTCATGTCTTTCATGCCCTGCCAGTTCTCATCTTTCGCATATTTCACAAAATACAGAGGTGAAAGTTCCATCGGACATACATCTACGCAGCGTCCGCACTTGATACATGGCTGTTCTTTTGTCTCATCCGGTTCAATGGCAATAATACCATTGGAGCCTTTCATCATCGGTACATCCAATGTGTTCAGAGGGAATCCCATCATTGGTCCACCCATCTTAACCAGAACATCGTCATCTGTAAATCCACCGCAGTAATCGATCAGCTCTCTTACGCTTGTACCGATCTTGATAACGAAGTTTCCAGGATTCTTGATCTTCTCGCCTGTTACTGTAGCAACACGCTCAACCAGAGGCATTCCTGTCTGGATTGCATCGGAGATTGCTTTTACTGTACTGATATTATCTACTACAACGCCGACATCTGCCGGAAGACCACCGCTTGGAACAATTCTTCCCATAACGCGCTTAATGAGAGTTTTCTCAGCGCCCTGGGGATATTTAGTTCTTGCAACAAATACTTCCATATTTCCGATATCAGCAACTTTTTTCTGCATTAATTCAATGGCATCCGGCTTATTATCCTCGATAACGATGATACCCTTCTCGGCACCTGTTGTCTTAAGGACTGCTTTCAGACCAAAAATAATGTCATCTGCATACTCAAGGAGTACTCTGTGGTCAGCTGTTAACAGAGGCTCACATTCACATCCGTTGAGAAGGATGGTATCTACCGGTTTTGCAGGTTTAAGTTTGACACAGGTCGGGAAACCTGCACCACCCATACCAACGATTCCGGCTTCACGGATGATATCAATGATCTCATCCGGAGTAAGGTTGTCAAGATCACCATGTGGCTGTACGGATTCGTGCAGAGTATTTTTTCCATCCGATTCAATGACAACAGCCATCACTTCGCTTCCACGTGTACCATGCATACGCGGTTCAACAGCAACTACAGTTCCGCTTACGCTGGAATGTACCGGAGCACTGATAAATCCGGCAGCTTCACCGATCTTCTGACCAACTTTTACAGTGTCACCAACCTGAACAATCGGATTGGCCGGTGCGCCCAGATGCTGTGACATGGAGATTACAACTGTCTTCGGATCCGGGAATTTCTTCAGAGCGATGTGCTCACTGAATTCCTTGCGCTCTGACGGATGAACACCGCCATAATATCCGTCCAGTCTGTCTTCTCTGATGGACTTCACATAGTCGTTGATCACTTTGAAATTAACCTTGGAGAAATCACGAACCTGTACAGGCTGGTTTAAGAATTCTTCCAGACGTCCCTGTTTTGCAAGTCTCTGGTAAATCTTCTCCCATGCACAGTCTTTATTGGGATCTACTTCGCATTTTCCATTCTTTGCTCCACCGCACTGTCCATTGACAAGACTCTTTGAGCAGTCAACGATCGGACAGACACCTCCGGTAATGTTCAGATAACACTGCGCACATGCGTCACAGCTCTTCTTGGTAAGTGCCATGCCATGATGACCTCTGTAGTTAAGGGTGTTGCTTGCAGCAACTACCGGCTTACCTGCCAGATCCGCAACGGTCTGAATACCAAGGCCACAGGAAATTACTACTACATTCTCTGTACCTTCCGGAATCAGATCCTGTAATTTTCTTTCTGTGTGCATCTTGTTGCATAAGAAATCAAATTTCGCACTGCCTGTAACATTCTTTCCCTGATCTGCAGCGAATTTCAGAAATTCGTCACAATCCGGTTCGTCAACAGTTTCAAATTCTTTGAAACATTTGTTGCAGGCAATCACAAACAGGTTGTCCTTACCGTCAAGCACTGATGCAAGTTCATCATTACTTTTCAGTTTGTACTTAGTATAGTTTTCCAATTGCTCACCTTCCTTATGATAAAATAGTAAAAATTATATCCTTATGGTATCTGCTCTTATACGTTCCCTCCATCTCTCTGCACTCTAAAAAGGGCCAATAAAACCAGATAAATAAGTTCAATATATATTCCTTAATAAATGTATCACAAAATGCTCATTTTATCCAGTTTTATTGGCAAATTTTATAAATTTCTTCTATGGTTTCATCCTAAAATTCTATGAAGTGCAGATATTTGTACTGTAAAAGATATGAAATTAGCAAATTGGATACAATATACCATATTCTATAGCAACCATGACGATTTAACATCTTCACACAGTTACGCTCTCAAACTCAAATCTTTAGAAATCGCCTTCGGTGATGGAATAATTACTCTCCATACAAGTAAATACTAATGCAGGCTTCAAAAAGATATGATATAATTAAAGAAAATATTTATTCCCCAACCACTCATTTATCAGAAACATTTATCAGAAAGGAGCGTGTTTACATGAAGAAGAAAATCCAACAAATCCTGTTGACGTCACTGTTGTTTGTATTCTCAATACTGATCATATCAATCCCGACTCAGGCTGCCAAACCTGCAGCTACAACCGTTAAATCCAAAACTTCCTATTCCAATTCCAAAGAATCCATGACTGTAAGAGGACTGGATGCAAAGAAAACAGTAGTCTGGAAATACGTTACAAAGAAATATACTGCTACAGAGCTTCCAAGGACAAAATGTATTGTCCGCAAGGATAAGGTTTATGTTTTTGAAAGTTCAAAAATCGTCGTACTTCGAAAAAAAGACGGAAAACAGTTATGGACTGCAAAAAAAATCAGTCCTGCAGGACACCTTTGCAAATTTGACAAAAATGACAATCTATATGTAACCGGATACTACGATAACTATGTTTACAAAGTATCAACAAAAGGAAAGATTCTCTGGAAAACAAACACATCCAAAGCCAATAATTACTGGCCATATAAAATAAACATTTCCGGTAATCAGATGACCATTCTATACGAAATGAATAATAATGATTCGTCAGAAAAAACTCATAAAATAGTTTTTAATATAAAAAATGGTAAAATACTGAAGTATTCCTAGATTACAGCTCATAAAAATAGCGGCAATACTGCCGCTATTTTTGATTGAACACATCTGTTTCTTTTATTCTCCTTTTTATGAACACTTCTGATAATCCTCTCTCAGTACTTGTATCATGAGTTAAGACGCTGTCCGCAGTATTCACAATTGCTCAGACGTCCTTTTATTACCTGATTCTTTGCACCGCAGCTGGTACAGGTAACTGTAATATAAATCTTTTCATTTACACGTCTGTTTGGTGCAGTAATCATAATATAATTTCCTTCTCTGTCTATCTGGATATTCCGGATATATCCCCTGGCAATAAATTTTTCCAGTTTTTTTACTGCACCTTTTCCCAGCTCCTGCTCAAGTTTCTCAAATGAGACCGTATTCTGGGCATAAGATTCAAACCAGCAGGCAATTTCCCTGGCTTTTTTCTTCCGTAATGCTTTCTGGACTTCCCTGAAAGTTGGATATAAAAATAACAGACAAAGCAGAATCTCTGTTGCTGCCATTCCCCAGCGTCCTTCACCAATATACTTCTCCGATGCACCAATGGCTCCCAGGGATAAAAGTATGCAGAAGCCACAAAGAACCCACTTCAGTTTTCCCAACACCCCTGCTTTTTTATTTTTTTCTGTCAAAAAATCATTCATGTCTGTTTCCTCTTTCTCTGATTAAGCAAAATTCTATGATATATTGGTGAAGCTTCTGTCAGCCTGCACCCAGCAGAAGCCATGCGTCACCAGACGGATCATAATAATAAACCACATTATCTCCTACTGCATAATAATGTTCTTTTGTAAAATGATCCTCATGATCCGTTCCCAGAACAAATACCGGACAATTTCTTCCTTCAATGTACTCCTCGGTACCTGTATACCACAGAGACATCCCAAGACCAAGGTAATAGCTGACTTCATCTGTCTTAGAAAGCTGTTCTCTGGCAATCTTTATATTCAATGCTGAATCATGCTCCGGATTACACTCTGGATCGTACTCTGACTCATACACCGGATTATATTCCGGATCATACTCATCCCAATTATAATATATGGAGAAATCATAGCAGTGGTTTTCTGCTGCAAGATGACCATCCTTTAACGACACCATCGGATGGTATTGCACACTCATATTCTGCTTCTGTACAGAAACCATCACATTGGAATGAATCTCACTCACATTGCAGCGCAGGATAATGATTTCATTCTCCTGCCCCCTATAGTATGGGGCATTCAGATCATCCAGATATTCCCCTTCTTCCGTAGGCTGAGCCGGATAAACGCTGACCCTGCAGTCATCCCCCGGGACAATGGCATAAATTTCATATCCCCCTGCATCAACCACTGTTCCATCCTGTAAAAAAGGATACGCAGCTGCCACTTCTCCCTGTCTGGTATATTCAAGTATCTCTGCTGCCTCTGCACCTTCATAGGTATATCCCAGAAATGCCATTCCGGCCTGACATTCATTTTCCCTGATAATGTCCTGCAGAATTGCCAGATTCTCATCTGCCCCAGGTGCTCTGGCAAATACTTCTCTCATACCTCCGCCATGGATACCAACAGAAAACAGTACCGCACAAATACATACAACAACCGAATATTTTTTCATACTCTCATCTCCCTTCTTGTCAAACAGACATTTGCACTCCGCTTCGCTTTCTGCTCATAACAGAATAACTTCGCAGTTTATCAGATTTCTATTTTAATGTAGTTACGATCAGTTTACTTTCCAATGCTGCCGCTATCAGGTCTTCTTTACAGCTGTATCCTGCCCTGGTGATCATTTCCTGAAAATTCCATCTCACCCCGGAGGTAGAGCATTTCATTTCCCTGGCAATCTCTGAATATGACATTCCACGGATATACAGGCGGAGCATCTCAATCTGCCTGGGACTGATATCGCCGCTTGTGATCCAGTTAAGCTCCACCTTCGGTGTCACATCCGGAAATACATGCTCACCATTTAAGGTTCTGTGGATCACACTCCGTATTTCCTCTTCCCCGTGATCCTTATACCAGAGACTGTCTGCGCATCCACTTTTTGCCCTCTCCAGCACCTTGGGATCAATCAGGGAAGTAACGATCAATACCTTTGTATAGGGATACTTCTCCCTGATCTCTTTTCCGGCACTGAGCCCATCATGATTATGAAACGTCTGCACATCCATGATCACAAAATCAATTGCCGAATAACCACAGATTTTTACAGCTTCACGTGCATCTGACACTGTCTGGACATGTCGGAATTCCGGCTCCTGCATAATAATATATTCAAAATACTTCTGCATGATCTTTTGATCTTCTACTATCAGTATCCGTACCATCGAATCCCATCCTTTCTGCCAGAGGCATTTTCAATATCAGACAAAACTCAGGGGAAAAAGAAACCTGCATCCTGCATTTTCCTGATTCAGCGGCCTTTCTCAGCGCAGATAAACCACCGCCCTCTTCCGCATTTCTGTCAGGTGCCTCTCCATCATTGGTGATCCGGATGCTGTATTCATCTGCACCTTTGTCTATCTTCACCCAAACAGTACTGCCATGGGCATGTCTGGCACAGTTTGTCACACATTCACGGATTGCTCTGTCTGTCAGCAGCCTGTAAGATGGATGCAGCGGAAAGTTTCCACTGATCTGAACTGAAATTCCAAGCTCTTCTGCATGTCTGATCGTATCCTTATATACTTCTTCCATACTCTCAACAGCAGAACCGGTAAGAATATAAACCAGATGTTTCAATACAGACAACTGTTTATCCATTTTATCCGGATCTTCTTTTCTTTCCAGTATTCTGCGTATTGACAGAAGGCTTCGTCCAAAATTGTCATGAACCTGCATTTTCATGACAAGCGTCTCCTGCTCTCTGATTTTATCTCCGATTTTTTCGTACATTTCCTCCAGCTTATGATTCAGGATTTCCAGCTTTTCATTGTTTGCCCTGATCTTTTCACCATTGTAATAAATTTCTGATACATTAACTGCCACTGTCTGCAGATATCCTGCACAATCCGGCTCCTGCAGACCATAGTCCTGAAACATCCAGACAGAACCATCAGGAAAATAAAACACATTGCTGTCTTTGCTCAATCTGCAAAGACCTTCCGATTCAGGTTCCCCACTCATTGCTTTCCTTAATGCTTCATAATCCTGCAGATAAGAACCTGTCATGATTCTGCTCAGTTCCTGCATCTTGGTATTACACAAAACAATCCTTCCAAGAGGATCCGAAAAACAGACTCCACAGGGAACGTCATTCACAGCCTCATTCACAGACCAGTAAGACAGAGAATGATGATATCTGCGTCTCTCGCTCCGGATTGCCCAGCAAAGATAAAGCAATAATCCTATAACCACCGTCATTAAAACGCTGAACGGATACCCCTGAAGCATTGGCTGATAGAAACTTTCTCCCAGACAATATCTGTGATCATTCATCAGAACGCCCATAAACATAAAAGAAACAGAAAAGACAGCCACTGCCGTTACGATTTTCTTTTTTCCGGAAAAACAGGTGATTCTTACCAACAGGAGAATTAGTTCCAAAACCAGGCAGATTTCAAGAAGAATCATCAGAAAATCCTGCATTGCCATACCGCATTCCACAAAATCGATCATCTTCCACCTCTCTTTCTGAAGACGATACAACTGATAAACCATTCGTTTTCATCTTCCTGCTGCACTTTTAATTCCGGTCTTTCTGACATGACTCCACGCAGATCCACCTCTGATACAATATGAACAGAGATCCGCAGAGCATCATCCATCTGTGATACACGGTAAAAAACAGATTGCATGATATCAACCAATCGTTCCACAAGCCATTCAAAGGTGTCATAGCATTTTAGTATATCATCTGCATTCAGCTGCACATCCACATTTTCCACGTAGTAAGCAGCCCGGATCCTGCATAATTTTAAGCTGTCACAGGATTCTGCCAGACTTTGTCTGAGATCTTCCATTGTAAGCAGATTTCCATCTGATGCATATTGTGTCAGTACCAGATTCTTTCTCCGCTTCAAATACGTGCCAACAACTACAATTTTACCGAGAATCCGATCATATTGTTCCCTTGATTCTGTCCGTTCCAGCTCATCCATAAACTGTGACAGCAATTCCAGCTGACCGGCGGTCTGATTCTGTATCATATTTAACAGACGGTTCTGTTCTTCTGTCTTTCTCCGCTCAGCCTCTTTCTGATAAGCTTTCTGTAACAGACGGTTTCTGGCAGTCAGTTCCTCCTGCTGTTCCCGAATATCCTGATACTGATCCAACAGTACCGAAATATCCTCTGACCAAAACAAATGTCCTCCCCTTATAGGAATATGGTTGATCCGGATTCCCTGTTCCTGTACGGATGATCTGTCTATTATGATTTTACGCAGTTCAGGCGACAACTCAGGAAAGTCACCGGAATGATAATAGCGCTGAAAAGAATGATCCGTAATCTCTGCATCCAGTCCTCCGGAAGTCTGGAATAATTCAAAATATCGATTATTGGTCTGTATCAATCCACATAATATACAACCCTGAAAAATTGCTGCCATTAAAAGGCAGCACACTGCCGTCATATCCCCTGCAATGATTTTGATGAAAGGCAGGCGGAGTATATTTCCGATATTCCATCCCAGAAGAAATATTCCCGGAATCACCGGCAGCCAGAACTGTTTCTTTCCCGGAATTCTGCTTTTTCTGATCAGAATAATTTCCATCCCTGTCAGACAGATCAAGATCCATCCCTGAATCACCATAAAAACAATGCCATAGCTGTAATCTTCATCCGAAAATGGGGGCTGTTTGAAAAAACGAAATACCAGCTGATGCAAATCATTTGTAAAAACACTTACGATCAATATCGCTGCCACAGTCAACAGAATTATAACCTTTCTGACCGTTTTCTCTTCCTCCTTTTCGCCTAAAAACATTGCTGCTGCCAAACCCAGAACCGGAATCAGAATCATTGGAATATAATATAGATACCAGCAGATATGTTCTCCGAGAGGATCATGAAGAATATGAAATTTCACTGTCCGCACAAAGAACCAGAATACCATCAGACAGCCAATTGCAGTCAGGCATCTGCGCGTTTTTCTATGTACTACATGCTTTTCCAGATAAATCACCCAGGCACAGTACATTCCCAGATAAATACAGTTACGGCACTGATCTGCCAGATTTCTCATAAAAACATTTTCCGGTCTCGCCTGCCTGCAGAAATAAGCCAGCAACACACTTATCAAAATCACTGCATATGACAGAGCCCTCTTTTTACTGTATGTCATGAAAATTCCTCTTTCACCGGAGCGGGTTTGAAAAATGCTTTACGCAAGATGTGCGTCACAATTTGCGGGAATGATTTTTCAAACACACCCAACCTATTTTTGTAATAATTATACTATAAAGCACTATTTTATCATATAGTTTTCAGAAGAATCATCTATTTTCAGAGTTTTTATCACAAACAGAGTGAACAATCCTGTCCACTCTGTTTCCCATTGCTTAAAACGGTCTTGGCTGACCACAGTATTCACAAAACTTTCCGGTATTCTCTGCACCGCACTGGCATTTCCATGAACTGTTATTCTGTTGCATTCCTCCGGTCATGTTCGTTTCTGACATTCCCGTCTGCTGCATTCCTCCGTTCATGTTCATTCCGGACATTCCGGGCTGCATTCCTCCGTTCATGTTCATTCCCGGCATCCCAGACTGCATCCCTCCGTTCATATTCATTCCGGGCATCCCGGGCTGCATTCCCACATTCATGTTCATCCCGGGCATCCCAGACTGCATCCCTCCGTTCATGTTCATCCCGGTCATTCCAGGCTGCATTCCCGCATTCATGTTCATTCCTGACATCCCGGGCTGCATTCCCGCATTCATATTCATCCCGGGCATCCCAGACTGCATCCCTCCGTTCATGTTCATTCCGGGCATCCCAGGCTGCATTCCTCCGTTCATGTTCATTCCCGGCATTCCGGGCTGCATCCCTCCATTCATGTTCATTCCTGGCATTCCGGGCTGCATTCCCGCTGCATTTGGTGTCAGTGCCGCAATAATCTGATAAGCGGTCTGCTCCACTTCCATCAGTTCTCGTCTTTTGTCACTGCTTATGGAGAAAGTATTCAGGCGAAAATCCATATCATCAAACCACTGAGTTCTCACTTTAATACGCATGGTATAATCAAATTCATATTTATATACCGGTGGCTGATAACTTACAGTTTCTCCATCCTTTGTATATGTTTCCTCATGCTGCTGTTGATCTACATCAACTCTGCACTGTACAATGGCTGATAAAGGAACTATGTCCGGGTTTTCATTGACATCCAGTTTCCGTGCAACAGTAAAATTTCCTTTATTATCATCAATAAAAACATTGTAATTTCTGGTATTGATCTGACGGGTTATACAAAAGTCCATTACCGCTTTTTTGTTTTTTTCACGATATTCCAGCTGGCGTTTGATATCCTCTACCGTACTATGCCGCCGCTCCTCAAACCATGGTGATAATTTTTTCGCACAATCCTTACACAGATTTCCGTCATCCAGTTTTCGATTTCCCAATAACCCAATTTTCTCTCCGCAGATGTCACAGATTTTCTTATCAAATAATCCCATACCCTATCCTCCTTTTTTATCTGAAAACCCATACTGCCGCACCGGAATGGTGCGGCAGTATTTTACCTTATTCTGTAACAATTATTTTTTCAAAATATGTCTTTACGGAAAAATCAACTTCACCTGTTTCAGAATCATCTGCTTCTTCGCCGTCATCAGATTCCTCTGCATCATCTTCTGCTATCAAACACAGTTTTCCATCATCCAGTAAATTGAACTTCATATTATCAAGACTGAAAAACATAGTTCCTGCCTCATCCTCTGTTACAGCCTTTAATACCAGTGCGTTTCCTTCCACGTCGCCCTGAAGTTCTACTTTTGTCTCTTCTCCGCTCTCTATTAAGATAATTTCAGCCTTTCCGTCTTCCACAGACATACTCATTTCAAATCCTGTAAAGTCAGCATTAACCGGCATCTGCATTCCAAATGCTTCCATCAGAGTACAGCTCCATTCTCCTTCAAAATCCTTCATGGTTGGATTTTCTACCGGTTTGCCCGGTACATAAGGCTCGTACTCTTCCTTTTCCTGACTCAGGATCATTGTCGTTCCATCTGCTGTTAAGGTTATCTTACCGTCCTTGTACTCACATTCTTCTGTCTGATCATTATGAGTCATCAAAATTTTATCATTTTCTATTTTCCACTCTGCTTCATCTACTTCAGGCTCTTCCCCATAAACAGAACTTGTTGTTTCCATTTTACCGTCTTCTTTAATGTCCACGGTCACTTCCATTCCCATTGCCCCCGGATGGAAGGATGCACCTTCGCCCATAGAAAGCTCATTTACATACCAGGTTCCAATAACATCCTTTTCTTCAAGGGCATAAACACTTACGCTCATAAAGCCTGCCATTAAGGCTCCTACTGTTCCTGCCATCCACAACCTCATTTTTTTACTCATACAAACATCTCCTTTCTTTTTTAATGTACTTCTCGGACTCTTTTTTACTTAATTTTGTGAGAAGATTTTTTGTTTATCTACATTATACGTGAACGCTCAGATATTTACACTAGCACTTCTGACAGTATGCTTGCAATTTTCCGGATAATTTATAGCAATCCTCGTAAATAATGCATTTAAGACAGTTCAGCAGAGTGCGAAAGACAAGGAAGATATCTGCAGGCGTGCTGACGCACGGCAAAGATATCTAACGCAGGATTTCACACTCTGCTGGGCTGGATTAAGATGTATTATTTTAGAGGATTGCTATAAAACCTGCTGATTGCGGGAATACTTTTTTATTTCCAGTCAGAAGCAAGGCATACAGGTACCGGATCCTGAATTTCCATTCTGTCAGGTTCTACCAGGCAGTCATAGGCCAGAATATGCACTCCTGCCTTTTTTGCCTCCTGCAGGGTTTCTCCAAATTCCCGATGAGTTTCCCAGTTGGGTTCAAACCTGTCAACTCCCTTCATCTGGATCACCAGAAGCAGATAGGCTTCGTATCCTTCCTGCATACAATGGATCAGCTCCTTCAGATGCTTCACACCTCTTTCTGTCGGTGCATCAGGAAAGCGTGCTATATTGTCAGATTCCAGAGTGACACCTTTCACTTCTATAAAAGCCTTACGTTTCTCTGAACAGACGTAAAGATCAAATCTGGAATTTCCATAGGTCTTCTCCGGCGTTACCTGAACCTTCTCCGGAAAAAGATGTCCTGCCTTTATCCATTCCAGCGCTGCTTTATTAGGAATTTGAGAATCCATATTGATCAGACCCCTGCCCTTTTTATTTACGCAGATCAGATCATAGGCTGTCTTTCTCGCCGGATTGCTGCTCTTTTCCAGAAAAACCTGTGTACCCGGGACCAGAAGCTCCCTGCACCTGCCTGTATTCTTTACATGAACCGTTTCCACCTGCCCATTGATCTCCACATGTGCAATAAACCGATTGGGACGGTCTATGAAACGGCCCTCTGTGATATGTTCGTACTTCATATATTCTGCTTGACCACACTTTCTATTTTTTCTTTGTTTCTTTTTACACATTGTATATACCATAGCATGTTTTCCTCATATCTACAACATTCTCACTTTGGAAAACTATTCTCCAGGCAAAGTGCTCCCCACCCCACCTCTTCATTGGGATACTCCTCGTACCCCGGCAATGGTCTGGCGCCTTTTCGGAGATAGGCTTTTACTTTTTCCCCATAGAGATAGGGATCGTTTCCATTTACAATCCCCCATTGCATTAACAATGCTGCGGATCCGCTGACAAAGGGTGCTGCAAAGGAAGTCCCTGTTACTGTTCTGTAACCACCGCCGGGTACGGGAGCAACTATGTTTACTCCCGGTGCCACCAGATCAGGTTTCAGATATGGCAGCATTCTGCTGCCCCTTCCAGAAAAATCCGCATAAGAGTCAACCAGCGAATCATATGCTCCAACTGCAATAACCCGCCGGGCTGTGGCAGGTATGGTCAAAGTCCCATATGCCCTTGGTTCATAAAACCCAGTTCCTCTGTTCAGGGTATTTCCACCTGGCAGCCACAAGTAATATTCTCCTCCTCTGACCTTTTTTCCACTTAGGATAATTTTCCAGTCTCCACTGTCCACATAAGTTTTCCCAGGAAGGAAATCTATGTAGATTTCCTGTGTCAGATGATAGGGTCCAGGTTTGCCATAATAGATTAAAAGATCTGTATTTCCCAGTCTGTACCTCTGAGGACCAAGCTTTTCGTCTAAGGAGCCGATCCGGTTTCCGGATGGATTTTCAATATAAATACTCATTTCATCCTCATAAGATTTCCATAACTGCACATTTAATGTTGGTTCCCTGCTGCTCACAGATAATTCTATCTGTCTGGTCTGTCCCTGTTTCAGGGTTCCGCCCTCATGCAGAGGCTGATTGCCGTTGTTCCCTGTACCTGTACAGATAGCCAGACGTCCTGTGGAAGAAACCATATCTATATATGTTTCAAGAAGGGACTCTCCTTTGTGGGATCCATAATTATTTCCAAAACTGAGATTAATTGCCATTGGCCGTCCCATAGTCAGTGCCTGCCGCACCAGATAATCAATCCCCTGTATCAGCTCCGTAGTCCTGGGAAAGGAGTTCTCTCTGGGAATTCCCATTTTCACAACCAGCAGATCACTTTCATAGGCAACTCCCTGATTCACCCCATCTGACGCCCTTCCATTTCCTGCTGCAACCCCCAGCACGGAAGTTCCATGTCCACTGTAATCTGAAGATGGAACAAGACGCCTGCCCTGGTTTTCTCCAAGTGCAAGCGCCTCATCAATCTGCTCTTTCGTATATTCAGTTCCTGTCACATATCCCTGAGGTGGATTTCCCTGTATGCTCTGATCCCATAAACGTAAAATTCTGCTGCTCCCATCTGCATTTCGGAAATCAGGGTGAAAATAATCCACTCCTGAATCCACAACTCCTGTCAGGATTCCTTTTCCCGTCAGTCCATTCCTGCCGGTCTGCACTGTGCGGATGCAGCTCGCTCCCTTCGCCTGAAACAATTCAAAATACAGGCGTTTGGGTTTCTCCATAAATTCCACCTGCACTCTGTGGGAATACTCATCAATCTCACTTTCCGGCAAAGTTACCACTGCATAACCCCCTAACAGTGGCACTACCTGAATTCCATTTCCAGCCAGACCACTTTCCGGTCCGCTGTACTTTATGATCACATCCCATAGCCTGGTTGCAGGATCATATCCTACATTAAGATTTCCTGACTTTCTACGCTCCTGTGGGGTTGCATCCATTGCAAGATTTAAAAGGTTATCTATTTTCTGGTCTGGCATTTTAATCTCATTTCCAGATATTCACTTAGTCTATTATATACAAAAGTTCTGCATACGGACTCTTATTATAACAATTTTTGGAACTGATAGTTCATTTCATGCTTTTCCAGCCAGAGCCACTTTCCAACTGCTTTTAAGAAACAATTTTGAATGACTCCCAACGAGTACAGACGCAAGCGGTCATAAAAACCATTCCATCTTCTCCCGCACATCCGCATGCTTCAGATAAATAACATTAAATTCTCTGACTATGGGCTCACCCTTCAGTGTAAAGATTCCAAGCTCCGGGTCGCTTTTGGCAAGTACTTCATATACAAATGAGATTCCATACCCGGACTTGATCAGATCGATGATCATTTTAAAACTGGAAATGCATATATGCCGGTGAAAACGTTCCAGGGATTCATTATGCTCCAGAAGCTTTTCCTCCAGGATAGCCAGAGTTCCGGAGCCGTTTTCGCGATGGATCAGAGTTTCTTTCAAAATCTCCTCTACAGATACTTCACGGCCTGCAAAAGGATGATCCTTCGGACAGATTCCCACAAAAGGTTCCCGGCGATATAACTGGCTTCCAAATCTGTTTTTGTCAAAGAATCCTTCTATGATGGCATAGTCCAGAGTATTCTGTTCCAATAAATGCAAAAGATGCTTTGTGTTATCCACGATCAGAGTGAGTGCCGTATCCGGCTGATTTAAGAAATCGTGAATCCTGTCTGTGATCACATAGTCACCAATGGTCTTGGTTGCACCGATACGCAGTTCCCGGAGACCATTGTTTTTTATCTTTTCCCTGAGAAAATTTTCGCGCTGCTGAACGGAACACAGGTAATCCTCCAGCATCTGTGCAGCAGGGGTCTTGATCAGTTTTCTGTTTTCATAAAGAAAAAGGCGGCAGCCATATTCCTTCTCCAGAAACTGAATATGCTGGGTAACTGCCGGCTGGGTGATATGTAACAGCTCTGCCGCCTCCCTGTAATTCATAACACTGCATACAGCCATAAAGGTTTCCGTTCTGTGATCTAACATAATATCCTCCTTGAACTCTTCCACTCTATTGATATCAGAATTCCATAAATGTTACTTATCGTATAATAAAAATTCATAAATTGATTTTATCATTTATGAAGCCTATAATCAACAAAAGAAATGCCGTATATATCAGAGAAAAGCAACAACTACATAAAGGAGATACTTAAACATGAATGAGGAAAAAATAACAACATCCGACAACAAAAAACTGAGTCCCGAGGAAATCAAACGGGTAAAAGGTCTTGGATGTCTTCAGGACAAACGATATGATGACATCTTTAATATTCGGGTCATTACAGGAAATGGTCATATTACCACAGATGAACATCGTGCCATTGCGGACGCAGCAGATAAATTCGGAAATGGTCAGATTACTATGACAACCCGCCTGAGTATGGAAATCCAGGGAGTTCCTTATGATAATATTGACAAAACCATTGCCTTCCTTGGAGAGCATGGCCTGATGACAGGCGGAACCGGAGCTAAAGTGCGTCCTGTTGTCTCATGCAAGGGAACAACCTGCCAGTATGGTCTGATTGATACATTTGCACTCAGCAAGAAGATCCATGAGCGTTTTTATGTAGGCTATCACGATGTGGTACTCCCGCACAAATTCAAGATCGCAGTTGGCGGATGTCCAAATAACTGTGTAAAACCTAATCTGAATGATATGGGAATTATCGGCCAGAGAATCCCAAAACCGGATGCAGAGAAATGCCGGGGATGTAAGAAATGTCAGATTGAAAAAAGCTGTCCTGTCCACGTTCCGAAATTAGTTGACGGTAAACTTTACATTGATCCTAAAGAATGTATCCATTGCGGACGATGCAAGGGAAAATGTCCTTTCGGCGCAGTACCGGAATATCAGAATGGTTATAAGATCTATATCGGAGGCCGCTGGGGTAAGCGAATCTCACACGGTCAGGCTCTTACCAGAATTTTCACAGAGGAAGAAGAAGTAATGGCAGTCATAGAGAAAGCAATCCTTCTCTTCAAAAATGAAGGAATCGCAGGAGAACGATTTGCAGATACTGTGAAACGTCTCGGATTTGAGTATGTGAATGAGAAATTGATTGGCTGACTATCGACAGGTGATTGAAAATCCTACTAACTACGGTAACTTAATTTGAACAAAATATACCGCAAAGTCAAACGGATAAAATCATCCTCTCCGCTACTTGCTTGATTCGATTGAATAATCACCCTATTAAAAAAGACACTTCGGGAAACTCCCAAAGTGTCTTTTTTCAGATTTTTATTTTTATGTAAGAATATCAACCGCTATCCTTCATAAATTATGCAGTCTGTTTTTCATCATTTTTTTCAAAAAGCTTCTTCACTCCCTGGATTGCTACCAGCACACCAAGGATCAGCAGTAACACTGCGAAGATAAGCTGTAAGGTATTTCCAAGATCCAGGCCTGTGGTAAATAATGCTTTTGTAAGCTTACTGATGGTCATACCCAGTGCAGTAAAGGTAACTGCCATCATAAATACCATAGGGATCCAGAGCATACAGCCCTGGCGTTTTGTTTTCTTGAGAAATACTGCGCAGGCTACAAGGGCAAGTACAGATAACAGCTGGTTGGCAGAACCAAACAGTGGCCAGATTTCTGCATATCCAACCTTTGTAAGCAGATAGGCAAGTACCAGTGTAATGATTGTTGCAAAATATTTATTGGTTACTACTTTTAAGAACGGGCTCATATTTTCCTCGTCTGTATCAGAATCAAGGAAAAATTCCTGGAATGACAGACGTCCTACTCTGGCCACTGAATCAAGAGAGGTCAGTGCAAAGGCTGATACAGCCAGATTGATCAGTGTAAATACAAGTGAATGTGGCAAACCGATTACAGAAAGGAAGTTTGCAATAGCACCTGCAAATATCTGCGGCTGAGTGGTAAGTCCCTGTGCTGCTGCCTCACCATCTGCAAAGGATGCAACAGCAATCAGTGCAATAATTGCCAGCATACTTTCCATAAGCATTGCACCAAAGGAAACCGGAAGCATGTTCTTTTCATTTTTGATCTGTTTTGACGCAGTGCCAGAGGATACCAGTGAATGGAAGCCTGAAACTGCACCGCAGGCAATTGTCACGAAAAGAATAGGGAACATATACTGTCCGTCCACATTAAAGCTTGTAAATGCCTTAAGATTACAGGATGGGTTGGCTGCAAATACACCGATAACTGCGCCAACGATCATGAAGATCAGCAGATAACTGTTCAGATAATCACGAGGCTGGAGCAATGCCCATACAGGGGCAACACTGGCTACCAGAATATATGCAAAGATAATAATATGCCAGGTTCCAAGACTTACATATACCGGGAATTTAAGTCCCAGCGCAATTGCGAGCACTAATAATAAAATAGCCACTGCAGTATTGATCCATTTATTAAACTTGGAATATTTAAGGAAAAATCCCAGTCCCACTGCCTCGATGATAAATAACATGGAAGTTGTTGCAACTGCTCCGTTTGCTGCTACCTTGGTAACGGTTCCTGCGTTATCTGTCACAAATCCGTTAAAGGTTCCTGCCACAACATCTGCAAATGCTGCAACAACCAGAATACAGAACAGCCAGCAGAATAAAAGGAATAATTTCTTTCCCAGTTTTCCGATATAAGCTTCAATGATATATCCGATTGTACGGCCTTTGTTCTTTACAGAGGCATACATAGATGCAAAATCCTGAACTGCTCCAAAAAATACACCACCGATCAGGATCCAGAGCATAACCGGAAGCCAACCGAAAATTGCTGCCTGGATCGGTCCGTTGATAGGACCTGCACCTGCTATAGATGCAAACTGATGACCAAATACCACATTGGTATCAGCCGGTACATAATCCACTCCATCCTCCATCTCATATGCCGGTGTTTTTGCTTTTGGGTCAATGCCCCATTTGTTCTGAAGATAACGGCCATACAGAAGATATGCTCCACCCAGCACTACAATGGCTATTATCATCATTACTATTCCACTCATAATGTCTTCCCTCTTCTTTCTTTTATATTTATATATAAAAAAACGCCCCTGCTATCCAATTTCCAATTGGATAACAAAGGCGGAATATTCCGTGGTACCACTTTGTATTATTATATCTGTCACCAGATACAATCTCTTAACACTGTCTAAACCAAACAGCTTCTCCTGTAACGTGAAGACCACGTCCCGGCTTACTATAGATTTCAGCGGGATGCTCCCGGGTGATATCACAAAACACCATCTGCCGCATCTCACCTGCCTGCGACTCTCTGTAATCCGGTTCCTTCTGTGACCTGTCCTGTTCTATGCATTTCTCTTTTTTATTTATTTAAAGTTTTACTCTTTTTTTTATAAAATATCAAGAGATAATTTATATATATATTTTACAATTATAGATATGTGTTTTTGTGCGATATATACAATTATAAAAATAAACTGCGCTTTGCACGCATATGGTCATTTTATATTGGTATCTGTCATTTCACCTGACAAGACACCTGACACAACAGATAATTTACACTTAATTTTTTCAAAAGTCAATATCTTTCATAATCACAAAAAGAAACTCCCAAAACAGAGAAATTCCCTGTCTTGCCCTTTCTCCGTCCTCTGTGTATAATAGGAAATATTACGATTCTGAAATTTTTTATAATAATCAAAACTCAGGAGTGCACTATTATGAAAAAAATCCTACTGATTGCCACCGGCGGCACAATCGCTTCCAAATATACCAAAGAGGGACTTTCCCCTCAGATTTCCGCAGAAGAACTGTTGGAGTATATCCCCACTGCCAGAGAGTTCTGCACCATCGACACAGTGCAGCCTTTTTCCCTGGACAGTACCAATGTATGTGCTGACCACTGGCTGCAGCTGGCACAGCTCATTGAGAAAAAATATGAATTCTACGACGGGTTCGTAATCTGCCACGGCACTGATACCATGGCTTACACTGCAGCTGCCCTGTCCTATCTGATCCAGAATAACCGCCGTCCTATCGTGATCACAGGAGCTCAGAAACCAATTGATCTGGCCATCACAGACGCCCGCTCCAATCTGTTGGACAGCCTGCGTTTTGCTTCCCACGACCGGGCTCACGGTATCTCCATTGTATTTGGCGGCAAAGTAATTGCCGGTACCAGAGCCAAGAAGGAATTTTCCAAAAGCTACAATGCCTTCTCCAGTATTAATTACCCTGATATTGCCTCTGTTCACGATAACAAGATCATCTTTTATATTGATGACAAAGATCAGAATACCCGCCCGCTGGTTTTTTACCATCAGATGAATACTAACATCTTTCTCATGAAACTGATTCCCGGAACTGACGGACGGATCCTGGACACTCTGGCAGACTCCTATGACGGACTTATCATCGAGTCCTTTGGCGTAGGCGGTCTTCCAAACTATGGCAATGACAGTTTTCTGAATGCACTTTCAGACTGGATCTCTTCCGGTAAACTGGTATGCATGGCTACTCAGGTAACCCATGAGGGCAGCGATATGGAGGTCTACCAGGTTGGAAAAGTGATCAAGGAGAAATTTCCCATACTGGAATCCTATGACATGACTCTGGAAGCTTCTGTCACCAAAATGATGTGGGTGCTGGGCCAGACACAGGATCTCCGGGAATGCAGAAGGTTATTTTATAAAACCATTAATCATGATCTGCTGTTCGTATAACTCTTGAATCCTGATACTAATTTGTTACCGCCACCTACAGAGATGGGCGTCATCTCACATCTGATATTTCACACCTAATAGGAGAACCTGAATGAACCGAACCATAGAATATACAATCCCGGAATCCCAGAACGGACTCCGGGTAGAACAATTTCTCAGAAGAAAGGGATACTCCCGGCAGAATCTCACAGAAATCAAACGGATGCCCCAGAGCATCCTGGTAAACGGAATCCACTACTATATGCGTCAGACCCTGGCTGCAGGTGACCATCTACAGGTCTGTATCTGCGAGACAGAATCCTCGGAGAAAATCCCGCCGGTAAAGCTTCCCCTGAATATCATTTATGAAGATGAAGACATCCTGGTGATCAACAAGCCTGCAGGAATGCCCATCCATCCTTCCATGAAAAACTACTATAATTCTCTGGCCAATGCCCTGGCATGGTACTACCAGGATCAGGGAAAGCCTTTTATCTTCCGCTGCAGCAACCGCCTGGACCGGGATACCTCCGGGCTCACCGTAATTTCCAAGCATCTGGTCAGCGCCAGTATTATGGCTGATATGACAAAAAAACGCCTGGTACACAGGGAATACCTGGCCATCGTAAAGGGTGACCTCACCCCACCTGCTGGAACCATCACAGCCCCTCTTTCCCGCAAAGAAGGCTCCATTATTGAACGCACCGTAGATTTTGATCATGGTGAAGAAGCCATCACCCATTATAAACTGGTAAAAAAAGAAAATGGGCACAGCCTGGTCTCCCTTCAGCTGGAAACCGGCCGCACCCATCAGATCCGTATCCATATGAAATACCTGGGCTATCCCCTGATCGGAGACTACCTCTACAACCCTGACATGGAACACATCACCCGCCAGGCCCTACATTCCTACCACATGGAATTCCCCCATCCCATAACCGGTCAGAAAATGACTTTCACAGCACCCCTTCCCCCAGACATGTCTGCCATTATCTCTCTCTAATACTGCAATGGCGCAGTCTCTCTGCGCCCCTATTACTATCAATCTCCTTTGAGCACTACACGGATTCTCTTATAAATAAAGAATACGATCAGAGATGTCAGTGTATATTTAAAGATATTGAATGGGAAAATAATCAGTGCTGCAAAGCTAAGCAGACTGTTCACAGAGTTATGCACAGCTCCTCCCATTTCAATAAATGCCTCAATCGGCATTCCAAAAGCTTTTCCGTATGCCGGAAGTAAAACAAATGCATTAATAAAGCATGCAACTACTGCTGTAAGTACAGTTCCGGCTGCCATTCCGATCACTGCATGTTTTCTGCTCTTAATAGATTTGTAACGGTAAATCAGACCTGCAGGAACTACAAATGTACATCCAAAGATGAAGTTTGCCACATCACCTACACCTGCTGTCATAGATCCCTTTGTTACCAGATGCACAAGAATCTTTACCAGTTCAATCAGAACACCTGCGATCGGTCCCATTGCAAATGAGCCAACCAGTACCGGGATTTCTGAAAAATCCAGCTGATAAAAAGTCGGTGCCAGGAAAGGAAGCGGGAACTCCAGATTCATTAAAATTCCTGCGATAGCGCCAAGCATGGCTATCTGTGTGATAGTCCTCGTCTTGCTCCTTGCCATCACGTTTCCATTTTTCAATACCTGTTCACTCATACTGTTTCTCTCCTTTGAAATTATTTTTTGCAGATGTCAGGCAAAATCCCCACATCCTTCTGCAAAAGAAAATTCCACAAGAATGCTGTTACAACAACATTAAAGCCCCGGATATCCATCCGGGGCACTGAGCACGTACTTTTGTATACTGCGTGTTCTTCTCTCATCCAGACTTTACTGTCGGTTTTGGAATTTCACCAAATCAGCCGCCGAAGCGGGTCGCGGACTATACCGCCGGTAGGGAATTTCGCAACTGCAATCACCCAACCCCGAAGAATTTTCTTTTAACTGAAACCGATTATACTATATACGCATACTCATTTCAAGAGATTTTATTGATTTTTCAGTCTTTTTTATAAAGCACAAATGCTTCATATGGATTCAGGACAATTTTCCTGTCAAACACTGTTCTGCCCATATTTGTGATCAGGCACTGAGCTCCTTCTGCGAATGTATCCCACTGCATAGGTGTTCTGGCATTGTCACGGCTTCTGAGCATCAGGCATTTCATCATATACTCCGGTGTCAGTCTGCCTGATTCTGTCAGCTCAGTGAAATAATGAAGGCTTTCGATATCCCGGTAGTCCTCCAGCTTGTCGAAATAGATGTTAGTCATTCCAAGCTCTTCACCCTGATATACATAGGGGGTTCCCTGCATCATATGAAGGCAGGTTGCCAGCATCTTGGCTGAAATATCCCGATAAGCAGGATTATCATTTCCAAATCTGGATACACTTCTTGGCTGGTCATGGTTCCCAAGGAAAAGACTGTTCCATGCTTTTCCTGCCAGTTCTTCCTGCCATTTGATCATGATCTTCTTGAACTTTTTAAAATCATACCGTTCCATTGATCACATTGGAAACCGTAGTTCGGCTCACCCCTGCCATATCCGCAATATCCTGAAGTCTGATCATTTAATTGCCTCCTGTTTTACGATATTTTATAGATTCCTTTTATAAATTGTGATATCCTAGAGCGTGTCTGAGAATGAAGTTAGCAACAATAATAACTATAGTACGATATAAAATACGGGGGATTGTTACTATGAACAAAATCTATCTGGATCAGGCCAGTACGTCTTTTCCTAAGGCGCCATCTGTAGCACAGACAGTTTATGATTACCTGTCAGGCTCTGCTGTAAATGTGAACCGGGGAGGATACCGGGCAGCTTATTCTGTGGAGGAGCAGATTTTTGAGACAAGAGAACAGCTTCTGAAACTCTTTCACTTTACTTCCGGAAAGGGTAAGAATGTTATTTTTACAGAAAATATCACCGCCAGTCTGAATATTCTTCTGAAAGGACTTCTAAAACCCGGCGATCATGTACTTGTAACTGCCATGGAGCATAATGCAGTGATGCGTCCTCTTGTACAGCTGGAGAAACATGGAATTTCTTTTGACAGAATCCCATGCGCTTCTGACGGCAGTCTTCTGCTTGATAGGGCAGCTACACTCCTTCGTCCTGATACTAAGCTTGTTGTCTGTCTTCATGCTTCCAATGTATGCGGAACTGTCATGCCGGCACAGGAAATCGGAAATTTCTGCAAAAAACATGGACTTCTTTTTATTCTGGACACTGCACAGACAGCAGGAACCATTGATATTGATATGGAGAAATATCACATAGACGCACTGACATTTACAGGTCACAAAGGACTCCGAGGGCCACAGGGAACAGGTGGCTTTCTGATCCGCAATGAACTGGCAACGAAAATTGAGCCTCTTATCAGCGGAGGAACTGGCAGTGCCTCACATTCTGAAGAAGTACCATCCTTTCTTCCGGATCGTTTCGAGCCCGGAACTCCAAATATACCGGGGATTCTGGGGCTGCATGCTGCACTCTGTGATCTGGAGAAACAGTCCATGACAGAAATCCTCAGCCATGAATTAGTGCTGACACAATACTTTATAGATGGTATCCTGAATCTGGATCCTGAAGAAAAATTCCTGCGTATTATCGGTAAAAAAAATACTGAAAAACGTTGTGCAGTTGTATCCATCCAGACCCTACATATGGATATGGCTCAGGCCGCCTTTGAACTGGACAGTACTTACGGAATTATGACAAGAGTTGGCCTTCACTGTGCACCAAATGCACATAAAACCCTTGGAACATACCCGGAAGGTACTCTCCGGTTTTCTTTCGGACCTGAGAATACAAAGCAGGAACTGGATATTGCCTTAGATGCATTATCTGCATTATTTTAAGAAGATTTCAGTTACAGATTTTTTTTCTTATAAATAAACCATGATGCTGCTACAGTAAACACCAGCAAATAAAGGAGCAGAATCCCAATACCAGTGTAATTCACTGCCTCACCTGATGAAATGCTTCTCATCAGATGGCTGGTCTGGGATAATGGCAAGGCTGATACAAACTTGCCTATAAATCCCGGAAGTTTCTCTGTTGAGAAAAAGGTGTTACACAAATATGCCATAGGCATAATGATATAGTTGGAAAATCTCGGCACGTCTGCGTGGTTTTTTGCCAGAAAGGATACTACCACACCGATAGCTGAGAATACTGCTCCGTTCAGGAACATCACCAGAAAGGACCATCCGTTGAAGACCAGTCCGGTCTCAATAGGTGCTGTAAGAAGCAGTATGATTCCTCCTGCATACAGACCGCGCAGGCTTCCCCCGATGATCTGTCCGGCAATAAACTGCCATAAGGGTGTAGGGGAAATCATCACCTGATCAAAAGCCTTCTCATACAGCCTCTGCACATTCAGGTTCTGCGCAATGGCATTAAAGCTTCCGTTCATAGTTGTCAGAGATACCACACCCGGAATCAGAAAGTTCAGGTATGGCTGTCCATGAGAAGTGGTCTGGATTCCCATTCCGAATACGATCAGATACATTAACGGTGCGATCATTGCCGCCAGTGTGATCTTATAGAAATCCCGACGGAATTCTACCCACTTCTCCCATAATATTGTTATAATTCCCATGTTCTTTCTCTCCGGTTATTTTGTATTCAAATGCTTCCCGGCTCTTTCTACAAAGACGTCTTCCAATGTGGTCTCACGAAGAGAGGCCTGGCCTGTAAGTCCTTCCAGGTACCGGATAGCATCCTGTCGTGTATGGAAATAGTGATTCTGTGTTCCATCTGCTGTCATCTCGTCTACTGCATAAGCGCCAAGACTTTTGATCAATGCTTGCGGAGTACTTACCTCCTCCAGCTTTCCATGATCCATCAGTGCCACCCGGTTACAGAGGTGCTGGGCTTCTTCCATATAGTGAGTGGTCAGAAGGATCGTCAGATTTTTCTCATTAAGCTTACGCAGAAGATTCCACATCTGTCTTCTGGAAAGAGCATCCATACCTGCTGTGGGTTCATCCAAAAGCAGAATCTCCGGATCTGTCAGTAATGCCCGACAGACCATCAGCTTACGCTTCATTCCACCGGAAAGCTTACGGACTGTACGTTTGCGAAACTTCAGCAGGTCACAGAACTCCAGAAGTTCTTCTGTTCTTTCTTTTATCTGCTTTCGCGGCATAAAATAGAGCCGTCCCTGGTATTCCATAATCTCATCCATATTCATATCCTGACGCATGGAATATTCCTGGGTGATCACACTGATCTTTCTCTTCAGATCAGGACGTTTTCTTGTAAGCTGCTGACCGTCTATAAGGATTTCTCCCTTTGTGGGAAGAAGAAGGGTTGACAGCAGGCTGATGGTCGTTGTCTTGCCTGCTCCGTTCGGTCCGAGAAGGCCAAAAAATTCCCCTTTTTCAATTTTCAGGTTCAGGGAATCCACAGCTGTAAAATTGTCAAAGGTTTTTGTCAGATCTCTGGTCTCGATCATAATCCTCCATCCTGTTCCTTTGCAATGATCAGAGAATAATAGCCTGCATCATCCGGAATTTCTTCTACACTGTTGTAAATATGCTCATCCGGCATTCCACAGTTCTCCACCATACGGATATTGCGTCCGCTTTTTGCCAGAATTTCCTTTACCTGATTCATCTTTTTGCCGGATTTCATCAGCACATAGGTACCCGGCTGATCCAGTTCACTGTCCAGACGATGTACTGCCGGCTGTACATGTAATGGCTGATTCCACTCTGTGAGAGGAATATTCAGTCTGGCTGCTGTGGCACAGAAAGAGGTAATACCGCTTACAAGTCCGGTCTCATAGCCATCAGCTTCTACTCTCTTCTGTACATAAGTAAATGTGGAATAAATGGTAGGATCCCCAAGAGTCAGAAATACTACATTCTTTCCTGTATCCAGAACAGCCTCCAGAGCTTTGGCTCCCTTCTCATGATTGATTTCAAGCTCCTGTCTGTCATGAGTCATTGGCATATAAATAGGCAGAAGTTCCTTGTCTGCAAGCTCCGGTACTGCCTGGACTGCGATCTTGTATGCCACTGTTTCCTTCACATCTGCACCCGGAACTGCGATCACCTCATTTTCCCTGATCATACGGACTGCCTTCAATGTCATAAGCTCCGGATCTCCAGGGCCAACTCCTACACCATATAAAATTCCTCTCATCTATCTTTTCCTCCTGTATTTTCAACTTTAATATTCGCACGTATTCTCCATTATACTAAAGCAGCAGTTTTTTTTCAATAAGGCATCCGTTTTTCTATATATATTTCCAAATATATTGCTGTTCACTCCGTTCACAGTAACATTTACATAACCATTCAGGTATGCTATAGTAGAAAGCACCACGGCTTCCGGCAATTTTCTTACAGTCCGGAATCTGAAATACAAAGAAAAGAGGAGTTAAAAATGATCAAGAAATCCCATAAATTCTGCTCCATACTGTGTATGGCTTCCATATTTTTTTATATTCTGATCTCATCGAGCCTGTGCTTTGGTGCTTCCGAAGCAAAGGGAATAGAATTTGACAAAGATGATGGTGAATATTCTATAGAAGTGGAGCTGGAGGGCGGCAGCGGCAAGGCCAGCGTCACCTCTCCTACTCTTATTACTGTAAAAAATAAAGCTGCCACCGCCAGAATCCAGTGGAGCAGCTCTAATTATGATTATATGATCGTAGACGGTGAAAAATATCTGCCTGTCAATGAGGACGGCGGAAATTCTGTATTTGAAATCCCGATCCTGGCTGTAGACGAGGCAATGCCGGTAATCGCAGATACTGTAGCTATGGGTGCTCCCAGGGAGATCCAGTATACCCTTACCTTCTACTCTGCCTCCATCGGCTCCAAAAGCCAGATGCCCCAGGAAGCAGCCAAAAGAGTGGTTGCAGTGGCATTGGTGATCATAATAGGCGGAGGCATCCTGAACTACTTTGTAAATAAAAGAAACCGTTGTTAATGATTATCCATCATCTTATGCTTCTGTTTTCTGTTTTTTAACATGAATCTGCAGCTGATTATAAGGAATCTCAATACCATTTGCGTCAAAAGATTCCTTGATCAGCTCATTCAGGCGCCATTTTGCCGGCCAGTATTTATCTGTGGCCACCCACACCCGTAATCCCATGATCACAGCACTTTCTCCCAGCTCATCCACAAATACCACCATTCCCTTATCATCCTTGGTATCTTCATCATTGTGGAGAATATCCTCCAGAAGCTCTTTTGCTTTATGGATATCTGCATCATAGGAAATTCCCACCTTGATCTCCAGCTTTCGCAGATCCCTGGCAGTCACATTGGTAATAATACTGCTTGACAGAGTTCCATTTGGGATCACAATATGCTTATTATCAATAGAAATCAGAGTGGTATAGCAGATTTCAATTTTATATACTGTACCCTCACATTCATTCTGCTGGGCAATGATAATATAATCTCCTACCTGAAATGGCTTAAAAGTAAGAAGAAGGATACCACCTGCAATATTTGCCAGGCCCCCCTGCAAAGCCAGACCTACAGTCACACCGGCAGTACCCAGAAGGGCCGCTACCGAAGACTCTTTCACTCCGAAGTGAGTGGCGATGGTAAATACCAGCAGAATATAAAGGCAGACTCTCAGCAGAGAGCCGATAAACTGCACAACTCCTTTGTCTACAGAAGCCTTTTCCATAGAGGCCTTGATCAGATAGATGATCCATTGGATCACCTTCCTGCCTCCTATAAAGATTAGGATTGCAGCTACAACCTTCAGTCCAAATTTCGTAAGCTCAGGCATATAATCCGTAAAATATTGTCTGTAATTATCTAATATATTAACTGCCTGCTGCACTTCCTGTTCCAAATGATCTACTCCCCTTTCCTGTTCTTCAAAATCAGTAAACTTTTGATTTCAATATGATAGCATAACACGGACCATACTATGTAACAAGAATTTATTTCTGTTCCGGAACCTGTACTGAAATAACCTGAAGAGAGAAAATCCCCGCCAGCCCGGCGGGGATTCACTCTCTATCTCTCCAATATAAATGTTAATGCACACTGGATAACCAATATCAGGGGGATACCCAGATAAAATTTCGCTTTTTTTGTTTTGTGGTGAAAAACATACATTCCCATCCAGGCTCCCAGGGAACCTCCCACTGCTGCCAGAAGCAGCAGTCGGGATTCAGGAATGCGCCATCTGCCCGATCTCGCTCTCTGTTTATCTATACCATAGACCAAAAACGTACAGATATTAACAGCGATCAGATACACCCAGATTGGCTGTGCTACTGTTATTCCTGTCATAATCCCTCCTGTCCGGACAGTTTCCCTCAGCTCTGCAGACTCAGGACAACTGCCTCAAAATTCTCATCAAAGCCATCATATTTCAGCTCCAGCGGCTCTTCCACCCCCAGACTTAACACACCCAGAATAGACTTAGCATCAATAAAAAGCTTTCCTTTTGCTACAATATCAATATCAAAGGGACATTTCACTGCCGCACTTACCAGCTTCTTTGCTTCTTCCACATCATTGATCCTGATCATTTTGTTTGTCTCTTTCATATTTCATAATCTCCTGATTTTATACTTTTTTGTTGCTTTTTCGTCCACGTGGTATTATACTTGTTACCACATCTGAATACCAACATAAAATTTCTATATCAGTTATCACAAATTTATATATTTAAGAAGGAGTTTATAAAGCATGATCCTTGATTACTATCGTATTTTTTACTATGTTGCTCAATATAAAAGCTTTTCCAAAGCTGCCGAGGTAATGGGAAATAATCAGCCCAATATTACCCGCTGTATGAACATTCTGGAAAATGAGCTGGGCTGCAAACTGTTCATCCGCTCCAACAGAGGTGTCCAGCTTACAGTAGAAGGAGAACGCCTTCATAACCATGTGTCCATCGCCATGGAGCAGCTTGTGGCCGGAGAAAATGAACTTCTGAAAGAAAAGGGTCTGGAAAGCGGTCTGGTAAATATCGGAGCCAGCGAAACTGCCCTCCGTCTGATCCTGCTGACAGAACTGGAATCCTTTCATCACCAGTATCCCCATGTAAAGCTGCGCATCTCCAACCACTCCACGCCACAGGCAATACAGGCTTTGGAAAATGGTCTGGTGGATTTTGCAGTGATCACCACACCTATTGCATTGAAAAAGCCACTGCAGAGAATCCCCCTCTTTTCTTTCCGCGAGATTCTGCTGGGAGGACCGGAATTTGCAGATATAGCCTCCACTCCTCATCACCTGGCAGATCTCCAGGATATCCCTCTGGTGGGAATCGGTCCCGGTACCAGCACTCATGAGCTTTATACTCAATTTTTTATGCGTCACAATCTGCCCTTTTCACCGGATATGGAGGTTGCCACCACAGATCAGGTATTCCCCCTGATCCAGCACAACCTGGGCATTGGCTTTTTCCCGGAGGCTCTGTCTGCAGAACATATTGCCATGGGAAAAGTTGTACAGATCCCTCTTCTGGAAGCTTTGCCCGAACGAAAGATCTGTCTGATCCGCAATGTAAAGCGTCCCCAGAGTATTGCCGCCCGCTGCCTGGAAGAGCACCTTACCTCACACCGTGAAAAGGCAGAATAACAGATACACAGGCAGCAAAGCTTTCATTAATTTAGCCCCTTCATAGACAGGCTGATACGTTTCTTCTTCAGATCAACGCCAATTACCTTTACATCCACAACATCTCCCACGCTCACTGCTTCCAGTGGGTGCTTGATGAATCTCTCTGTCATCTGGGAGATATGTACCAGACCGTCCTGATGTACGCCGATATCTACGAAAGCACCGAAATCAATAACATTACGGACGGTTCCCTTCAGAATCATTCCTTCCTTCAGGTCTTTCATTTCCAGCACATCAGAGCGGAGAATTGGCTTGGGCATATCCTCACGAGGGTCACGGGCCGGCTTCTCCAGCTCCTTCACAATATCCCTGAGGGTGATCTCACCGATTCCAAGTTCTTTGGCCATCTTCTTATAATCTCTTACCAGAAGTGAAAGCCCCAGCAGATTTCCTGCTGCAACATCCTTTGTCTTGTAGCCCAGCTTATCCAGAAGTGCACCTGCAGCCGCATAGCTCTCAGGATGTACGCTGGTAGCATCCAGCGGATTCTTTCCTCCTGAAATACGCATGAAACCGGCACACTGTTCATATGCCTTTGGTCCTAATTTAGCAACCTTGAGAAGCTCTTTTCGGTCTGTAAACTGTCCATTTTCCTCTCTGTAAGCTACAATATTCTTTGCGATCACCTTACTGATACCTGAAATATACTCCAATAGGGAAGCAGACGCTGTATTCAAATCAACGCCAACCTTATTTACGCAGTCTTCTACCACACCACTCAAAGCCTCATCCAGCTTTTTCTGGTTCATATCATGCTGATACTGGCCTACACCAATGGATTTTGGGTCGATCTTTACCAGCTCAGCCAGCGGATCCTGTACTCGTCTGGCAATGGAAGCTGCACTTCTCTGTCCCACATCAAAGTTAGGGAATTCCTCTGTGGCAAGCTTACTTGCAGAATATACAGAAGCACCTGCCTCGTTGGTGATCACATACTGTACCTTCTTCTCCGGAATCTCCTTAAGCATATCTACGATCACCTGCTCAGATTCACGGCAGGCAGTTCCATTACCTACAGAAATCAGGGAAACCCCATATTTATCGATCATTTTCTCTACCGTGTCCTTGGCAGCACGGATCTTCTTCTCTGTGGTAGGCGCTGTAGGATATACCACTGTGGTATCCAGAACCTTTCCGGTTGCATCTACAACAGCCAGCTTGCAGCCTGTACGGAATGCAGGGTCCCAGCCCAGCACAACTTTCCCTGCAATTGGAGGCTGCATGAGAAGCTGCTCCAGATTTTTGCCAAATACATGGATAGCACCATCCTCTGCCTTGTCTGTAAGGTCACTGCGGATTTCTCTCTCAATTGCCGGACCAATAAGACGCTTATAGCTGTCCTCTGTCACTTCCTTCAGAATAGGGGTAGTATTAGGATTATCACCGGTGATCACTCTTTTGTTCAGATAGCGGAGAATATCCTCCTCCGGTGCGTTCACCTTTACAGTGATAAATTTTTCCTTTTCTCCTCTGTTTAATGCCAGAATTCTGTGACCTGCAAGCTTTTTCACCGGCTCTTCGAAATCATAATACATTTCATATACAGACTGCGCTTCCGGATCCTTGGCTGTGGAGGAAATACTTCCGTTTTTCGCTGTGAGATTACGGATATAAATACGGTAATCTGCCTCATCGGAAATACGCTCTGCAATAATATCTTTTGCGCCGTTTAAAGCCTCTTTTACATTCTTAACGCCCTTTTCTTCAGAAACATAGGCTTCTGCTTCCTCTTCCACTGTCTTTTCTGTCATCTGCTGCAGGATAATATCAGCCAGAGGCTCCAGTCCCTTCTCTTTTGCAATGGTAGCACGGGTGCGGCGTTTCGGACGGTATGGACGATAAAGATCCTCTACCACTACCAGGGTCTGGGCATCCAAAATCTGTTTCTTCAGCTCAGCTGTCAGTTTACCCTGATCCTCAATGCTCTTTAATACCTGATTCTTCTTATCCTCCAGATTTCTCAGATAAGACAGTCTCTCATAAAGGGTACGGAGCTGCTCATCATTCAGAGAACCTGTGGCCTCTTTTCTGTATCGTGAAATAAAGGGGATCGTGTTTCCCTCGTCAATCAGCTTGACTGCAGCTTCCACCTGCCATTTTTCTACTTTTAATTCCTGTGTAATTACCTGAATAATATCCATATAGTTTCTTCTATTCTCCTCTTATCGGTTTACTGTATAATGCTTACTTGATTCGGTTAAAGTATTCATCCCAGGGTTTTGGCTCGTTGTCCTCTTCCTCCGGTTGTTCTTCCTGAGGTTTCTTTTCCTCCTGAATCTCCTCTGCCGTCTGTGGCTGTTCTGTGCTTTTGTTATCCGCACTTTCCCGGGATTCAGAATCCGGCTGTATATTCCATAAGTCTGCCTTCTCAGCTCTGTCATCCTGGTCTGCCTCTGGATTTACAATTGCCTCCGCCTCTGTATCCACAGATTTAAAGTATGGTTCCGACTGATAACCATAAGTCGGAGGCTCAGTTTCTCCCGATCTCTTCAATTCCCCTTTCAGATCACGGTAGAACATGGTCTCTGTCATAGTCATATAAGGCATGATCCATAAAAGTGCAATATAAAATGTAAAAACAGAAAGGAACATAAGTGGAACAAAGCTAAGCTTCAGCAGAAAATATCTCCAAAAATTCCCTCTCATCATCTCTATGCTTTCCTTCAGTGCATCCATCCCCTTTGTCTGAGGATTATCGGCCAGAATATAATAGGTCATTTCCAGCGGAATCGTAATGATCTCATAAACAACAGTTCCGATAATCATCAGCACCCCACTTTTCACAGCCATCTCCATCAGCAGATTCATATCTGAGATGTCTGTGGGAAGTGAATATCCATAGATCGTATACGGAAGCATGGTCAGCACATTGATAAATGCCAGCACAAAGGTTGCTGTGATCACTCTGTCCGGATATTTCTTAAAAAAATAAAACAGATCATTCAGTGAAAACTCTTTGTTTCTGGCAATATTCAGGTACATATAGAGCATTCCTGCCGAAATCACGTTGATCAGAATACTGATAATAAAACTGAATACATATCCCAAAGCTATATTCAGCTTAGAATTTTCCGGAAACAATGTGTTGGAAATCCATCCGCTTCCAAAACTTAAAATGATCAATACAACAAACGCCAGGATCACGGTTCCCATCTTTTCTGCCAATGCCTCCCGGGCACGTTTCTTTAATTCTTTTGTTGGTGTCATGAAAAACTCCTCTTCAATAACTAACCTGCGATGTCATAATCTTTATAACGCCGCAGGTTTTGCAGGATTCTTATCATCAGCGGATAAATCATCCGCTTCACTATTTGCCTGATTCAGTTCTGTCAGTCTGCCAGATTAAATGCATCATGTACTGCATTCATGGCACGTACTCCATCCTTCTCACTGATCAGCACAGTTACACGGATTTCAGAGGTGGAGATCATATTAATATTTACACCTTCATTATAAAGGCTTTCAAACATTTTTGCGGCAACACCGGGATTACTCATCATCCCCGCACCTACGATAGAAAGCTTGGCGATATTTCTCTCTGCATGGAGCTCCACATATCCCAGACGTGCCTGATTTGCTTCCAGCACTGCCATGGCATCATCCAGATCATTCTCATTGACCGTAAAGGAGATATCCTTGGTACCCGCACGTCCGATAGACTGCAGGATTACATCTACATTGATATTCTTTTTTGCAAGTGTATCAAATAATTTAAAAGCAACACCGGGGGTGTCCTTCAATCCGATTACTGCGATCCGCACTGCATCTGTATCCAGCGCCACACCGCTGATCAACATTCTTTCCACTGTAACTTCCTCCTTTACTACAGTTCCCTCGCTGTTATTCAGGCTGGAGCGCACAACCAGCGGCACTCCATATTTTTTGGCCATTTCCACGGAACGGTTATGAAGTACCCCTGCACCAAGAGTTGCCAGATCCAGCATCTCATCATAAGTGATCTCCTTAAGCTTTCTCGCCTTTGGAACCTTACGCGGGTCTGCAGTGTATACACCATCCACATCCGTATAGATCTCGCAGGCATCTGCATGGAGTGCTGCTGCCAGAGCTACTGCTGTTGTATCGGAACCGCCTCTTCCCAGAGTAGTATAGTCATCATATTTATTGACTCCCTGAAAACCGGTGACAACTACAATTTTCCTGTTTTCCAGTTCTCTTTTAATACGTTCTGTATCAATTCTTTTCAGTCTTGCATTCCCATGGGTACTGGTAGTATGCATGGAAACCTGAAAAGCATTCAGGGATACAGCGGGAATTCCCAGTTTGTCCAGTGCCATAGCCATCAATGCCACAGACATCTGCTCTCCGATGGTAAAAAGCATATCCATCTCTCTTTTAGGAGGTTTCTCATTTACATCCTTTGCCATAGTGATCAGTTCATCTGTATATTTTCCCATTGCAGACAGAACTACCACCACATCGTTTCCCTTCCTGTACTCTTCAATACAGCGGGCAGCCACATTGAAAATACGTTCTTTATTTGCAACAGAAGTTCCGCCAAATTTCTTGACAATCAACATTATTTCTTACTTCCTCCATTATCCCTATATCAGTCTTTCACTCTGATTTTTGCAAGGACTTTATCCCCCAGCTTTTCAGCCTTCGCACAAAATTCTCCCTGTGTCATGTCCGTTGTAATAAAAGCACATTCCTCCGGCAGCTGATCCAGACAGATCATCTCTGCATTTTCAAATACTTCCTTCGCTTCCTCTGCAGCTTCTTTTTTGACTCTTACAAAAAATCTTCCGGATACCTGATCCAGTGGTCTCAACTTTGCAGGAGTACTGTTCCAGTTGGTAAAAATATTAGTATGGAGATGCTTAGCAGCGTCTACAATATCTCCCACTACTGCGCTTGCAGTAGGAAGCTTACCTGCACCACTTCCATAGAACATTGCATCTCCCAGCATATTTCCATGTACAAAGACTGCATTAAATACATCATTCACACTGTAAAGCGGACTGTCCCTGCCGATCAGGAAGGGAGCTACCATTGCATAACAGGTACCATCTGCATTTCTGCGGCTTGTGCCCAAAAGTTTAATGGTTCTGCCCAGCTTTGCAGCATACTCCATATCCTCAGGCGTAATTTTTGTGATGCCCTCTGTATAAATATCCTTATAATCAAAATATTCACTGTATGCCAGAGAAGACAAGATTGCTATTTTGCGGCATGCATCATATCCCTCTACATCTGCTGTGGGATCTGCTTCCGCGTAGCCTTTCTGCTGTGCTTCCTTTAAAACAGTATCAAACTCACAGCCCTCTGTACTCATTTTATAAAGCATGTAATTCGTAGTACCATTAAGGATACCTGTTACCTCATCGATCTCATCTCCGGTAAGAGAAGAATTGATCACACGGATAATCGGAATACCGCCGCCGCAGCTTGCCTCAAATAAGAAATTAATACTCTTTTCTCTGGCAATATCCATCAGCTCGCGTCCCTTGTC
Source organism: Blautia sp. HCP3S3_C12 (assembly GCF_052064155.1). Lineage (NCBI taxonomy): Bacteria > Bacillati > Bacillota > Clostridia > Lachnospirales > Lachnospiraceae > Blautia > Blautia sp. HCP3S3_C12. Next base: position 273,847 of record NZ_JBQHWC010000002.1, on the reverse strand, counting down.
CGCAACCAGTGCCTTATTGGAGGTACAGACATTTTTTCCTGCCAGAAGTGCTTTTTTGACAAAAGTATACGCAGGCTCCACGCCTCCCATTACTTCCACAACAATATCCACTTCCGGATCATTAACAATCTGTTCGTAATCGTGAACCAGGATTTTCTCCACCGGATCTCCCGGAAAATCCCTCAGATCAAGAACATATTTAACATTGATTTCCTGTCCGGCACGTTTGTTAATACTCTCGTGGTTTGTATTGATAACCTCTACCACACCGCTGCCTACTGTGCCGTATCCTAAAACTGCTACATTGATCATTTTTTTACTCCCTGCCTAATATTTTCAGATAGTGAATTCCCTCACTGTGCTCAATGGTATCTACCATTCCCTCTGCATCTCCCTCACCCGGAAGAATATCCACACTCAATGTAAGTGTTGCCACTCCATTGATGGGAATACTCTGATGAATGGTAAGGATATTTCCGTGAAACCGGGCAATTGTCTGCAGGACAACGGACAAAAGTCCGGGCTCATCATCCATCTGGATGATAAATGTGATGGTTTTTCCCTTGGTTTCCTCATGGAATGGGAATATATCATCCTTATATTTGTAAAAGGAGCTCCTGCTGATATCGGTCTGCTCTGCTGCGTCCTGAACTGTGCTGACTTTACCGGAATCCAGAAGCTTTTTCGCCTCTACTACTTTCAGAAGGACTTCAGGCACTGCCCGCTCCCTCACCACATAATATTTCTTCTTTTCTGCTGGAGTTTTTGACATATCTCTCTCCTGTCTGTTTCTTAAAGACATTTGTTTTTATACACTGGATATGTTACCATACACGAATTAAATCTGCAATCATTTTATAAATAAAAGAAGCTGCCGCAACAGACACATTGACAGCAGCTTCAGACACTCAATCTCTAAATGCGCTTATTTCTTCAGTGCGATCCATTTCAGATATGCATTGATGAAAAGATCAATGCCTCCATCCAGCACTGCATCCACGTTTCCGGTTTCCTCGTTGGTACGATGATCCTTGACCATAGTATATGGCTGCATAACGTAAGAACGGATCTGGTTGCCCCAGCCGATATCTGTCACTTCTCCACGGATACCGGAAAGCTTTGCTTCCGCTTCCTGCTGTTTGAGAAGATACAGTTTGGCTTTCAGCATCTGCATGGCTTTGTCCTTATTCATATGCTGGGAACGTTCATTCTGACACTGTACCACAATTCCTGTAGGGAAATGTGTAATACGGATAGCAGAAGACGTTTTGTTGATATGCTGACCGCCGGCGCCACTGCTTCGGTAGGTATCAATACGGATATCCTCATCATTGATCTCCACATCCAGATCCTTCTCAATATCCGGCATAACATCACAGGATACAAAAGAAGTCTGACGCTTACCTGCAGCATTAAAAGGAGAAATACGTACCAGACGATGTACACCCTTCTCAGATTTCAGATATCCATAGGCATTGGTTCCGTTCACCTGGAAGGTTACTGACTTAATACCAGCCTCATCTCCGTCCAGATAATCCAGTACCTCCATGGAAAATCCCTTCTTATCTGCCCAACGGCAATACATACGGTAAAGCATACTACACCAGTCACAGGCCTCTGTACCACCTGCTCCGGCATTCAGCTTGATAATGGCATTCTCACTGTCATACTCTCCGGAAAGAAGAGTCTTGATCCGGATACTGTCAAAGTTCCTCTGGAATTCATCCAGCATTTCCTGAATCTCAGGAATCAATTCCGGATCGTTCTCCTCATAACCCATTTCAATCATGGTTTCCATATCCTCCATCTGCGTTACCAGACTCTGATAGGTCTCCATGTCATCCTTCATATCTTTTAATTCTTTCATCTTCTTCTGGGAAACTTCTGCATCATCCCAGAAATCCGGCGCTTCCATCTCACGCTCTAATTCTTCGACCTTCTGCTCTTTATTAGCCAGGTCAAAGTGAATCCCTCACTTCCACTAATGGTTCTGTGTATGTTGCAAGAATGCTCTTGAACTGATCTAATTCAACCACAGCTTCACCCACTTTCTTATTTTATTTCAATTTACTCACTCTCTGGTGGTAACTCTCCAAAGATAATAGCATACCATTGAAAAAAATACAAATGAAATCTGTATGGAAAATATCAATCCTTATGAGAAAAAGCTCTCTGCCACACTGACATCTGCAATGTACCCTACAGTTCCTGTCATGTAGATAGTCTCATCCTCTGCAATATCAATCTGTATCATACCGCCAGGCTGGTTTACATTAATCCTGGATTCTACCAGTCCCAGCTTATAGGCTGCCATTGCAGCTGCACAGCTTCCGGTACCGGAAGCCTTGGTATATCCGGAGCCCCTCTCCCAGATCTCAATATCCAGATTTCCTTTATCAATCTGATGGCAGATCTGCAGATTCATTCTCTCCGGAAATTCATCTGCATTTTCTACATAAGGTCCCAGGTTCTTTACTTGATCTTCGCTGACCTGATCTGTAAAAATAATACAATGGGGATTTCCTACAGTCAGGCAGGTAGCCTTATATTCCTTCTTATTAAAAATAAAGGATTCATTAATCACTTCTCGCATTTCCCCTGTTACAGGAATTTCCCTGGAAACAAAGGAAGCCTTGCCCATATTCACCCGGAATTCCGTGGCACGGCCATTCAGACATTCAACATGAATAGTTCCTGACAGAGTTTCAATATCAAATTTTTTCTCCGTCACATATCCCTGATCCATCAGATATTTGGCAAAAATACGTACTCCGTTACCACTGATCGCAGATTCACTTCCATCTGCATTATAAATGCGGACACCCAGCTTTCCTTCCATCTCCACCGGTCCATACAACACGCCATCTGCGCCAAGCCCAAAACCTCTCTGGCAGAGAAGTGCCACCTTTTTTCCCTGAAGCTCAACTTTGTTTTTCTTTGGATCCAGGATCAGATAATCATTTCCAAGCCCTTGATATTTACTCATAATAATTGTATGATTCATAATTTTATTCCCCTTTACCTTAACAATGAAACGAAAATCAAAAAATATTTTGCATCCAGTTTTATTTTCTATTATTATATATTTAATTTTTTACTATGTATATAGATTAAACTGCGCTTTATATTGCAAATAGTGCGGTAATAACAAAAAAAGACTGCCATACCAACTTCCTGATATCACAGTCTTTCCCATACGCATCACCTGCCTATTCAGTTTTCTATTTCTTTACCCATTCGAAATAGTTACAAAGCTTTTCTATTAACTTTGTGTTTTTATGATACTATTATCTTTATCTAATGTCAATATTTTTATAGCATATTTTTTCATCTTACTCTTGCAGTATTAAAAGAGCAAATGATATGATATAGAAAGGAGGATAGACAAATGTTTTTCACAGATCGAAATGAACCATCCGAAAAAACAGGATATCTCAACGAAGCCTTCCGCCTTTTTCATCTCAGGGATCAGGCCAGCCGGGAGTTTTCCTGGCATTATCATGATTTTCATAAAGTGGTGATCTTTCTCTCCGGCAAAGCCACCTACCATATTGAAGGCAGGTCATACCCTCTGAAGCCCTGGGATATTCTTCTTGTAGACAGACATGCCATTCACAGACCGGAGATTGATTCTTCTGTTTCCTATGAACGCTTCATCCTCTGGATCCAGAATGATATTCCCCATCAGGAACTGCTCAGCTGCTTCCAGAAGGCCAGAGACCGCAGCTACAACCTTATCCGCCTGAGCTCCGATCTCCAGGAAAAATTAAAGGAAACTCTCTTCCAGCTTGAAGACTCTGCCAGAACCCATGCCTTCGGACAGGAGATCCTGACCCAGGCGCTGTTCCAGGAATTTATGGTATATCTCAACCGGATTTTTCTGGAAAAACAATATATTTATGATAAGAAATCCTATTCCTACGACTCACAGATTGCCAGCCTTCTCCAGTATATCAATCACAATCTGCAGGCAGATCTGTCTGTGGAAAAGCTTGCAGCCAGATATTATGTAAGTAAATATCATCTTATGCGCAAATTCAAAGAAGAAACCGGATATACCCTTCACAACTATATCGTAAGCAAACGCCTTCTTATGGCCAGATCCCTTATTGACCAGGGAATGCCTGTGATCAAAGCCGCCCAGGAAAGTGGTTTTGCAGAATACAGTACTTTTTCCAGAGCCTACCGCAAACAATTCCAACAGTCTCCCGGAGCATCCAAAAAGCAGCAGACCCTCTGAGTCATCCCAGAGTGATCTGCTGCTTTTTCTCTTACATTAATTTATCTTTTTCTTTTCCTTGTGCCAAATGCACAATAAAACACAAAACCAAGCAGTGCCAGTGCTACGATCATCCAGCCAGCCAGCACTCCTGCTCCCATACCTACAAATTTATCATAATATCCCTTAAGATAAATCACGATTACAATAGCGGGAATGCCATAAGCTACATAACCTCTCAGGCTCTTGGGAAATTTCATTCCTGCACCTGCATTGGCTTCTGCAATAAAATTATCCCATCCCCAGCCATTTTTTCTGGTACAGAACAAAAGATATCCCAGACTGCCCAGTGGCAGAAGGTTATTGGAGACAATAAAATCCTCCAGATCCATAATGGTGCTTCCCTCTCCCAAAGGCTGAATACCGGACCATACATTGAATCCCAGCACACATGGAAGACTTAACAATATTACCAGAATCGCACACACCAATACACTTTTCTTACGATTCCATCCAAACATTTCCATATTAAATGCGATCAGATTCTCAAATACAGCAATGATCGTTGAAATCGCTGCAAAACTGAGGAAAAGGAAAAACAGGCTTCCCCACAGCACCCCTCCGCTCATTTTCGCAAAAATATTGGGCAAAGTGATAAAAATCAGGCTTGGGCCTGCATCCGGCTGGATTCCATAGGAAAAACATGCCGGGATAATAATAAATCCTGCTGTCAGTGCCACAAAGGTATCCAGCACTGTAATGCTTACAGCCTCCCCTGTGAGACTTCTGGATTTATCCAGATAGCTTCCGAAGATCAGCATGGCACCGATACCTATGGACAGAGTAAAGAACGACTGGCTCAATGCCGCAAAGATCACATTTCCCAGTCCTGCATCTCTGATTTTCTGAAAGTCAGGAATAAGGTAGAATTTAATTCCCTCACCGGCTCCGTCCATCATCACAGAATGAACTGCCAGGACCAGCATAATGATCAGCAAAGCGCTCATCATTACCTTGGTAATTTTCTCAATACCATTCTGCAATCCCATGAAGCAGACGATAAAGCCTATTACACAGACAATCACCATCCACAGGATCATGGTAGGTGCATCTCCCATCATATTAGAAAAAGCCCCTGCAACAGCCTCGGTATCCGCTCCCACAAAATCTCCCCGCAGGCTTTTGAAGCAGTAATACAGCATCCATCCGCCTACGGTAGTGTAAAACATCATCAGCATATAGCAGCCGATAATGCCTATGTATTTCAGAGGTTTCCAGCAGGTTCCCTCCGGTGCCAGCCTGTCAAAGCATTTTGCAACACTGACATGGCTTCCACGACCTACAGCAAACTCTGACACCAGCACCGGAATTCCCAGGATTACCAGGAAACACAAATAAATCAAAATAAAGGCTGCTCCACCATATGCTCCGCATATATATGGAAACTTCCACACATTTCCTATACCAATGGCACATCCTGCAGACACCAGGATAAAGCCAAGACGGGAGCCAAAAGACTCTCTTTTCATAATAATTTCCCCCTGTTGATATGATTTAACACATCAGCATCAGGCTGGTTTCTTGCGTCCGCAGCACTGTTTATATTTCTTTCCGCTTCCACATGGACACGGATCATTTGGGTATACCTTGATTTCCTTTCTCTGAACCGGCTTCTTCACACCGCTGTCATCTTTGTTGGTTCCGGTAACCTTGGCAACCTGCTCTCTCTCTATCTTCTGCTCTACATGTACATGATACAGCATACGGAGAGTATCCTCCTGGATAGAATTGATCATTTCATTAAACATATCAAAGGCATTCATCTTGTACTCAACAACCGGATCTCTCTGTCCATAAGCTGCCAGTCCAATACCCTGACGAAGGATTTCCATATCATCAATATGATCCATCCATTTGCTGTCAATGCTCTTCAGCAGAACTACACGCTCCAGCTCACGAAGCTGCTCCGGTTCCGGGAACTCAGCTTCTTTTGTTTCGTAAAGCTTCACAGCCTCTTCCTTCAGTTCATGCTTGATCTCATTTCTTCTCTTGCCCTTTACACTCTCCGGTGTCAGAGGTTTGAGAGGAATGATCGGGCTGATAGCTCCGTTGAATTCATTCAGATCCCACTCTTCAGAATCTACATCATCAGAGAAGCACATATCCACATAGCTGTCTACTGTATCCTGGATCATATTGTAAATAGCATCCCGCATGTTCTCACCATCCAGCACCTGACGACGCTCTTTGTAAATGATCTCACGCTGTTCATTATTAACCTGGTCATAATCCAGAAGATTTTTACGAATACCAAAGTTATTAAACTCAATCTTCTCCTGTGCTTTCTCAATAGCATTGGAAAGCATCTTATGCTCAATCTGCTCATTCTCTGCAACACCCAGAGAAGTAAAGATCTTCATCAGTCTCTCAGAACCAAACAGACGCATCAGGTCATCCTCCAGAGAGATGTAGAAACGGGATTCACCCGGGTCTCCCTGTCGACCGGAACGTCCACGGAGCTGATTGTCAATACGTCTGGATTCATGACGCTCTGTACCGATGATCATCAGGCCACCGGCATTTCTTGCCACATCATCCAGCTTAATATCCGTACCACGGCCAGCCATGTTAGTGGCAATGGTAACTGCCCCTGCCTGACCTGCCTGTGCTACGATCTCTGCCTCCAGTTCATGGAACTTGGCATTCAATACATTATGCTTGATTCCCTGTCTTTTCAGCATGCGGCTGAGTAATTCAGAAGTTTCAATTGTAATTGTACCAACCAGTACAGGCTGCTGTTTTGCATGAGCCTCCACTACAGCATTGACAACTGCATTGAATTTCTCTTTCTTTGTCATATAAACAGCATCTTCATGATCAACACGGATAACCGGTCTGTTAGTCGGGATCTCAACAACGTCCATTGCATAGATATCACGGAACTCTTTTTCCTCTGTAATAGCTGTACCGGTCATACCACCCTTCTTGTCATATTTATTAAAGAAGTTCTGGAATGTAATAGTTGCCAAAGTCTTACTCTCACGTTTGATCTTAACATGCTCTTTTGCTTCAATTGCCTGATGAAGTCCATCGGAATAACGACGGCCCGGCATAATACGTCCGGTAAATTCATCTACGATCAGGATCTCATCATCCTTTACTACATAATCCTGATCCTTATGCATCAGGTTATGTGCACGAAGTGCAAGAGTAATATTATGCTGGATTTCCAGATTTTCCGGATCAGCCAGGTTCTCAATATGGAAGAATTTTTCAACTTTATGAACACCCTGCTCTGTCAGATTGACGATCTTATCCTTCTCATTTACAACGAAATCACCGGTCTCGATAACCTCCTCACCCATAATGGCTGCCATCTTAGTCATCTCATGGCTGGCTTCACCACGCTCTAACTGCTGCGCAAGGATATCGCAAGCCTCGTATAACTTGGTTGACTTACCGCTCTGTCCGGAAATAATAAGAGGGGTACGTGCCTCGTCGATAAGAATGGAGTCCACCTCATCGATGATACAGTAGTGCAGATCTCTCTGAACCAGCTGTTCTTTATAGATAACCATGTTGTCACGCAGATAATCGAAACCAAGCTCATTATTGGTGACATAAGTAATATCACAGTTATATGCAGCACGACGCTCATCCTGCTTCATATCATTCAGTACAACGCCTACTGTCAGTCCCAGGAATCTGTGGATCTGTCCCATCTCATCTGCATCACGCTTTGCCAGGTAATCATTGACAGTTACGATATGCACACCTTTACCCTCCAAGGCATTCAGGTAAGAGGGAAGAGTAGCTACCAGAGTTTTACCTTCACCGGTTCTCATCTCTGCAATACGACCCTGGTGGAGAATAATACCACCGATAAGCTGTACGCGGAAATGCTCCATGCCCAGAACACGCTTGCCGGCCTCACGAACAACTGCGAATGCCTCCGGAAGAAGATCATCCAGTGTCTCTCCCTCTTCCAGACGTTTCTTAAACTCTCTGGTCTTTCCTTTCAGTTCCTCATCACTTAACTTCTGCATCTCCGGGCGCAGACTTTCAATCTTGTCCACCAAAGGCATAATACGCTTTACCTCTCGCTGGCTGCGGCTCCCGAATACTTTTGAAAACATATTCATAAATTTAACTCCTGTTTATCTTTTTTAGAGCATACACTATCTCATTTAATACACAACAATGAACATTTTAACACTTTCCATGGCGGAACACAATAAATATTTCATGAACAAACCAAGAACAAAACCGCAAACCAAAGACTTAACTTCTGCCTGTCTTTACAATCAGACGGCCATAAGAAACCAGTTCCTTCTCTGCCTGTACAAAATCCGGCAAATGCCATTCCCAGTTAGGGGAACCGATGGTTCCAGGTGTATTAATATGACCCTCTTTTCCAAGTCCAAGAATATCTGCCATCGGAATAATAGCATATTCTGCCTGATTACCCAGAGTATAAGCCAGCACTCTGTCCTTTACAGATCCCTGTTTTGCTCCGTTGCGCTTCAGGAATTTGCGGAATTTTCTCCTGGCTGCTGTGCTGAGCCTGCCATACCATTCCATCACTGTATCATTATCATGAGTTCCTGTATAGAAGATCATATTTTCCACATCATGGAAAATATCTCGGGCATATTTTCCACCTGTTTCAACAGAGAAAAGGAAGACCTTCATTCCCTTCAGATGGTAATGATCCTTCAGGGTAAGTACTTCCGGGCGAAGATCTCCCAGATCCTCAGCCACCAGGTTCAGTCCCGGAATCTTATCCTGCAGAATATCGATAACCTCATAACCCGGTGCCTCGATCCACTCCCCTTCAATGGCAGTAGGACAGGAAGCTGGAATCTTCCAGTATGTGTCAAATGCACGAAAATGGTCAATACGGATAATATCAAAAAGTTTATTACTATATCCGATCCTGTCTGTCCAGAACTGATAGCCTTGCTCTTTCATATGCTCCCAATCATAGATTGGATTTCCCCATCTCTGTCCTACTGCGCTGAAATAATCCGGTGGTACCCCTGCAATAAAAATCGGACGTCCATCTGTGTCCAGAAGGAAATTATCCTTTCCGCCCCACACATCCACAGAGTCCTGTCCCACATAGAAAGGAACATCTCCCATAATCTGGATTCCTGCTTCATTGGCAGCTTTCTTTACTTTCATCCACTGGGTATAGAAAATATACTGAAGGAACATCTGGTATCTTGCTTCTGCTTCTACCTCTGTATCCAGTACGTGTCTGTTCTCAGGCCAGGTACGGTCTTCCTCTGGCCATTCATTCCAGCAGGCTCCGTTATTTGCTTTCTTTAATGCACGGAAAACACCATATTCATAGACCCAGGATTGAGCAGCAAACTCTTTATACTCTGGTTTCTCATAGCCCTTTTGCTCCACAAAAGCCATAAATGCCGCTCTCAGATAGGGCTCTCTGTACTGACGGACTCTTTCATAATCCACCTTTTTACACTTTTCCAGAAAAAGCATTGGTGATTTTTTGAGCAGTCCCTCTTCTGCCAGAGTATCCAGACTGATATAAATGTCATCTCCTGCACAGGAAGAATATGGCTGATAGGGAGAATTTCCATATCCTACAGGGTTCAAAGGAAGAATCTGCCAGATCCTGACATGATTTTTCTTTAACAATTCTATAAAATGAAATGCTGATTCACCAAGCTCTCCTGCACCTACACGGGATGGAAGTGCAGAAACTGGCATTAAAACTCCGGCTTCTCTCATAATGTTCTGTTCCTCTTTTCTTTTCAGGATTTTTTACAGCTGTCTTTTTTCACAGCCGCAATTTCCTTACATTTTATCATATTTTCCATACTACGTCAAAACTCACAGACAAATAAAAACAGCCAGGCCGGAACCTGGGAAATTTCCCTTTTCCAAACCTGGCTGAATTTCTATGATCTTTTAAAATTTATGAAACAATGTACTAAAATTCCGGCTCGATCAGTCCGTAAGTATTACCTTTACGTTTGTACACTACATTTACCTGATCTGTCTCTGCATTATAGAATACAAAGAAATTATGTCCCAGAAGCTCCATCTGTACACATGCATCCTCCGGATACATTGGCTTGATGCCGAATTTCTTGGTACGGATGATCTTAACTTCTTCATCTTCCTCGTAATCCTTGTCCAGATATGCTTTCTGGAAATTGGCTGCTGCCTGCTGTTTGTCTACCAGTTTATTTTTGTATTTGCGAAGCTGACGTTCAATGACCTCTTCCACAAGATCAATAGATACATACATATCATTGCTGATCTGCTCAGAACGGATGATGTTGCCTTTTACAGGAATTGTCACTTCAATTTTCTGTCTTTCTTTTTCAACACTTAAAGTTACTACAATCTCGGTGTCAGGAGTGAAATACCTTTCCAGTTTGCCGAGCTTATCCTCTACCGCCGTTCTCAGTCCCTCGGTAACTGCTATATTTTTTCCGCTGATGATAAATTTCATGCTTCCATCCCCTTTGCTGTTTGATGAACCTATTATAACACACCTTTCCGAATTTTAACATCATTTTATAAAAATTTCATATTTTTTCTGTTATTTTCCTATGTATTCTCTAATTCCTGCCGCAATTATAAAGGTCATGCAGATTCAGTATACCTTTTAGCGCAGTTCTGCAAGCTCTCTGAACGGGATTTTCCCTCCAAAAAGATCCAGTGCACTACCTACCGTAACATCCAGATTATTTTTCCCATATTTTCTCAGCAGTTCAATATCAGCCATAGAACCAACACCTCCGGCATAGGTAACCGGCCGCTTTGTATATCCGCTGAGGAGCTCCGCCAGCTCCGTCTCTACTCCATGGGCTTTTCCTTCTACATCCACTGCATGTACCAGGAACTCATCACAGTGTTCACCCAGCTCTTCCATAGTCTCCAGGGTTACCGGTACATCTGTGAATTTCTGCCAGCGGTCTGTAACTATATAATAGCTGTTTTCCTTTTTTCTGCAGCTTAGATCCAGGACCAGATGTTCCCGTCCTGCAGCCTGCTCCATTTCCTCCAGCTTTTCCCAGGAAATCCTGCCATCCCTGAATACATAAGAGGTAACGATCACATGGCTGGCTCCTGCATCCAGATAAACACCTGCATTTTGAGGATTCACCCCACCTCCAAGCTGCAGACCTCCGGGATAAGCCTTCAGCGCCAAAAATGCCTGTGCCCTGGTTGCCTCATAATATGGAGAATCCTGGCTGTTAAGAAGAATCACATGCCCGCCGCTTAAGTCAGCTTCCCTGTATAACCTGGCATAAAATGCACCGTCCTGTTCTGACACAAAATTCTCCTCTGCCTGATCCTGCACATCTGTCAGGCTCCCTCCTACTATTTGCTTTACTTTTCCATTATGTATATCAATACATGGGCGAAATCTCATATTCTTTTCTACCTCCGTATATTTTTATCTGCAGTGGCTGCCGCCTTACACTTTATCATGATAATACCATAAATTATCTCAATACCGCAACCCGGGACTTACAGTGCGGATTTATTGTGTTACTGTTCACTTCGTTCCCAGCAACGATCCCATCCCATAAATCCGCACTACCGTTCCAAAAAGCTTAGGGCTTACCTTCCTTCCGTGGCATTTCCCACTGCATCTCCCACATCCTCAACAGCATTTCCCACGCCTTCGCCCAGATCCTTTACACTGTTTCCAAGCTCACCGGATACAGTGCCATCATTGTTACTGTCTTCTTTCTTTTCTTCTTCCCTATTCTCATCTGTATCCCTGTCATCTGAAGTCTTCTCATCTGTACCCTTCTCATCTTTTTCACTGCTGTCTGTATCATTCTTATCTACACTCTCATTTTCTGCCACATTTTCCTCTGTTGTCTTGTTATTCTCTTTTTCCACCTCATCCGCATTATTACTGCTCCCACAGGCTGTAAAAATAGCCAGAGTCAGAATCAGCACAGCGCCCACCAAAATTTTTTTTGCATTTTTTCTCATATTTTTCTCCCTTTCTCCGGGTCTCTTCCACCCTGACAGGACAGATTCTTCCGGAATTAATATTGTACGTTACCGATCACAAAGTAAACAGTAACCTTTGTATGTTTAATATGTGCAAAAAAATTTGTACTATACTGGAAAAACTTACTTTTTCGTGCTATTCTGATTATTAGTAACACATATATTCTTTATTAATTTTACAGGAGATGTCTTATGAAGAGAAAAAGCAATATTTTTTTACTGTTCCTTACTGTATTTTTTCTTATTTTCAGCAGTAATGTAACTCAGGCTGCCACACTGTCAACGGTAAAAAATACTACTTCGGCACCCGCTCCCAGGGATATCTGTTCCGCAACTCTCTGATTCACTATAAAGGAGATTATTACTATGCAGGAAAAGACGGAGCAGCAATTACCGGATGGTGCACCGATACTTCCGGCAGAAAATTCTATTTTGGTTCTGACTACAAAGCTGTCACAGGACAGCAAAAGATCAAGAAAGTAAATTATTACTTTGACAACAGTGGAGTTCTGCATCATTCCGGATTAAATTACAATCTGTCATCTGACTGTGCACTTTTAATCAATGCAGACACCGGAAAAGTCATATACTCCAAAAACGCAGATGTCCCTCATGCAAATGCAAGTACCACAAAATCATGACCTGTATTCTTGCTCTGGAAAACTGTAAATTAAATGAAAAGGTGAAATTCTCTCCCTACGCAGCATCTATTGAAGCTTCCAAGCTCTATGCCAATGCAGGAGAAATTTTTTACCTGCGGGATCTTCTATATTCACTGATGCTTCCTTCCCATAATGACACTGCAGTGGCCATTGCAGAACATGTCAGCGGTTCTGCCGACAAATTTGTAAATCTTATGAACAAAAAGGCTGCTGAAATAGGATGCACAAATACACATTTTGCTACCCCAAATGGACTGGACGCAGGATATAACCACTACACCACAGCTTCTGATCTTGCCAAAATTGCCCGATATGCACTTCGCAACCAGACCTTCCGCAGCCTGATCCGGACAGGCTCTTATTCCTTCAGCAGTCTGAACACAGGACGCAGATTCTATGTAAACACCACAAATGCCCTTCTTGGAAATGTTCCGGGTGTACAGGGAATGAAAACCGGATTTACCAGCAAAGCCAAATACTGTTTCATAGGCTTATCCCAATCCAGTAAAGGCCATACCTATATTTCGGTAGTTCTTGGCGGTCCGACCTCTGCAGCCAGGTGGCAGGATTCACGCACCCTGCTGAATTATGCATATCTGCATTGATTCTATTGTCCATGGTTTTCTCAATATCAGAAAAAGGAGTTACGCTCCTGACTTATAAAAAATTATAAAAAAAGAGGAAGTACATTTACAGATAACATAAATGTATTTCCTCTTTTGTATTATTTAGCGCTGATCACATCGCTCATTTCATAACGTCCTGCCGGTTTACCTGCCAGGAACTTGGCTGCTTCAACCGCTCCCTTGCCAAATACGGCCTTGGAATATGCAGTATGCTTAAACTCGATCACTTCATCGGAACCTGCAAAGATCACTTCATGCTCTCCCACGATCGTACCGCCTCGTACGGCAGAAATACCGATTTCTTTATCATCACGCATCTGACGTCTCTGGCTGCGGTCATAAGTATAATGATACTGGTTATCCATAGCCTCATTCAGGCTGTCTGCCAGAGCCAGCGCTGTTCCGCTGGGTGCATCCAGTTTCAGACGATGATGTTTCTCCACGATCTCCATATCGAAACCTGCTGTAGCCAGAACTTTTGCCGCATCCTGGATCAGTTTCATTAATGTATTAATACCCAGAGACATATTGGCAGATTTCAGAACAGCTACTTTCTTCGCTGTCTCTTCCACCTTCGCAAGCTGCTCCTCGCTTAATCCTGTAGTACATAAAACTACCGGAAGCTTACGTTCTGCACAATAATCTAAAAGTGCATCTGTCGCTTTGGCAGAAGAAAAATCGATCAGAGCATCTGCTTCTACCTGACATTCTTTCATATTTGTGTAAACAGGATAGCTGTTCTTACCCTGGTCTGCTACATCAATACCAGCTACAATCTCCGCATCCGGATCCTGTGCTACAAGTCCGGAAATCACCTGCCCCATGTGGCCGTTGCAGCCATGCATAATAATCTTTACCATTTGTAATTTCCTTTCAAATTCCGTTGTCCTGTTCCTTATGCCAGTTTGATACCGAAGTCCTTCATAGCCTGTGCCAGAACTGCTTTATTTGCATCATCCATTTCTGTCAGCGGCATACGAAGCGGGCCTGCTTCCTTACCCATCAGGTTCAGGGCTGCTTTTACAGGAATAGGATTTACTTCGCTGAATAATGCATGGATCAGTGGGATTGCCTTTAACTGGATCTCAGCTGCACCCTTGATATCTCCTTCCAGGAATTTCATGACCATATCATGAGTTTCCTTGGGAGCCACGTTAGAAAGTACAGAAATCACTCCAAGTCCGCCAAGTGAAAGGATCGGCAGTACCTGGTCATCATTTCCGGAATACAGTTCAATGCATCCGTCAGCCATGGACATCATCGTTGCGATCTGTGACAGATCTCCGCTTGCAGCCTTGATACCAACGATGTTCTTTACGTTCTTTGCAAGAGCTACTGCTGTTGCAGGCTGAATGTTACATCCGGTACGGCTTGGTACATTATACATAATGATCGGAGTTTCCGGTACAGCTTCAGCAATGGCTGTATAATGAGCGATCAGTCCCTTCTGTGTTGCCTTATTATAATAAGGAGTTACCACCAGCAGTGCATCTGCACCATAGGAAGCTGCCTCTTTTGACATCATGATCGCAGTTTCTGTACAGTTGGAACCTGTACCTGCAATAACAGGCACTCTTTTATTTACTTTATCAATTGCAAATTTGATTGTTTTAAGATGTTCTCCATGTGTCATAGTAGATGACTCACCTGTGGTTCCACAGATAATGATGGCATCTGTACTGTTGGCGATCTGGAACTCCAGAAGCTCCTCAAGCTTGTCATAATTAACCTTACCATCCTCATACATAGGGGTTACGATTGCAACGCCCGCACCTTTAAAAATTGCCATTTGCTTTCCTCCTTATTCTTCTGTAGCTATCTTTTTTATTATCAACTTTCCGTCTCAACACCTGGCGGAATAACAGCATGTGAACAGTTAGCACTTTACTGCTTATCACAGTGCAGAAGTTCTGTTGTCAATGTGGTTACACTGTCTGCATATTTACGCAGTCCCTCCGGTAAAACTCTTCCTGTAAGAATAATATGCATACTGTCATCCTTCAGCTTCAGGATTTCCTCCAACGCCTCCTCTGTTGCAATTCCATAATCCAGCAGTCCAAGAATTTCATCCAGCAGCAGAAAATCACATTCCTGAGTAGCAATTACCTTTCTTGCAAAATTCAACGCATTCAGGATATTATTATTTTCCTCTTCTTTCTCCTGGTCATTAAGCTGCTCATAGCATTTCTCCATCTTTTCGAACCGGAAAATCTTGATATCCTGATTCTCCAGCTCCTCCAGAAAATCCAGTTCTCGCCGCTCCTTACCTTTCAGAAACTGAATAATGATCACACTCTTACCGTTGGCAGAAGCTTTCAGGCACTGGCCAACTGCCAGAGTAGTCTTGCCTTTCCCACTTCCACAGTAAACTTCTGTAAATTCCTTTTCCATGACAGACAATTCCTCTTAATCTAATAAAATAATGTCAGAGTCAAAAGGTATCTGCCTCTGACCTGAATTGTTTTTGAATACGCTTATATTACCTCAGTTTCTGAATAATTGCAAGTAAATGTTATTTCCCGGTCACTGTTCACAGGCAGCAGAATGCAGAATCTTTTATTCTATATATTCCAGTTTGCTCACAGATACCTCATAAGCCACTCTTTTCTCTGTCTCATTTTCTCCTGTCCGTTTCATATATTCCCTGCTCTGGATTCTGCCCCAGATCAGTACATGGCCACCCACTTCAAAGGCAGAAGCATATCGGGCATTTCTGCCCCAGCAGATGCAAGGTATGTAATCAGATTTTCCATAAGGTCTGTTCACAGCCAGAAGCAGATCCGCGATCTCCCGTCCCAGAGGAGTTTTCCGGTATACCGGAGGTTTACAGATATAGCCATCCAGAAAAATCTGGTTTACCGGAACTATATCATCTTCTTCCTCTACAAATTTCAGTTCTCTGGTAAACACAGAAAGCACCAGACGGTTATGTTTCTCCTCATGCCTGTTATAGGAACGAAACTGTCCGTGAATCTCTACATACTCTCCAATATAATCCTGTGTCACATCGATCAGCCGTTCCGAAACCATTACCGGAATCCTGTCCTCTGAATCGCTGAGCCTTTTTACCATAAGCTCTGTCATATAAAAGCCTTCACCAAACACCTGATGGCTGAAGGTAAATCCTGCTGCAATCTTGCCCATCATTGATACCTGATTGTTTTCAATAATTTTATCTGCCATAATTTGTTCTCCTTCCTCTCAGGACAGACTGCAGTTTCTGTTCTCCTGCCCTGGCGTACCTTATATTGTTCTTTATAAGGTTATGTACAGGCTTTCCTGTTTAGAACCAGAATCTGTAAAAATAAAAAAAATTATTATAACACCTTGTAATCTGTGGAAAATGTGGTAAACTGGAAAATCGGGTAACTTATTGAAGAAAAAAACACATATAATAGGAATAAATACATTACCAATCATTTAGTAAAGAGGAAAGGAAATCATTTTATGAGAACAAAACGTGAAGACGTCCGTAACGTAGCCATTATCGCACACGTTGACCACGGTAAAACAACTCTGGTTGACCAGCTTCTGAAACAGAGCGGTGTATTCCGTGAGAACCAGGAAGTTCAGGAACGTGTCATGGACTCCAATGACATCGAACGTGAACGTGGCATCACTATTTTATCCAAGAATACAGCTATTCATTACAAAGATACAAAGATCAACATCATCGACACACCAGGACATGCTGATTTCGGTGGCGAGGTAGAACGTGTACTTAAGATGGTAGACGGTGTTATTCTTCTCGTTGATGCTTTCGAAGGTGCTATGCCTCAGACTAAATTCGTTCTTAAGAAAGCCCTTGAACTTGATCTCCATGTAATCGTTTGTATCAACAAGATCGACCGTCCCGAGGCTCGTCCTGACGAGGTTGTAGATGAAGTTCTGGAACTTCTTATGGATCTTGGTGCTTCTGATGAGCAGCTTGACTGTCCGTTCCTGTATGCTTCTGCAAAAGCAGGTCATGCTGTGATCGACTTAAATGATACTCCTAAGGATATGGCTCCGCTGTTTGACGCTATCCTGAAATATATCCCGGCTCCGGAGGGAGATCCTGATGCAGATACTCAGGTTCTGATCAGTACCATTGACTACAACGAATATGTTGGACGTATCGGTGTAGGTAAAGTTGAGAATGGTACAATTGCAGTAAATCAGGAGCTGACTCTGTTAAACCATCATAATCTGGACAAACGTAAGAAAGTTAAGATCAGCAAGCTTTATGAGTTTGACGGTCTGAATAAGGTTGAAGTAAAGGAAGCTACAATTGGTTCTATCGTTGCTATTTCCGGTATTGCAGACATCCATATCGGTGATACTCTCTGCGGTGGAGAAAACCCGGAGGCAATTCCTTTCCAGAAGATTTCCGAGCCTACTATCGCCATGAACTTCATCGTAAATGACAGTCCGCTGGCTGGTCAGGAAGGTAAATACATCACATCCCGTCATCTTCGTGACCGTCTCTACCGTGAGCTGAACACTGATGTCAGCCTTCGTGTGGAAGATACGGAAACAACAGAGGCATTTAAGGTTTCCGGACGTGGAGAGCTTCATCTGTCTGTCCTGATCGAAAATATGAGACGTGAAGGCTATGAATTTGCAGTAAGTAAACCGGAGGTTCTGTACAAAACAGACGAGCGCGGCAAAAAACTTGAACCAATGGAAATCGCTTATGTAGATGTTCCGGAAGAATTTTCCGGTACTGTGATCCAGAAGCTCAGCGAACGTAAAGGTGAGCTGCAGGGTATGAGTACTGCCAGTGACGGTACTGTCCGTCTGGAGTTCCACATTCCTTCCCGTGGACTGATCGGATTCCGCGGTGAGTTCCTTACTTCCACCAAGGGTACCGGCATTATCAATACCATGTTTGACGGATATGCTCCTTACAAGGGAGATTTCCAGTACAGAAAACAGGGATCTCTGATTGCTTTCGAGGCTGGCGAAGCTGTTACTTATGGTCTGTTCGCAGCTCAGGAGCGTGGTACTCTGTTTATCGGACCTGGTGCAAAGGTTTACAGCGGTATGGTTATCGGACAGAATGGTAAAGCCGAAGATATCGAGCTGAACGTATGCAAGACAAAGCATCTGACTAACACACGTTCTTCTTCCGCTGATGATGCACTGAAATTAACTCCACCAAGAGTTCTCAGCCTGGAACAGGCCATCGATTTCATCGACCAGGATGAACTTCTGGAGGTTACACCGGAATCTCTCCGTATCCGTAAGAGACTGCTGGATTCCAGAGAACGTAAGAGAGCCGCTTTCAGAAAAGCCTGAAAATAAAATAATATCCGTAACTGTTCCGTGTTGCACAGCATGCCGGACAGTTACCTGAACTTAAAGGGAGTGTGAAAAAACTTATGTTTTTTCACACTCCCTTAGTCAATTGGATAAAATCATCCGCTTTGCTGCTTGCCTGGTTTGAGGCAAGCGGATATTTTATTATATCACTTCTTACTGCGGTATGCTTCTGCTTCCCAATGTGTGATAAAGTATGTAATATCATCTGTCATGTGAAGCGGTCCGCCAAAGCTTTCTGCGTATACTGCAAGCTTAATCGCATCTTTTACAAGAAGCTGTGCTTTTGCAGCTTTTCCCTTATCATCTTCCATAATAAAGGCGCCAACTCCCTGTACCAGGATCAGTCTTGGCTCTTTGTCATTCTCTTTCATAAATGCGTCCAGCGCATCTTTTGCCTGATCAATATTTTCTACAAATAACGGATATGGTCCACAGTATACAATGTGATCCGGTGTAAATGGTTTCAGAAGGGGTGCAGCCGCTGCTTTATCTTTTACAAAATGATCAGCTTCTGCTACAGGTACCACTTCTACTGCATGTCCCAGTAACTGGGAAAGCTTCTCTGCTGCCTGCTCTTTTTCAGGTGTAACAGCATCACTGACATCAGCAGTTCTCTTTACCTGTTTCTCTAATTTACTGATCACATCGTCAAATAACACTCCAATTTCCTCTACAGTATTTGCTGCAACGAAAATTCCGTGATTCTGGAGCAGAAGAACCTGAACATCTTTTCCGAATTCTTCTTTGTAAGCATTCATTTTCTCATAGCAAATACGCGCAAGTGTATAACCTGGTTTGCAGATATCGATCCAGAGTACATCTTTTCCAAGGATCTGTTCGCTGAGTTCCTTTGCCCCTTTTCCGCAGGTCAGTCCATTGACAAGTGTAGGATGAACATGCAGTACATAAGTATAGGCAAATAAGTTATGAAGCAGTGCTTCTACACTTGGACGTTTTGTTTTGTCAGCATCTGTTACTGCAGCCATAACATCTGCAAGATACAGTGATTCACGTTTGACATCATCTTCAGGATAATCTGTCTTCATGATCTCATTCAAACGTGTTCTGCTCATTTCCACAAATTCCTCTGCCTTGATTGTGGCAAGCTGTGTACCAGAGCCTTTTACATACAATGTGGTGTCGTCTTTTACAGAAGTATTACCACCGCCTGCAAGAACATAGGCAGGGTTGCTTCCATAAGTATTTGACATTTTTACTAAGATTGAAAGATCCATAGTTAAAATTCCTCCCATATTTTAATAGTTTTGCTATTACCCATTCCATTGTACACGATATCCTACTTTTTTCCAAGTGTTATAATGTTGCTGTTCGCACACCACTATCCCCCGCGAGGTGTTTTGGCATGATATGCCAAAATCCCGAGACATACAAGCCAAAATTCCATTGCCGCAGGCAATCTGGAATGAATTTTGGCTACGTTACTGTGAACGGAGTAAACAGTAACGTTATAATAATCCCGCAAATAATCTCATAAACAGCTGTCCCAATCGCAGATATGCGCTGCGTCCGGTACTGTACTGTTCTGTGACTTCACGGCATTCATCCATTGTTGCTGCAAGATCATTTCGGATATCCAGAACTGCCTGGCAGTCTGCCATAAAGCAGCCGTTTTCAAAATGATGATACAGACTTCTGTAATCCAGATTTATGGTTCCGCAGGTTGCCATACAGTCATCTGCCACACTCATCTTTGCATGACAGAAACCAGGTGTCCATTCATAGATACGCACTCCATGTTTTACCAGTCCATGGTAAAAGGAACGTGTGATATTGTAGATCATCTTTTTATCCGGAATACCAGGTGTGATGATCCTCACATCTACCCCACGCTTGGCAGCCAGACACAGCGCATGGCTCATTTCATCTGTGATGATCAGGTACGGTGTCATAAACCAGCAGTATTTTTCCGCTTTATTCACCATACTGATATACACCTCTTCGCCTACCTGTTCATAGTCCATAGGACTGTCCGCATAAGGCTGGATAAAGCCTGTCTGCTTTGCCTGATAATCTGTCTGAACCAGAAATCCGGTAAAATCACTGTCATTTTTATCCTTATCACTGACAGCATTCCACATCTCCAGGAATGTTACTGTTAGGGAACGGACTGCCTCCCCCTCCAGACGGATACCTGTATCCTTCCACTGTCCATAAGGATGTGTGAAATTAAAATATTCGTTGGCAAGGTTGTAACCGCCGGTAAATCCCACTTTTCCATCGATCACTGTGATCTTGCGGTGATCCCGGTTATTCAGGAACACATTCAGACCCGGAGTAAAAGGGTTGAACACTCTGCAGTGGATTCCCACATTTTCCATTTTCTTAATGAAGTCTGTATTGATAAACCCAATGGAACCCATGTCGTCATAAAATACTCTGACTTCTACGCCTGCCTTTACGCGATCTTCCAGAACTCTCTGGATTTTATGCCAGGCCTGTGCATCCTCAATGGCATGATATTCCATAAAAATAAATTTCTCTGCCTTTGCCAGATCTGCCAGCTGAGCCTCCAGCCCTTTGACTGCCTCATCATAATAAATAACATCTGTATTCTGATAGACCGGATAGGAGGCATTTTTCTGTATATAATCAGAAATATTGCCTGCCTTCGGGATTTTCCTGCCAAGCGTTTCCCTGCACTCACTGTCATTGGGAAGCAACGGCAGAAGTTCCCTGTCGATCTGGTCATAACGCTCCCGCATTTTACGGGTACCGCCATTGAGACCAATCAGTAAGTACAATCCCACTCCCAGGATAGGGAATACAAGGATCAAAATAACCCAGGGCATTTTCATAGATGAAGTCTGGTCTGACGCATACAGCTTAAGAACCAGTACACCTGCAAGAAGCCTTGTCATCAGATTGATAATCTCCGCATATTGATTCAGCTTTGTGATCATAGCAATGATAAAAGCTGCTTCCAGTAAAATACATACTGCGGAAAAGCATAACCGTTTTACACCATTTTTCGTTTTCGCCCTACCTTCCAGGGTATCCTGTTTCATGTTCTTTCTCCTCCCTCTGCTAATTATATATTAATGTTCCCTTTATCCCTGAAGACTTTCTGCGCATCTGTTTGCGCCTATGTATTCTGCTACTTTATCTGTCACTTTATTGCAGATTACCGTATAGGCTGCTCCCAGTACATTGGCACCTATACGAAGTGCTACTGCTGCCGGCATTCCGAAGATCCCTGCAATGGAAAGCAGTCCATGTGTTGTCCTGATCCCGAAATCTGCCTGCCGCAGCACAAGCACTGCCAACAGAACAGTAACACCAACTACACTGTTGCTGCTTCCTGTAAGCTTGCTGTACATGCTCACCACTGCTACGCAAAAAGCCATAACCAGATACACTTTAAAATTATAGATTAAAATGTGTCGTCTTTTCTCTTTTGGGTCTGTGGTGCTTCTGATCAGCTGCTTGGAGCCGGTCGAACTCAATTGTAATTCCTGATAAAATGTCATATCTCGTTACCTCTCTTTCGCGAAAATCTATAAAAATTTATGAATTACCTTTTTTAGTAACGAGCACTATACCGCAGTTCCCTCTGTTAGTCAAGACTTCATTATTTTTTCAGGTCTCTTCTGATTATTTCTTCCAGTCTGTCCAGATCCTCATTGTCAGGATGAGATAACGCCCTGTCAAAATTCTGGATCAGTTCATCCAGGTTCGGCGCATGATCCGGCTTCTCTTTCATCTTTACGTATCTGTCCCTGACTGACTGGGGCATTTTCCCCTGACACATAAATTCTCCCATCACTGTATTACTCTCATCCACAGATTCTTTAACTTTCCCGAGAACCTGCTGGAAATAGGCTTCACTGCCTCCGAAACCTGCTGTTCCAAACAGAAAGATCTTCTTGTTTTTCAGACTCTTTAACAGTTCAAGTGTTGCAGGATCTGCATTCCCTATATCTGTCCAGAATCCAATGTATAATATGTCGGAAGAAAGAGCCTTTGCTCCTTCTGTTCCAAAATAGTCACAGTTTTCCTCAGGCAGTACCTCCCTGATCTTCTCCGCAAGCTTCTTTGTGTTCCCTGTTTTACTGCTGTACAAAATTGAGTATCTTTGTGTTTCCATGCTGTCTTGCTCCTTTTCGTTTATGCACTCTCGGAGTCTTCCTTGTATTTGCTTTTGTAAAAAGATTCCGAGAGTACATTTTTATCTGCGTTATTTATATCAGTTATAAATTTTCACCAGACACTCCATCCCGGAACATTTTCAGCAGTTCCTCCATACTTTCTCTCAGCTTTTCATTCTTATTATACTGAACCAGCACCACTGTAACAATGGCAGACAGAATTATGCATCTGCGGATCAGTTTTCGAATACGGATACATCTCTTTACATCTTTTCTTCCCTTTTCATAGAGCTTCTCTGCCATCCTGTCAGCTCTGGCATCTTTGCAGGCAATATAATCATCAATCACCTGCTTATCCTCCTCGCAGATATCCAGATTCTCATACTGACTCCTCAGCTCCTCAAGTTCTGCATTATTCTGTCTAATCATTGTATCTTTGCGGTTAATTCTCTCAGCTGCACTCCGGCTCATTCTCTCTGTTCGCTTATTCATGATAAAAACTCCTTTCGTTTATTTTTTATTATTTCCTATTTTAAACTTTTCTCAGGCTTTTCTCAATAAAATATTGAAAACAAAAAGCACCTGCTTTAACAGATGCTTTTTCTCACTTTATTTTACAATAACCCCATCTTCATCCCACAGGTCATGCCAGTCCTTTGCGCCTTCCCACAGGAACACCTGGCCTTTGACAAGTCGGTTTCCTTTTTCCAGGGTAGCGATCTTGGCCATTTCTTCATCAGTCAGGGGATCTTCTGTTACACATTTCAGGTTACTTACATAGTTATGTACAGAAAATGGAATGGAGATTTCCCCTCTCTGATGAGCCCATTTCAGGGCAATCAATGCCGGATGTACTCCATGCGCTTTGGCAATCTCCTGCATTTCTGGGGTCTGCATATCAGCCACATCCTCCGGGCAGATATCTCTTTCCGGTCTTCTTGGAGAACCAAGTGGCATATATCCTACCGGCTGGATGTTATGAGCAATCAGATAATCATACTGTTCCTGCTGCTGGAAACATGGATGCAGCTCCAGTTCACATGCCGCCGGTTTGATCTTCATTAACGGAAGAACTGCTTCCAGTTTCGGAATAGTCATATTGGAAATACCGATATAGCGGATCTTACCTTTTTCTACCAGTTTCTCACACTGACGATAGGTATCCATAAATTCCTCCACACTGAAAGGTCTGGATTCCGGATTTCTGGAATCTACATCACAGAATGGTGCATGGTAGTTCGGGAATGGCCAGTGGATAAAATACAGATCCACATAGTCACACTGAAGATCCTCAATGCTTCTGGTGCAGGCTTCTTCTACCTTTCTATGCATGTCATTCCATACCTTTGTCATAATGAAAAGATCTTTTCTTTCTACTACCCCTTCATCAAAGGCTGCCCTGAAAACTTCACCAATCTGATGCTCATTTCCATAGCATGCTGCACAGTCAAACATACGATATCCGCTGCGGATCGCACCTGCCACAGCCTCAGATACTTCTTCTGCATTTACACGGTCAGAACCAAAGGTTCCCATACCCATACAAGGTACTTTCTCTCCTGACGGAAGCGTTACTTTCGGCACAATCGCCGGATCAATGAATTCTGCCATTTTTATTTCCTCCTGATTTTATTATTATAATTTTTTAATCTTGATTAACGGAAGTAGTTTTTCCATATCTTCCATTACGAAAAATCCAGTCTCCTCACGCATGGCTGATGCTGCGGAAATCGCACTGGCACTTCTTAAAGTCTCTTCCAATGAAAGTCCCTGACTCAATCCAAGTGCAAAACCTGCAATCATGGAATCTCCGCAGCCTACTGTATTTACTGCATCGATTTTCGGCACAACTGCACGGAAGATGCCATCCTTTCCTACTGCCAGAGAACCGTCTGCTCCAAGGGAAACTGCTACGATTTCAACCCCTTTTTCATGAATTGTTTTGGCAGCTTCAATAATATCCTGAATATTATCACACTGTTTACCTGTCAGCATTCGAATTTCATCTATGTTCGGTTTAATCAGTGTCGGACAAGCTTCAATTCCCATTTTCAGCAGTTTCCCACTGGTGTCAAGAATCACCGGTTTACCGGCTTCTTTGACGATTCTGACCAGTCTCTGATATGCAGTTCCATCAAGCCCCTTGGGAACACTTCCTGACATGGAAACTACATCAGCATCTTTTACCAGTTCTCTGAATTTCTCTTCAAATCCTTGAAAATCTTCTTCTGTCAAAGTAAAACCCGGCTCAAGGAATTCTGTCTGCACATGGTTAACTTCATCCCAGATATTAATACAGGATCTGCTCTCCGCATCCACATGATAAAAATCTCCCTTAATACCAAATGGTTTCAAAGCCTCTTCAATGTAGTTTCCCGCATGCCCGCCTACAAACCCGGTTGCCACAACCTCTGCCCCATAAATGGAAGCTGGCTTGGAAACATTAAGTCCCTTACCACCAGGAACATATGAACATTGTCGTACACGATTTACTTCTCCTATTTTAAAATCATCTACTACATATCTTTTATCGATTGCAGCATTTAATGTCACTGTAAGTATCATCTTATTCTTCCTCATTTGACAAAAGAATCTTTCCTTTTACAAGTCCAGGTGTTTTAAATAACTGGAATGCTTCCTGTGCCTGACTCATTGGAATTTTTTTGTAGATAAATCCAGGATCAAATTTCAGCTGACCTGTTGCAAAATAATGTGCAGTCAGATCCCATTCACGTCCCGGATAAGGGGCACTGTAAGACATCCAGGAGCCGGTCAGCTTGAATTCTTTACGATTCATATTTTCCCACTGCGCCGGTGTAAATGTCAGGTTCTCATGAGGGGTTCCGATAAAGCAGACATGTGCTTTGTTTGCAGCCAGCTCAAATGCCATATGCATGGTTGAAACCTGTCCTGCTGTCTCAAAGACAAAACCGTAACCCTTGCCACCTGTGATCGCCATAGCCTTTTCCATATATCCTTCTTCTCTGGTATTGATGACTTCATCTGCACCAAGGCGTTTCGCCAGCTCAAGGCGTTCCTCACTAATATCAAAAACTACCACTTTCTTGGAACCAAAGATCTTGGTCCACTGCATGGTAAACATTCCAACTGTACCACCGCCAAGAATTGCAACATACTCGCCACCGTGGTAATCATTCTGGAATACACCGTGGATTGCAACAGTTGCAGGCTCAAACATTGCTCCCTGCTCATATGGAACACTGCTTTCAAAAGGAACGGCGTTCTGCTCCGGCACAACCACATAGTCTGCGTTACTTCCCTGCTGTCTGGAGCCTATGAAGCTGTAGTGCTTACAGAGAGAGAAATTTCCCTGCTGACAGTCATCACATTTCATACATGGAAGAAGCGGTGCGCCGGAAACACGGTCTCCCACTTTTACCTTAGTCACACCTTCCCCAACTTCCACTACATCTCCGGAAAACTCATGTCCAAGTACGATTGGATAAAAATGAACCCCGTGATTCAGGACACGCGGAATGTCTGAACCACAGATACCAGAATATCTGACACGTATCTTAACAGTTCCTTTGGTCACCTTAGGTTCTTCCATTTCCTGATACTGTACATCTTCATTTGCAACTACTACTGCTGCTTTCATAATATATTTCTCCTTTCATGAATTCTGCTTTTTATTTTGCAGTCATTATGTGCGCCAGAGATTTATAAAGTTCTATATAAGTCTCAAAAGTTTTATCATAAACAGCTTTGTTCTTCGGATCCGGTTCATGGCGGCGGGTCTCTTTGACCGTAAGTGAAACTGCTTCCTCATAATCTTTGTAAAAACCTACTCCCACTCCTGCCAGAAGTGCGGCACCAAGGGTGGTTGCCGTATCAGATGCCGGCACTATGATCGTTTTTCCTGTAATATCGGATTTGATCTGTGTCCAGAGCAGGGAGTTGGCAGAACCGCCCATAGCTCTCAATACATCTGCCTCTGCCCCGGCTTCCCTGGCCACTTCAAGATTGTGCCGCAGGGAAAATGCCACCCCTTCCATGCAGGCGCGGACCATATGTCCTTTTGTTTTTGCAAAATCCAATCCATAGAAAACACCCTTTGCATATGGATTCCAGATAGGAGAACGCTCTCCTGACATATATGGAAGAAATACCATTCCCTCGCAGCCTGGTGCAACTTTTTCTGCAATTTTATTAAGCTGATCCAGGGATGAGGCACCTGTCTGTTCTTTCATCATCCGTTCATAATCTGCAAATTCACGTTCAAACCAGCGCATTACACCGCCGCCTCCGGTGGTTCCTCCCTGAAGAAGCCATTTACCCGGGACAACGTGATAGCTCAGGATCAGTCTCGGATCAGCCTTATATTCCTCTGTACAAATGCTCATTCCTCCGGCCTGTCCGCCCTGCTCCTGTGTTTCACCGGAATGGATCACACCTGCACCAAGAGTTCCGCAGGCTGCATCAAGTCCACCGGCAACTACCGGAGTCCCTTCCACAAGTCCACACTCTGCAGCTGCCTTCCCGGTAACTTTTCCAACCACATGGTCACAGTCACAGATTTCCGGAAGAAATTCCATGGGGATTCCAAGACGTTCACACATCTTTTCATCCCAGCAACCCTTCTTCATATTGAAGCAATGCAATCCATATCCCTGTGACACATCCTGGGTAAGCGCACCTGTCAGTTTAAATGCAATATAGCTGTTGGACTGAAGAATCTTGTGGATTTTTGCGTATACCTCCGGAAGATTTTCTTTGTACCAAAGGATCTTTGCAGTAGAATAAGAGGGCTGAAGAGAATTTCCTGCTACCTCAAAAATCTCCTCCTGTCCAATCTCCTGATTCAGTCTGTCACAAATAGACTGTGCTCTCGTATCCATCCAGATTGGTGTATTGGCCAGCACGTTACCCTCTCTGTCAATTGGAATTGCAGACCAGCTCTGACCATCAATCCCGATTCCTGCAATCTCATCTGCAGTGATATCTGCCTTCTGTATTGTTTCCTTTGTTGCACGGCAGACTGCATCCCACCATTCCTCAGGGTTCTGCTCTGCCCATCCCTCATGTGGATAATATACCGGATAATCACCACTGGCTGCTGCAAGAACTTTTCCATTCCTGTCAAATACCGCAACCTTGCAGGCACTTGTTCCGATATCAATCCCCAATAAATATGATTTTATCATTTTGCTGCTCCCATGATTCTATTTTATCTGTTCAGAATACTTACAGATTTTCCTTCCATAATCTCTGTCTGAAGTTTCTCCATAAAAGGTTTCTCAGATCTTTCTTCTTTCTTTTCAAGATGCTCCAGAATAATCCTTGCAATCTCTTTGGCAATCCTGTCGGTGGGCTGTGATACAATCGTCAGCTTGGGACGGCACGCCCTTGCAAACTGAAGATTATCAAACCCTATCATAGAAAGCTGCTCTGGAATCTGTATTCCCAACTCATTGACTCCGATCATTGCACCCATTGTCATTTCATAGTTGGTCACAAAAACCGCTGTCATATCCGGATTCTCCCGGACAAGCTCTTCCAGGCCTTTGACACCTCCCTGGATCGTATAGTCACCACGATATACCAGTGAATTTTTTATGGGAATTCCAGCTTTTTTAAGAGCTGTGTAATATCCTTCCAGACGTTCCTCTGCTGTAAAAATCCCCTCAGGGCCACCTATGATTCCAATTTTTCTATGCCCTTTTTCTATAAAAAGCTGCATCGCATCCTCTGCTGCTTTTTTGTTATCCACCAGAACACTGTCACAGGGAATTCCCTGAATCTTACGGTCTATCAGCACGATCGGCTTGCCTGTTTTCTGAAATCTCTTCAGATGTGCCCCTGTTTCATCCACCGGCATATTAATGATTCCATCCACCCTGCGGCGGATCAGGAACTCCACTGCCTCCTGCTCCAGCTTCTTATCTGTACGACAATCACAGACGATGGTTGCATAACCGTGACTTCTGAGAATATCTTCCATCCCTGTTATAATCTCGGCACAGAATATATTATTCAACTCCGGAATTACAACTCCTATGGTCTTTGTCGCATTTGTCTTAAGCCCTCTGGCAACTTCATTGACCTCATAATGGAGTTCCTCAATAGCTTTTTCAATCTTTACTCTGTTTTTTTCTCTGACGTTTCCTCCGTTAAAATAGGAAGAGATTGTAGCCAGACCAAGTCCTGTCAGTCTGGCTATATCTTTCATTGTTGCCGCCATTTTATTTCTCTGCCTTGCCGTCGCATCCGCAGACCTTCATTCTTGCCATTACCAGTTCCTTCACTGCTGCAATAGCAGTTTTTCCATATGCTTTCGGGTCAATGGTGTCTGGTTTTTCTGCAAGAAGCTCTTTGACTGCCTTGGAATATGCTGCGCGAAGCTCTGTAGCAAAATTCACTTTACAGATACCACGTTTTACACAGTCCCTGACATCCTCATCACTTAAACCAGATGCACCGTGAAGTACAAGCGGAATATCTACAACCTGGCGGATCTCACTGAGACGTTCCTTATCAAGAACGGGAGTTCCTACATAGAAGCCATGTGCAGTTCCGATAGCAACAGCAAGAGAAGTAACTCCTGTACGTTCAACGAACTCCTTTGCCTCCTGAGGATCTGTATTTGTGTCTGCCTCAGCCTCCAGATCATCCTCTTTGCCGCCAACCTTGCCAAGCTCAGCTTCGCATGGAATATCCAGTGCTTTTGCAACATCTGCCACACGTTTTGTCTCTGCAATATTAGCCTCAAAATCCAGCTTGGAACCATCGATCATAACAGAAGTATAACCTGCATGCATTGCCTGCATAGCAAGTTCAAAGCTGCTTCCGTGATCCAGATGCATACATACCGGAACAGATGCTTTCTCAGCCTCTGCTGCAACGATCGCCGCATAGGTTTCTACTGTTCCATATTTCACTGTAGATGGTGTTGTCTGAATCATAACCGGCGCTTTCAGTTCCTCTGCAGCCTGGATGATTGCTTTCACCATCTCCATATTCTCCGCATTAAATGCACCTACTGCATAACCGCCTTTCTGAGCCTTGTCCAGCATTTCTTTTGATGTTACAAGTGGCATAATGATTTCCTCCTCATAATTAATGATGTATATTTTTTGTTCTGATTACTATAAATGCAGGAAGCATTTCCAAAACCGAAACGTTTCCGTTTGAGTTAATTATATCTCCCACGTAAGCTTCTGTCAAGTATGATTCGTTATCCGATTTTACATATACAATTATGGATATTTGAGCGATATGCCCGGATATGCAATTGCCTCACCTTGATAGATGAGGCAATGTTAGGTCAAGCGGATATTCGCAATCCGCTTCGCTACTTACTCATAACCGAATAACTGCTTCGCAGTTTATCAGAAGGAGCTTGCAGTCCTCGTAAATAATGCATTTAAGACAGTTCAGCAGAGCGGGAAAGTCTTCTCCATGGCGAAACTCCCCACATTCTTCCACAAAACACCTCCAGGATTTCCGTTATATTGCACACTTTTTTGCATACTTTCTTCTTCAGGATAGGTTCCGTCTACTTCAGTGCTGTCAGAATCCCCATTGCATTGTCGTAATCTTTCTCTCCGACCATGATTTCATACAATGTTTTATCTGTTCCGAAGTTCCCACCCATGCTGCGGGCAGTTCCCCTGCCCGGGGCTATCATTTTTTCTTCGTGGTTAACTCTCTTTGTTTTGTATTTGATTTTCTCTGAATCTAAGGCTTTACAATACTGCTCATATTTGTCCCTGGATGCACCGAGATAAACTGTTCTGCTGTCGAATAACATAATTGCTTCCTCCTTTGGGGTTGTTGTGTTTGCAAAAACAATCCAGCCTGCTGACAACTATAACGAAAAAACAGCAGACATCTGTTTCCAGATCATCTGCTGTCATTATATCATATATATTTATTGCTTTGTAGTATAAAAGTATTATTCTACCTCTTCCGGTTCCATGCTTCGCATGTGTTCCTCGTTCTTTACGATTTCATACTTCTGGCGATATTCCTTGAAGTATGTATAATATTCCACGCTGTCAGATGGGTAAATCTTGGAATCATGGATATGCATATCCGGATTCTCGTCTCCACTCTTAAGGAGAGCTACCATTGCACTTGCACAATGTGCTGCAATACGGTTGAAGCTGTTGAGAATGTCTGTATATACAGTTCCCTCTTCCAGTCCGCAATTGCCATTACTCAGACGCTCTACATGATGCATCTTTAGCTCATTGCATAAGGATGTGATAATCATTCCAAGCGGTGCAACTCTCTGTGCCATTTCCTTGTCATCATTGAGGAATGCACGGCAGGTAAGATTGATTTCCTCACGAACTGCTTCCATTACTACATTCAGCTCATCCCAGGCTTCCTGTGAAAAATTAGTGTGATTATCATGCATTTCACTGGACATATATGCAATGTAGGATGCATGGTCACCGATTCTCTCGAAGTCGTTAATGGTATGAAGATAAAGTGAAGCCTGCTTTGTCTGGGCACTGTTCATCTCATGCTTTGTCAGCTTCATCAGATAGTCACCAAGACGGCTCTCATATTTATCGATCAGGTTCTCTTTTCTCTGTACCTTGTCAAATTTATCCTGCTGATATTCGTTCAGAAGGTTCATGGCACGGTTAACATTCTTACGAAGCTTCTTTGCCATACCACTCATGGCACGATGGCACTGTCCAATCGCAAGTGCAGGATAATTCAGAAGACGTTCTTCCAGAAGGTCGAAGTCTGCCTCGTCCTCCAGTTCCTCTGCACTGTCCTTCACAAGCCAGCACACCAGCTGTTCAATCTTCGGTATGAATGGGAAGAGAACACATACTGTTGCTACACGGAATACAGTATTCAGTAAAGCAATGGAAACCGGTGACATGATCATATCCATAAATCCGAAATGTACGATAGCATTTACTGTATAGAAGATCACAGACCAGAGTATCAGGCCAAACAGGTCGTTGATCAGGTAAACAAGTGCTGTACGTTTACCATTTTTATTAGCACCGATAGCTGAGATCAGGACCGGACAGGCCGCACCTACACCGATACCAAGAACGATTGGAAATGCACTGGAAAATGTCAAGATACCTGTTACAGATAACGCCTGCAGTACACCGACTGTGGCAGATGCGCTCTGCAGCACTGCGGTAAATGCGATACCTACCAAAATACCAATCAGAGGATTGGAAAACATGGTCAGCATATTTGTAAAGGTCGGGCTGTCTTTCAGCGGTGAAACAGCACCACTCATTGTCTGCATACCTGTCATCAGGATTGCAAAACCAAGCATGATATTACCGATATTTTTATGCACGGAGCGCTTACATGCCATGCGAAGGATAATACCAATAATCGCTACTACTGCTGTAATTGTTGCAGTGGATAAAATTTTAGCAATTCCATTCTTTCCATCAATATAAGAAAGACAGAGAATCCACCCGGTAATACTGGTTCCAATGTTAGCTCCCATGATAATACCGATGGCCTGCTTCAGCTTCATCATACCTGAGTTAACGAAACCAATGACCATAACAGTTGTGGCAGAAGAAGACTGGATCACGCTGGTAACACCAGTACCCAGAGCAACTCCCTTCAGCGGTGTGTTTGTCATTCGATACAGGAAAGCTTCCAGCTTATTTCCGGCAACCATTTTCAGGCCATCGCCCATCAATGACATACCAAACAGAAATAATGCCACTCCACTCAGCAATGACAATATCATTGAAAAAATTCCCATTATT
The DNA here is from genome assembly GCF_052064155.1 of Blautia sp. HCP3S3_C12. NCBI lineage: Bacteria > Bacillati > Bacillota > Clostridia > Lachnospirales > Lachnospiraceae > Blautia > Blautia sp. HCP3S3_C12. Next base: position 241,192 of record NZ_JBQHWC010000002.1, on the reverse strand, counting down.
TTCTCCTTTGTCGTTTGCCTGATTTCCATCCTCATCCCAGGAAATCGGCGCATAATGTAAGCAGGTTACTTTACCTGTCTCTAATCAGAATTTAACCTGCCCTTTACTTTTCCATTCTTATTATGTCACGTTCGAGGCATTATTACAATCTTTGTTTTTTCAAAAATCACATTTTTTCCATAGCGTTAAAAATACTCTCACTTTTTTCTTCCATTTTCTTGCAATTTTCATAAAATTTTCCGGCATGCCCCAAAACATATCGGAGCATGCCGGAAAATAATATACAATAAATCGGACAATAAAAGAATATGCCCTCATTCAATCAATCATTGAGTTTACCTGTTCAGCACCGGAGAAATTACCGGTTTTCCTATTCCCTCAAGCAGACCGTCACGCTCAATAGACTTTATCAATTCATGTTCCTGGCCTTTACCATCTTTTAGCTATGCAATTCCTCTGCCTATCATGGCAAGATACTCTGTATTCCGGAGTTTCTGAACAGTTACATCTTTTTTACTGTTTTAACACGCTTTTTTCTTTTTTTTCTCTATACATCCGTTTATCTGCAATGTAAATTGCATTTTCTATATCTGTTATCATGTCTTTCATGGTACAGACTCCAAAAGAAATGCTAAGCGGAATTCCTTTTACGTAGGTCTGCTTTATTTTTTCTCTTAATCTGTCTACTATATTCTGTACCTGTATTTCATCTGTATTGTTCAATATCATCAGAAACTCATCTCCTCCCATGCGGAACATTACTGCCTGATCTGCCAGCACATCTTTTAACAGCTGCGCTGCAGACCTGATCATTTCATCGCCAACATGGTGTCCGTACGTATCATTGGTATGCTTTAATCCATCGCAGTCGGCTGCTATGATACTGATTGGAAAATACTGTGGCTTTATTTCATTTTCTTCCCAATACTCCAGATAACGTCTGTTAAAAAGCCCTGTCATGATATCCGTCTGTGCATATGCTTCCAGTTGCTTCTGAAGCTTTATCCTGTCAGTAACAATATTTATCAGTCCAACAATGCCGATGATTCTGCCGTCTTTATTTTTTACCGGGTTTTTGATAATTTCAAGGAACTCTGTCACACCATCTATACAGGTTTCTATAACATATTTACATCCTATTCCGGTTTTGAGAAGTTTTTTATCCTCTTCATATGCCTTTCGCGCATTTTCTTTGTCCTTTCGAATCTCCATATCCGTTTTTCCGCGAATACTCCATGCTTCTGTATCATCGTGAACAATATGATTCCAATAATGAGTACAAAACAGATATCTGCACTGAGTATCTTTGAAATAAATATTGGAAGGAAGTTCTTTTAAAATCGTCTCAATAAATTCCCAGTCAATATTCACATTGTCAAAATCCATTTCTTCTAACAAACTAACATCCATGGTTTTATCCCCCAAAAAAATTTTTCATTATCTTAACTCTATTTTCATGCAAATTCAGATATCAGTCATTCAAGCGGCATAGTTTCTTTTTCACTGCATCCTGCAATACCTTGGAGAAATTAATCCCCTTCTCTATAGCCGTAGTATTAGTCTATGTAGTATTATCAATGTTTTTTTCACAAACTTATCAAAATACTTTTTGGCATATTCTTCCGGAATTTTTTTGTATTTTTCATAAGAACATGACCCTCCTTCGATTAATCATTAAGCCGGCTTTGGCAGACTGCTCATTGCTGCTCCGAGGAAGAATCTTTGCCTGTCCGTTTTCCTCATTTTCCAGAACAACACCACTTATCATTGTTGTCCCAATGTCAATCCCCGCCGTTTTCACAGCCCAAACTCCTCTGCCAGTTTCTTAAACTCCGGCAGGGAATTGATGATTGTATCATAAGATACACAGTAAGCCAGTCTCACATAACCCGGGCAGGCGAAAGAACTTCCCGGAACCATGAGAATATTATATTTCTTTCCAGCTTCGCAGAACGCTTTTTCATCTGCCACCGGGGATTTCACAAAGAGGTAGAATGCTCCCTGGGGTTTGATACACTCGAATCCGCATTCCTTCAAACCGTTGTACAATGCCAGACGATTCTTGTCATATGCAGCTACATCCACTTCTGCATCTACACATTTGGCAATCACCTTCTGCATCAGGGATGGGGCGTTGACACATCCGATGGTACGGTTGGCAATAGCCGCAGCAGTGATAAGTTCTTCACTGCCATCTGCTTCATCCGGAATTACCAGATAACCGATACGCTCTCCCGGAAGGGACAGAGATTTACTGTAAGAATAGCCAACAATAGTATTATCGTAATATTTTGTCAGATATGGAACTTCTACACCATCATAAGCCAGCTCTCTGTATGGCTCGTCAGAAATCAGGTAAATTACACTGCCAAATTCCTGCTGTTTTTTCTCAAGAATTGCAGCCAGCTTCTTAATGGTTTCTTCAGAATATACAACACCAGTGGGGTTGTGAGGTGTATTTACGATCACTGCCCTTGTCTTTGCCGTAATCTTCTGCTCAAACTCCTCAAGATTCGGCTGGAATGTGGTTGTATCCGGAGAGATTTCCACAAGCTTGCCATCAAAATTGCGCACATATGCACCATATTCCAGAAAATATGGTGCAAAAACAATCACTTCTTCCTCAGGATTCAGAATCGTCTTGAAAATCACATTCAGACCGCTGGCTGCTCCAACCGTCATAATCAGATTCTTCGCCGCAAACTTTGTCCCAAAACGGCGGTTCAAAGATTCCGCTATCGTCTGGCGCACATCCTCAAATCCTGCATTACTCATATAACCATGAAGCACTGTAGGCTCCACTTCGTTCACCAGATCAATAATAGCCTCCTTCACACACTCCGGTGCCGGAACACTGGGATTCCCAAGACTGAAATCATAAACTTTGTCCGCACCGTAAATGGCTCTGAGACGATTTCCCTCCTCAAACATCATACGGATGGCTGAATTATTTTTTACATAAGGTTTCATTTTTTCTGCTATCATAACATATTCGCTCCTGTCCAAATAATCCCGGCAGCAAACCACCGAAATTCAAAATAATATCGCAACTGCCCACTTTCCCTTACAGTCGCATAATCTATCCTTATTTTAACCTCATCATGGTAAAGTGTCAATGTATGACAATGTACTATGTTTCATCTTTTTAACCGAATCAAATAAGTCCCCTGCCAGTGTATTTGAAAGATCCAACCACCAGCATAGAAAAATAATTTATTTCATGTGCATTTGCAGGATATTTAAATATTCTTAGCTGGTCAAAATCTGCGTTATGAGAAAAATGACACACTGTCTGAGCGAAGCGAGTTTGTGGCATTTTTCTCATGCCTTTAGCAGATTTTGAGCAGCTTAGAATATCTTAATGTCCGAAACCGCACATGAAATAAATTATTTTTCTATGCGTCCCTTTTCTATGCGTCCCTCAAATTCTTCCCACTATATCCCCCAAAACCCATATCACAAACAAAAAAAGACCGACAGTCTCCCCTCCCGGATTCCCTGTCAGTCTTTTAATAACTCTTATTTTCTCAGCTCTTCACACTCAAACGCACCAACGCCCTCTGCAGTTTAGCCTCCGCAACCTTATAATCATGATCAGTCAAACCACCTTTGGCGATCATCTCCTCAGCTCTTTTCTTAGCTTCCTGTGCGCGCTGCTCATCAATATCCTCTTTCCACTCCCAGGTAGTTGCAAGGACACGGCACTTTCCATTCATAACAGAAAGCATCCCGCCAATACAGGCTGCGGTCCGTCTGCTTCCATCTTCCATTACCACACTGGCTTCACCCATTCCCAGGGCAGTACAGTAATTACAGTGTCTGGCAAGAATAGCCAGATCACCACTGACAGTTCTGCAGATCACACGCTCCACATTGCCTTCAAAGAGCAGTCCGTCCAGTGTTCCGATTCTCAACGGGAAAGTACTCATAGGACATTTCCCCCTTTACTGATTCTTGGCTTTTTCAAACACTTCATCGATGGTTCCCACAAACAGGAAATAACTCTCAGGAATGTCATCACACTCACCGTTCAGGATCATCCTGAATCCTCTCAGCGTCTCCTTCAGAGGAACATATTTACCAGGCATACCTGTGAACTGCTCTGCTACGGAGAAGCTCTGTGACAGGAATCTCTGAACCTTACGTGCACGGCTTACAGTACGTTTGTCTTCCTCTGACAACTCGTCCATACCCATAATGGCAATGATATCCTGAAGCTCTTTGTAACGCTGAAGAACCCTCTGTACTGATCTGGCAATCTCATAATGCTCTGTCCCTACGATCTCAGGGGAAAGGATACGGCTTGTGGAATCCAGAGGATCAACGGCCGGATAAATACCCTGGCTGGAGATCTCACGGGAAAGTACAGTTGTTGCATCCAGATGTGAGAATGTAGTTGCAGGAGCCGGGTCAGTCAGGTCATCGGCAGGCACATATACCGCCTGTACAGATGTGATGGAACCCTTTCTTGTGGAAGTAATTCGTTCCTGCAGATTACCCATTTCAGTTGCCAGTGTAGGCTGATAGCCTACGGCTGAAGGCATACGTCCCAGAAGCGCAGACACCTCGGAACCTGCCTGTGTAAAACGGAAAATATTGTCAATAAAGAGGAGCACATCCTGGTTCTTCTCATCGCGGAAGTATTCCGCCATGGTAAGTCCGGAAAGTCCAACTCTCATACGTGCTCCGGGCGGCTCGTTCATCTGACCGTAAACCAGAGCAGTCTTGTCGATAACTCCACTTTCTTTCATTTCATTGTAAAGATCATTTCCCTCACGTGTACGCTCTCCTACACCTGTAAAAACGGAAAGTCCGCCGTGTGCAGTTGCTACGTTGTGGATCAGCTCCATGATAAGAACTGTTTTTCCTACACCTGCACCACCGAAAAGACCGATCTTACCACCCTTTGCATAAGGGCAGATCAGATCAACGACCTTAATACCTGTCTCCAGGATTTCTGTTGCAGGCATCTGTTCTTCATAAGAAGGAGCCTGACGATGGATAGACCAGCGTTCCTTTGCCTCCGGTGCCGGAAGATTATCTACCGGATCACCTAGAAGGTTAAATACTCGTCCCAGGCATTCCTCACCTACAGGAACGGAAATTGGACCACCTGTATCCAGAGCTTTGGCACCGCGCACCAGTCCGTCAGTAGAATTCATGGCAATACATCTTACCACATCATCACCGATCTGCTGTGCAACCTCGGCAACCAGCTTTGCGCCATCATTATCAATCTCTATGGCATTGAGAAGAGGCGGCAGTTCATCGTGCGCAAAGCGGATATCCAGTACCGGACCGATAACCTGCACTACCTCGCCAATGTGTTTTTCACTCATGTTAGTAATCTCCTATCTGTTGGAAATTATATTAAAGACCTTCTGCACCTGCAACAATCTCCGTGATTTCCTGCGTGATGCTTGCCTGACGTGCTCTGTTGTAATAAAGGTTGAGCTGATCGATCATCTCTTCCGCATTACTTGTAGCTGCGTCCATAGCCATACGTCTGGCTGCCAGTTCACTTGCAATACTTTCGCAGATACCGCCATAAACCAGGCCTGCCAGATATTCCGGAACAATGGCATCAAATACTGTCTCTCCGTCCGGTTCGTAGAGAATCAGATTCTTCGTCTCTATCTTACCGCCGCTTTCCTCTCTGATATCAGTCATAGGAAGCATGGAAAATACCTCCGGCTGCTGAGAAAGCATGGAATTAAAAACAGTATAGCATAATTCAATATGGCCAAAGGTTCCTTTTCGAAATTCCGTGCAGAGCATATTTGCCATCTCAAAACAGTCCGCCACAGAAATATTCCCCACTTCTGCAAACTGTTCTGTCAGAGCTTCAAGCCCTCTCTGTCGGAAATATTCTACTGCTTTCTTTCCAACCGGCAGAACCATGTAGTCCTTACCTTCAGCAGAAGCCTCCAGACATTTGAAAAGGTTTGCATTATATCCGCCTGCCAATCCTCTGTCACCTGCGATCACTACATAGCAGGTTTTATTGTTGGAAGACTCTTTCGCATAAATGGATGAGAAATCTGTATTCTCCCTTGCAATCTCTTTCAATGTCTCATGAAGTTCTGTAAAGTACGGACGGCATACCTCTGCACGTTCCTTTGCCTTACGCAGTTTGGAGGATGCTACAAGCTCCATGGCCTTGGTAATCTGCATGGTACTCTGTACACTCTTGATACGCAGCTTTACCGCTTTCATATTCGAAGCCATACGATACCCTCCTAATCACTTTATTTCTCAGGTCTTGTATTCAGGAAGTTCTCTGTATACGCATCCAGTACGCTGCGAAGCTTCTGCTCTGTTTCCTGCTCCAGCTTACCTGTTGAGCGGATCTCCTGCATAACCTCTACGCCTGCTGCATCTGTATCCAGATAGGTATATAATCCTGATTCATATACATTTACGTCTTCAACTTTTACTGATTCCAGAACACCCTTTGTAACCGCATAAAGGATTGCAACCTGTTTCTCTACAGGAACCGGTGCATTCTGGTTCTGTTTCAGAACTTCCACAATACGTGCGCCCTGTTCCAGACGTGCCTTTGTATCAGCATCCAGATCAGAACCAAACTGTGCAAAGCTCTGCAGTTCACGGTACTGGGAATAGATCAGCTTCAGTGTTCCTGCTACCTTCTTCATTGCCTTAATCTGCGCATCACCACCAACTCGTGATACGGAGATACCCGGGTTTACAGCAGGCATGATTCCTGAATGGAATAACTCTGTCTCCAGGAATATCTGTCCGTCTGTAATAGAAATAACGTTAGTAGGAATATAGGCAGATACGTCACCTGCCTGTGTTTCAATGATCGGCAGTGCTGTCATAGAGCCGCCGCCATGTTCATCATCCAGCTTCGCTGCACGTTCCAGAAGTCTGGAATGCAGATAGAAAACGTCACCCGGATATGCCTCACGTCCGGGCGGACGACGGATCAGCAGGGAAAGTGCACGATATGCAACTGCATGCTTACTTAAATCATCATAGATGATCAACACATCTTTTCCCTTATTCATAAAGTATTCACCCATTGCACATCCGGAATAGGGTGCGATATACTGCAGCGGGCTTGACTCAGATGCTGTAGCTGCCACAACGATAGTATAATCCATTGCACCGTTTCTGGTCAGGTTCTCTACTAATGTAGCTACTGTGGAACGCTTCTGTCCGATGGCTACATAAATACAGATCACATCTTTTCCCTTCTGGTTAATAATGGTATCTGTGGCAATTGTGGTTTTACCGGTCTGACGATCACCAATAATCAGTTCTCGCTGTCCACGTCCAATGGGGATCATGGAGTCGATTGCTTTGATACCGGTCTGGAGAGGCTGATATACAGATCTTCTCTCACAGATTCCCGGTGCCTTACTCTCAATCGGCCGGAATTCTTTTGTATCAATCGGGCCTGCTCCGTCAATTGGCTGTCCCAGTGCATTTACAACACGTCCAACCATGGCGTCGCCTACAGGTACAGACACCACCTTGCCTGTACGCTTTACGGTCTGACCCTCACCAATGTTCTCATCTGAACCAAAGATTACGATGGAGACACTGTTCTCCTCCAGGTTCTGTGCCATACCGAAGCTTCCGTCCTCAAATTCCAGAAGCTCTCCTGACATGCAGTTTACCAGTCCGCTGGCTCTGGCAATACCGTCACCAACCATAAGGATCGTACCTGTCTCGTTCTGTTGAATGGCATTTTCGTAATATTTTATCTGGCTTCGGATGACCTTGGATATTTCCTCAGGTTTTAATTGCATGTTTCCATTCCATCCTTTAATCTCTTAAATTTTTATACTACCAATTCATTCAGTTTCTTTGAAATACCGGAAATACGGCTCTGTACGGTACCGTCGAGCTGCACGCCCTCCAGTTCCACGCGAAGTCCACCAAGCACGGATGCATCTGTTTTCTGAACCAGATACACTTTCTTTCCGCTTAGCTTCTCAAGCTTCGCTTTCAGAGCTTCCATCTGAGTCTCACTGAGCTTCACTGCACTGGTAACCACTGCCTCCGCAATTCCATGTGCACTGTTGTAGCGTCCGATAAACTCTTCGCAGCATCCGGCAAACTCTCTCAGAATCTTGCGTTCACACAATAATTTCAGGAAATTCACCAGATATCTCTCTGCCTGCCCTCCGAAAGCCTCTTCAATCATCTTAAGTCTCTCGTCTTCAGGAATCGCTGGTTCTCCCAGCAATTTCAGATATCCCGGATTTTCTCGAAAAATCTGTCTGATCGCGATCATCTGCTCCATAATCTGTCCATCCAGCTTTTCTTCAGCGGCAAGGTCATACAGACTTCCGCCGTAAACTCTGGCAGTTTTTGTCATGATGCCTCACCTACATTCTCAATAAACTCATCAATCAGTTTTGCATGATCCTCTTCACTAATTTCGCGCTCGATCACTTTTCCGGCAATCTCAACAGCCATACCGCCGATTTCTCCCTTGATCTCGTTGACTGCCTTACGTTTCTCCTGTGCAATGTCTTTCTCTGCCTTCTCTTTCATGGCAGTTACCTGACTGGAAGCCTCCTTAAGCATCTCTTCACTCTGGATAGCGGCTGTTTTCTGAGCTGTCATCAAAATGTCATTTGCCTTATTCTTGGCTTCCTGCATATTCTTTTCATATTCTGCTTTCATTGCCTGGGCTTCTTCCTTTGCCTTCACTGCATCCTGGATCTGGGCATCAGCTTTTGCTTTACGCTTTTCCAGCATCTCATTGATGGGCTTGAAGAGGAAACGTTTGATCAGATATACCTGAATAAAAAGGTTGCAAATCGTCGCTATAAAATTCCACGGCACAATTCCAACTAATTCCTGTACCTGCATGTTTGTAACCTCCTGTCTATACTAGTCTAAAATGCCTATCAGCTCAGGAAGTTCATGAACATACCAGGTGCAACGAAAATAAGCAGCAGACCGGTTACGAAACCATAGATACCTGTTGTCTCTGCGATGGCACATCCAAGAAGCATGGTAGAAGTAACATCACCCTTGCACTCAGGCTGGCGTCCGATTGCTTCCAGCGCCTTTGCTACTGCGTTACCTTCACCAATACCAGGTCCGATACCTGCGATCAGCGCACATCCTGCTCCAATTGCACATCCTGCTAATGCGATACCTTTTGCCAATAACTGAAAATCCATAATAAAACCCTCCTGTTAAATAATAATCTGCAGCTTTTTCCCCTTTGCTGCGGTATTAATTTTTCTGCTGTATTTCAGCATTCTTTGCGGTTACCACCGCTGCCGTTTTGCTCCGGCAAATCATGTTTCTGCTACTCTTCTGCTGCATTTGCAATGTACATTACAGTCAGCATACAGAAGATAAACGCCTGCATAACTCCCGAGAACCAGTCAAAATAGACCGACGTGATCGCAGGTATACCCACATCAAGAATCGGTATCTTTGACAGTATATTTCCCAGTGCACCCGGGATCAGTCCCAAAAGTGCGGAGCTTGCAACTGCCAGTGCCCCATAGATCAGGCCATTGATTACCACACCGGAAAGGATATTTCCGAAATGACGACAGGCCATACTGACAGGTGTAGCCAGCTCGGAAAGAATATTAAACGGTGTCATAACTGCGATCGGGGTTGTAAATCCTTTCAGATAGCCGCCAAATCCGCTGGTCTTTATCTTCTGCGCTGTGATCATAATGAAAACCACAACTGCCCAGGCAGCCTCTGTAGAAAGGTCTGCTGTAGGGCTTCGAAGTCCGATCAGACTGATCAGGTTGGAAACCACGCTGGTTGCAAAAAGTGCTGCAACAAATGGTATCAGATATCTGAATTTCTCACCCATATTTCCGATTACAAAGCTGTTGGCTTTCTCTACAATGAGCTCTGCCACAGCCTGACGTTTGGAAATGTTCTCTTCTTTCAGATCATGTGTCAGCCAGATACACAAACCAGTTATAAGTATCATAACCAGCCAGCTTATGACCATTGTCTCGCTGATCCTTAATGGCCCGAGAAAAGGCACATCAATGGGCAATGTAAAGAATATCCTTGCCCCTGTAATATCCAGTTCCATACTATTATTCACCTCCTGTCTGCCCCGGTACTGTTTTCCGGTTTAATAACAACAGATATTTGTAATTCGTTTTAATGACTACTTTTTAGTATGAAAAATTCCTGCAATTTTAATTCCTGTTCCCGGAAATAAAAGAGGAACAATTCCTGCCACAAAATGAAAGCACGGAGCAACAATGGCTATGATCACCCACAGCATCTGGATCATCATTCTCTGTGAATAACTGGCTTTGATCCTCATTCTTGCTGTGTCTTCATCTGTTGCTGCAGCTGCTTTCTGTACTGCAAGTCCCATTAAAAAGAAATTAAGGACTGCCACACATCCTCCAGCCGCACCTCCAAGAAATACTGTATAATCAAAGGGTACCTTCTGCGGCATAAAAGCATGCAGCACTCCAAATACAATCCACATGATCAGCAGTCCGATTCCGGTAATGGCAGACACCCTTCCGGTTTCTTTCTTTACGACTGGCTGAACATTATCCATAATACTCATATAAATCTCCCTTCCATCCACTATAAATGTCTGTTGAACGATACTTTATTTTTCTTCTTTCTGCTCTCTTTTCTCTGCTGTCTGTTAATAGAAAGATAAAATTTATATGCTACTGTCCCAGAACCTCCCAGTCCAAAAAAGAAACCCGGAATAAAAATCCACCCGCCAACACCTGTATGGGAAATAAGAAACCAGCAGAACGCCAGACACAGCAAAAGCGGTGTGATAAGAGACAAGCTAAACTGAGACAACATAGTAACATTTTTAATAATCTTTGACCATTGCTTCATGCCATTCTCTTTTTTATCCAATTTTCCTCCTATTTATGACTACAAATCATCCATATCCTTTCAGTTATAAACTTATATAATCCTGTTTTCCTCTGATCACTGATTATGTTCATAATTTTATCATATCGCATGTAAAATTACAAGAAAGCTGTATAATTTTATCAAAATTTAATTATAATTTTACTATTTTTTTGTTATATTTATATCATGCATGTGATTATTTCAACATATTATATTTATTTTTTGTGACCAAATGAAAGCAAAAAAAGCACAAGAACAGTACACTTCTGTTCTCATGCTTTCTCTTTTGTATATTTCTCTTACCGTAAATACCCGATATTCTCAATAATCATTTTTTATTCATAATCTCTCCGGAAACTGCCAGTTCTAATCTGTATAAAGATATGCACTGCTCTCCGGATCATCAAGAGTAGATGCATCGATCCATGCCGGATTGGTCAGCACGTTTTTCTCTATTTTCACCGACTTTCTGGGTGCTGTGGTCTCTGCTGCCGCCCAGATCGTCTGATATCCCATAGCATAAGGCTGCTGGGAAACACAGCCAATCTCTGTTCCCTTTCTGATTGCCTCCTGCTGTTTGGAAGTGGCATCTACACCAACCAGGGCAATACTGTCACTTTCCGTACTTTTATCCATTTCCAGATACAGCTCTGTAATATCCGCATTGGTGCAGAACACTCCGTCCAGTGTTGGATATTTCTCCAGAACCTCCTGCATTGCAGCTTCCATATCATCAACCTGATCGGAATAAATGGTCTCCACTACCTCAATATCTCCATATTTCCGGATATTATCCATGAAGCCCTGGACTCTGTCCTGTACACTCTTTGTTTTCTCCTGAGCAGAAAATATTGCTATCTTTCCCATCTTTCCAATCGCACTTCCCAGCCTGTATGCAGCCATCTTGCCTACCTGTACATTATCTGTACCACGATATGCCCGCACCAGCTTCTTCTCAGAAACATTAGAGTCAAAAACAATAACCGGAATCCCATTCTCATGAGCTGCTTCAAGCTGTGCCTGACAGGAATCCATATCTCCTGCTGAAATGCACAATACTTCAGGATTCTCTGCAATTACCGCGTCAATAATGTTGATTTCGCTCTCCACATCCTCTTCATTATCCGGTCCCTCAAAGGTCATAGTAATAGCATCATCCTTCTTATAACCATAGGCATCATTGATGGCTGCCACAGCGTCCTCCATGCCTTTCTTTACCATTTTCCAGTACTCTCCCTTTGTGGACTTGCTCACAACAGCAATTCTGGAACCTGCCTGAATCTTCACACTGGTGTCAATTTCAGGAATCAGAGGACTCCCATCTCCATCCTCCACTGCCTCTGCCTCAGAATCCTCTTCCTCAATAGCATCTGCTACCAATGGCTGGATAGTCTCCTCAACCTCATCCTTACTGCAACCTGACAGCATTGTCAAAGCCACTGTCATACCGATCACTGCTACTATCGGTTTCTTCATGATCAATCTCCTCTTTCTATCGCGCTACAACCGAGCGGGTAAATCATCCGTTTCACTGCTTATACACAGCCGAAAAATCAGGCTTTATTCATTTACATAAAGCTAATATTTTATCCCTTATATTATACACATTTTAAATCTTTCGTCCAGAGATTTTATATTTTTTTCACGGAGAATTCACGAAATGCCGTTCCTGTGGGTGCAACCTGAAATTTCATCTTTTTCCCTGATGCTGGATGTGTAAACTCCAGCTGTACCGAACACAAGGCCAGTGCTTCTCTGCTGTTTTCCACAGGATTATATTTACGGTCTCCCACCAAGGGCATCCCTGCATGTGACAGCTGTACTCTGATCTGATGATGGCGTCCTGTTTCCAGCCGAACCTGTACCATGCAGCGTTTCTGTCCCTGTACTTCCCTGCTTTCCAGAATCTTATAATATAAAACTGCTTTCTTCCCACCTGCTGTACCAGCAGGCACCACTGAAGAAGAGTTCGTTTTATTATCTTTGCAGAGCCAGTCTGTGAGGCATATCATCTGCACTTTTTCCTCTTCCTTTGTGTCTGTGCTTTCCTTTTGCAGTACACTTTCCCTTTTCACATCTGTCACCGCCAGATAAGTTTTGGAAATCTCCCCCGTCATCATCTGTCTGTTTAAAGCCGCTGCCGCTTTCGGATTCAGAGCAAACACGAGCACTCCTTCCACCGGCTGATCCAATCGATGGATCACAGCCAGATAAGGTATCTTTCCCGTTTTTTTTTGCGCAATATAATTCTTTAGCAGGCTTTCCAGATCCATGGTCCCCACACGCCCACTCTGTACTGCAATCCCTGCCGGCTTATGGCAGACCAGGATATCCTTATCTTCATATAAAATACATTCTCTCACATCTTTCATCTATATATAATCTCCTTTATAAAAGCAGTAAATATCCCAAAAATTATACCTCAATCTTCATTTTCACGCAACGCCAGTTTCACTCCAAGATGGTCTGCCGCAAAACATGCAAAATAAAAAACCACGCCAGGCGTGATTTTTTCAGGCAAACTCAAAGACGGTCATCACTTTTTACTCTACCAGATTTCAAAAATGATGACCGCCTCAATGTTCTTCGTTATTCAATTTATTTTCCTCTTAGTATTCTTTCTATATTATTTATAGACTGTTCTACAAGATTCGCTATTCAATTTTTAAATTTCAAATCTTAAAATTCTTCTCTGATTTCCTGCTCATAATCCAAATGATATGTAATCATTGGTCTTACTTAGAAAGTTATATAGATTTTAATTATAATTTCACGGATTATAATTACAAATTGGAAATACTGGATACACTTTTTCATCTTTTATATAAGCAATTATAAATTTAACTTCTTAAATTCATAACCGTTTATGTGTTTATACTTTATCATCTCATCCGAACCAGGTTTTTCAAATACAATATTTCTATTTTAATTCAAGAAATCTGTCATCCTATGTAAAGTATTTTGAAAAAGTACCTTCGTAATTCACACTCAATATCTGAATCCATTATTATATGGAAGATATTCTTCTGATGCAAAGCTTCAATCTATATCCTAAAGTTACTGATATACATCTCAAAGTATCGTTCTTACCTTCAATCTATCTGTTCCCTGAAACTCAGCTTTCAGGCTAACTATTGAGATAAGGGTTATACTCTTTTAATAAATATTTCTTTACATATTTATCAAAATCTCTGTACCAGGTCTGTGACAGTTATTCAATATAAGTTATCGCTTCTATAATACTCTGGATACAAATTCTATTCCATTCTGAAAAATAATTTCATTTGTTGGAAAACCGTTTCATCATCTTATGTATCCGGTCTTTCTGGCAGGAAATGCGATATCTGCCACTCTTATATTGATTAAGTCTGTAAATTCATTTCCAACGGAATCACCTAACCCTTCTAAAATAATTTCATCCTTCTTCATTGTAACATTTATCTATACTATGAATTGAATGAATTTCTTTTTTAAGATTTTATTTCCTGTTTCTTTTTGATGAACTTATAATACCATCATGCTTCGTATTTGTCAATACATTTTTCTATTTATTTTCATATTTTTTATCTTATTATTGTTTTATTTTCATTAATTTTATATTTTTTCTATTTATCTCGTAATTTTCTGACTTTTTAAGTTTCCAAGATTTGATTCTGTCAAAATATTACCGTTCATTCCGTTCTCAGCAACACGCTTTGCTGGATATTGCCTATGAACAATAACAGCAAAATCAGAAATGCAGCCGCTTCCCAAACGACTGCATTTCTTTATTATTTATTTACGATTATAATTGATCAGACATCCCTTAAGGATAATCTCTCTTTCATCATCTGTAAGCTCGCCCAGAGTCACCTCAAATTCTTTCAGACCTTCCTGTCCGACTACATATCCTTTGATTACATCAGCCTTATTCTCCACAGCCTGACGGATTTCCGGGAAAAACAGGTAATCCCCGTTCACAAAGGGAAGCTTCCCTTCCTGGATCAAAAACGGAAGCATGCCCCAGTTGATCAGATTCGAACGATATCTCTTTGTTGCATATTCATTTGCCACATTTGCCCATCCTCCAAGTACTTTCTGACAGGAGGCAGCCTGTTCACGGGCTGAACCGTCACCAGGTTTCACAGCAAAAATGGTACTTCCAACTCCCAGATTTTCTTTGCTGACCTGCGGATAGGATTTCTTGATCACTTCCATCACCGGTTTCAGCTCCGGAAGTGCTTCAGCCGGACATTTACCCTCTTCAATTGCTTTCTGAGCAATCTGGACTTCCTTGGCGCGGCCTACATAAGCCGGATCCTTTCTGGAAAGGGTAAATTCTGCCAGTCCCAGAGGATTGGAACGGTAGGAAGAAGTCTCACCGGAAGGAATCAGTTCATCTGTGGTAGTAACCGGATCATGAATCTCAGAAACAACCTTCACAATAAGATTCTCCGGAAGTGCAGACATCTTTGGCCAGTCCTTAATATTGGGACCAAACTGGATCTCTACAGACGGATCAGCTACACCCTTGCTGTCAAAAACACGATTTTCATAAATAGTCTTATCAAAGAAATATTTCTGACCTGTATATCCTCCGGCATATTCCTCAGCAGAAGTAAGGAATCCCTTATTAGCAGCTGTAGCAGCTATAGAGCGGGCATCCATAAGTGCCACAGAAGAAATCTGGCCATTCTGGATCTTAGAACCTTCACGGTTCGGGAAATTTCTGGTGGTATGACGAATGCTGAACGCATTGTTTGCAGGTGTGTCACCAGCCCCAAAGCACGGTCCGCAGAAAGCAGTCTTAACTACAGCACCTGTTTCCAACAGATTAGCCAGAACACCATTTTTTGCCAGTTCCATATAAATTGGAGTACTTGCCGGATAAACACTTAATGTAAAAGCATCCGCACCAATGCTCTTGCCCTTCAGAATATCTGCTGCAGCACAGATATTTTCAAATCCGCCGCCTGCACAGCCGGCAATAATTCCCTGATCTACATACAGTTTTCCATCAACCACTTTGTCTCTGAGTGTATATGGTACCTTACCATCCAGACTTATCTGAGCTTTTTTCTCCACATCTGCAAGAATATCATCCAGATTAGCATTTAACTCGTCAATGGTATAGGTATTACTTGGATGGAAAGGCATTGCGATCATAGGTTTGATTTCTCCCAGATCAATCTCCACACATCCATCATAATATGCAGTTTCGCCTGGTTTCAGTTCTTTATAATCCTCACTTCTGCCGTGAATCTCATAGAATTCCTGAATTTTCTCATCTGTCTGCCAGATAGAAGAAAGGCAGGTTGTCTCTGTAGTCATAACATCCACGCCAATACGGAAATCAGCACTTAAATTTGCCACACCAGGTCCTACAAACTCCATAACCTTATTCTTCACATAACCATTGGCAAAAACCTTACCGATAATAGCCAGCGCAACGTCCTGAGGTCCCACACCAGGTCTAGGTGCTCCCTTCAGATAAATAGCAACTACACCCGGCATATTAATATCGTAGGTCTGGGAAAGAAGTTGCTTCACAAGTTCCGGTCCTCCTTCTCCCATTGCCATGGTTCCAAGAGCGCCATAGCGTGTATGGCTGTCTGAACCGAGGATCATTTTACCCCCTGCTGCAAGCATCTCTCTTGCAAACTGGTGAATAACTGCCTGATGAGGCGGTACATATACGCCGCCATATTTCTTGGCACAGGTAAGTCCAAACATATGGTCATCCTCATTGATCGTTCCGCCTACTGCGCAAAGAGAATTATGACAGTTAGTCAGCACATAGGGTACAGGAAATTTCTCCAGCCCTGATGCTCTGGCTGTCTGAATAATTCCCACAAAGGTAATATCATGGGATGTCAGTTTATCAAATTTAATCTGAAGTTTCTCCATATTTCCGGAAGTATTGTGGGATTTCAGGATTGAATAAGCAATCGTATTCTCTGCTGCCTTTTCTCTGGAAACAGACAGCTTTGCCTCAGTCTCCGGTACGATCTCCTTACCATTCAGCAGGTAAACACCGGTATCATATAATTTCATAATATATCCTCCTTTTCCTGACTTTCTCCGAAAGCACGCTTTTATACGCTAATTTGCAGAAATTTAAACTTAATTATAGGTTATCTGAAGCAAATAATCAAGTACCAATCCAAAACAAAAGAAATCCCCCGGAAAGGAGTTACACACACCTTCCAGGGGACTCTTGGCATTAGTTTATAAATAGCAGGATCTGTGGCAGATCAGCCTTTGACAGCTCCTGATACCATACCTTTGATAATCTCCTTGCTAAATGCAAAATACAGGATTACTACCGGCGCCATAGTAATCAACATGGCAGCCATCTGCTTCGGATAATCCGATGCAAACTGTCCCTTGAACTGTGTCAATGCAAGCGGTACAGTCTGAAGACCTACATCCTTGATCAGAACCAGGGCGAAAGAGAACTCGTTCCAGCAGCTGAATACCTGAATGATCGCAATCGTTGTAAGGATCGGGCGGCAGATTGGAAGAATAATCGTCCATAAAGTATGGGTAAAGTTACTTCCGTCAATTGCCGCAGCCTCTTCCAGTGATACCGGAATAGATTTCACATAGCCCTCTACCAGGAAAATACCGATAGGGAGACCAAAGGATACATATGGAAGAAGCAAAGTGAACCATCTGTTGTTGATTCCGCATTTCTGGAATACTACATAGATAGGAACCAGCAGAGAATGGATAGGGATCAGCATACCCATCAGGAACATGATATACAGTACACGGTTCAGTTTAAAATGAACACGCGCCAGAATATAGCCTACAATAAAGCTGAATATAATAATAAGAACAATAGATACACCTGTAGTTCTTACACTGTTTAACATAGACTGTCCCAGATGATAATCCTTATTAGAAAGGATTTTAATATAATTAATCAAAGTAGGGTCCTTTGGAAGCCCCATAATATCCGCATTAAATACTCGTTTTTCCTTCAGCGAGGAATACATCATCCACACGATAGGGAAAATACAGGAAAGGGAGAAAATAAGCAGGACCGCATTTATGATCACAGCTGCAATTCCTTTTCTCACTTTGTGAGTTGCCGGTACATTTGCACTTGAATTCATAAACCTACGCCTCCTTTTCCCTGGTAAGATATTTGATCAACGCCTGAGAACCGCCGATTACCAACAACGACAGTACAAAGATTGCTACTGAAATACAGCTACCATAGCCCATGTTGCTCTGGCTAAAGGAAACCTGGTATCCGTACATTGCCATAACCATGGATGCCGTACCCGGACCGCCCTTTGTCATAACATAAATATTATCGAAAGCTTTCATATTACCAGCTACGCAAAGGGTAATACATACAAGCATTGTGTTCTTGATCAATGGCAGGGTAATATACCATGCTGTCTGAAGTCCGTTGGCTCCGTCAATCTGAGCACTTTCAAAAATTTCCGTATCAATAGAAGCAATGGCGGAAAGAATAATTACCATATAATAACCTATGTACTGCCAGATCAGCGGAATTGTTACACAAAGCATAACGATTTTCGGATTATTCAGCCATACCTGACACAGATCTGCACGTCCGATCGCTTTCAGGAACCAGTTGATCAGACCATATTTATTATGATAGATCATGTTCCAGATCAAACCAATACATACAGCTGCGATCGTACTTGGGAAAAATCCGAAAGTACGGTGCATACCTTTTAATTTTGTTGCTTTTGCATTAACCAGCAGGACCAGAAGGAAAGCAATGCCAACCTGTCCGATGATACATGCGATTACCAGATAAATATTATGTCCAAAGGACTGCCAGAAAGTAGAATCATGGATCAGCTGAACATAGTTTGCAAGTCCGTTAAAGGTTTTTACAGGGCCTCCCTTCCACTCAAAGAAGCTGTATACAAGAGCTGTTACCAGCGGAACAAATACCGTAAAAATAAACATTGCAACTGGCAGGCACAGATATAAAATAAGAGTTTTGGTTTTAGGTTTAATTGTCGTCAACATATGCTGCATCTCTCCTTTCTACACTCAAAAACCGCTCCGCCCACCGCAGTGGGCAGAACGGTCATTGCTTATAGATTTATATTCTTATTTATATAATCTATTTATAGTTCTCTTCGTATGCTTTCTGAGCATTTGCTGCTACATCTTCCGGAGTCATATCACCATTCATCATAGTCTGAAGATCTGTGTTAAGAACATCCCATACAGCGCTGTTGATGTAGGAGTCATAAATCTCGCATTTTGTTGTATCAACATAAGAGTAGTTGTAGAAGTCCTGTGTAATCTGGTCGAATTTGCTCAGGTCAACATCGTCTGTCTTTGTTAATCCGCTAAGTGCATAGTTCTCTGCTACATAAGAGGAGAATGCAGGTCCTGTAAGTTCCTGTGCAAGGTCAATAGCTGCTGCTAATTTGTCAGCATCGTCAGCAACCTTAGGATTGATTGCTACTGCATATCCAAGACCGATGTTCTGAGAATCAGGATCCTCTGTTGCATCTGCAGGCTGTGGAAGAACTGCAAAGCCGATGTTGTTGTATTTCTCTTCATCGCTTTCTTTCAGAGTTGCTGCGATATAGGATTCATCCCAGTTACCACCGATAAATGCTGCTGCATCACCGGAGATATAGTACTCACGTGCATCTTCGTTTGTTACAGAGTTGAAGTCTTCGTTGAAGATCTTGGTTTCTGTGAACAGATGCTGTGTTTCTGTCAGAGCTTTTACAAATGCTTCGTCAGTAAATTTGGAACCGCTGTTGTCAATCAGACCCTGGAACCAATCTTTACCTGTATATCTGTTACCTAAAGTAGAAAGGAAATCGCTGTTTGCCTGCCATTTTCCGCCATTACCAAATGCAACAGTGTCAATACCCTGCTCCTGGAAATATTCGGAAGCTTTCTCAACATCTTCCCATGTAGATGGGAATGTATCGTATCCTGCTTCTTTCCACATAGCCTTGTCATAGATAACTACTGTACAAGTACCACCTGTCAGTACCGGATATCCATAAAGCTTATCGCCAACCTTAAATGGTGTAAAGTAATCCTGATCATATTTATCATAATACGGAGAAGCTTTAATTGTGTCTGTCAGATCCATAACCAGTCCCTGCTCAGCCCATGCCTTGGTATTCATACCCTGAAGTAAGAATACATCCGGAAGGTTATCTGCTGCTGCCAATGTAGCGATCTGTGTTTTGTATTCTGCATTTGCAAGAACATTTTCGTTCAATGTAATGTCCGGATGAGCTTCCTGCCATGCTGCAAGAGTTGTACGGAATCCATCAGATCCACCGTTTCCTTCAGACTCCTCTGATGTAGAGTAATGCATGATCTCAAGTTCACCCTTGTAAGCCAGATCATTCTTTGCAACCTCTGTAGCTGCGCTTACGCCTGTAGCGCCTACCATTGATACAACTGTTGCTGCTGCAAGTGCAACTGCCATGACTTTTTTCTTCATTGTGTGTCCTCCTTTTAAAATTAAAATAATTTCGTTCCTTTTGGTGTGTGTGCTTCTCAAATCCAATTTTCGAAACACCTTTCGATTAAGTTTTCCTTGATTTGTTTTACTTAATCGTTTTCTTTCCTTTATTAAACCTCACTTTCACTAATTTGTCAATGCTTATTTTGCTTAAATTATGCGTTTCGTATAATTCGCTATATTTTTAACCCGTTTTATTGTGCATTTTTACTTTTCCCTGTTTTCACAAGAAACTTGTCCTTTTATATTTTTTGACTATTTTCGCTTTTTCCAACTATTTATCCGAACTTTAGCTTAATCGTTTTCGATACTGTTTCCCATAGCTTTTCTTCCCTTTACTGTCTACTGTTTCTTTACATTTTGCCTGTAATCCTCTATACTGTTTTCATCACTATCTGCAGACAACCGAATCAGGGAGGCAAATTATGTTTCGTTTATGGGGCAAAATATGGAAAGATAACCGTTTATTAAGAGATACTGTAATATGTGACGATTCCCAGGATACCAGAACCCACAAAATATTCCGGGGGCTGGAATCCGTCTGTTATGAAATGGATCTGGAAAATCCTATCTGGCTGGATTCCACTGTCAAGGATTTCCAAAAACATGACAAAGCCAGATTTTATCAGGATAACTTCATTGAACAGATTGATTTTGATTATCTGGAGATCCAGGTTATAGAAGAGGACGGTCAATAGACCGTCCTCTTTGTCAATCCATAAACTCCCGGATGATCTCTCTCATGATCTCCTCTTCCTCAGGAGTAAGCATTCTGCTGAAATGGCTTCCTGCAGCCGCAGTCTGCCGGATACTCTCTGCAATATGTTCTACAATTTCTTCTCTGGAAGCCTCATCCGGCTTTCCTGCTGCCGGAGTTTCCTCTGTCCAGATCCTGACCTGCTCCACATAATCAGAAAGTGTATTCATAATAAGCTCCTCCTTATAGGTAAAATCCAAAGCCTGGCGAAGCAGCAAAAGAGCTGCCGGTACAATTGCCCCTACATAAAGATAGGCAAGAGGCACCCCCTTCTGTCCGGCACCGGTTGCAGTAAGGGAAATCGCAGTCACCAGGAGAGCCGTACAGAAAAGGGAAGGATACCATACCATACGATTCATCCTGTTCAGAAGCCTGTCCCTGGTTCTCCATAAATTCATCCATTTCTCTTTGAGATTTGATTTTATCCCTGTGTTTTTTCTGATCAGTCTTCGATAAGTAAGATGTGTTGTTAGCATCCCTGCCGCTCCCAGGCCACCCAGGGCAGCCATTGCATAGAGCAGAAGATGCAGATTCATGACCTTCTCCGCCATAACATCCTCCTTCTGATTCTGAACTGCAGTCATTCCGAAAAATTCCTCTTCCTGTTTCACAGTCTCAAGGTATTTTTCGAAATCTCCATAAATGTATTATACCTCTGTCAAAGCCCCCGGGAAACTAAATTCGTTCGTCAAATTCAGCTACAAAAATACAGAACCTGCACATAAAGCAGATTCTGCATCTATTCCTGTCTATTTCATTTTCTTCAGCACACACCAACCGGTATTTGCTTTTCCTCTTTTACATTTTCTGTAATACTTCAACAACTTCCTCAAACTTCATAAAATGAGATGCTTTTACCAGAATCGTATCCTCTTTCTGTACATATTTTTTCAGATGAGCCAGAAGGCTTTCTCTGTCCGGCTCATAAATCACCTCCAGGGAGGGATTCGCCTCAGCTGCTGCTTTTGCCATATTCTTGCAGAGTGCACCTGTACAGATCAGTACATCTATTCTGCATTTACCGGCATGCTCTCCCACTTCCCTGTGAAGCTCCGCCTCATTGGTTCCCAGCTCTCCCATGTCACCAAGAATAGCTACTCTACGTCCGGCTCCGTCCTGAAGCACATCCAGGGAAGCCTTCATGGACATTGGGTTGGCATTATAGCAGTCATCCACGATCAGAAATTTCTCTGTCTCAATCATTTTAAAACGTCCGCTTACCGGCTCCAGGCTCTCAATTCCGGCCTTGATCTGCTCCGGTGTCAGTCCATAAATCCTGCCCACAGCTGCCGCTGCCAGAGCATTATATACCATATGACGTCCCGGCATAGGAATATCCACTGTAAAAACAACATCTCCCATATGTATGGTACAGGTCATTCCCTTTAGTCCACGGCTGATGATCTGGTCTCCATATACCTGGCATTCTCCATTCATCCCAAAAAATACCGGTGAAATTCCCTCATAATCTTTTACAGTAGATAGCTTATCATCGTCTCCGTTTAATACAATATGGCCGTCTTTCTTCAGAAATTTGAATATTTCTGTCTTAGCACGCAGTACACCATCTCTGTCTCCCAGATTCTCCAGATGGCAGGTACCGATATTGGTGATCACACAGGTATCCGGTCTGGCAATCCTTGCCAGCCTGGTCATCTCTCCAAAATCACTGATTCCCATTTCCAACACTGCCAGTTCATCCTCTTCCCGCAGGCGAAACACAGTCAGGGGCAATCCCAGTTCATTGTTAAAGTTTCCCTGTGTTTTCAAAGTGCGGTATTTCTGGCTGAGTACAGAAGCGATTACTTCCTTGGTGCTGGTCTTACCTACACTTCCGGTAATCCCAACTACCGGGATCTGAAGCTGCTTCAGATAGAATTCCGCAATGTCCTTTACTGCCTGAAGGGAGGATTCCACCACAATGTATGGAAAATCTGCACTTTCCAGCACATGCTCAGACAATGTTGCCAGTGCTCCTGCTTCCATCACCTGAGGGATAAATCTGTGGGCATCTACTCTCTCTCCTACAATAGGCACAAACAGACAACCCTTATCTGCCTTTCTGCTGTCAGTAACAACAGACTGCACCTCTTCCTGCATTTTGTCTGCCGGTCCATAATAAGTGCCTCCGCAGACCTGTGTAATATGTTCCAGAGTTAAATTCTTCATAATATCTTCTTTCTGTTTTCTCTTCTTTTGGATTCTGTTGGCTTCTGTCCTGACAGCTCCGGCTCCAGACTACTGATACTTTCTCAAAGACACTTCGATCAGTTTCTCACAGAGGGTAGGGTAATCAATTCCAAGTACTCTGGCTTCCTGAGGGATCAGACTGGTAGGTGTCATTCCCGGCAGGGTATTGGCCTCCAGACAGTACATATCCCCGTTTTCCTTCATCATGAAATCCAGACGGCAGTATCCCTCCATAAACAAAGCCTTCGCTCCTGCCTCTGCATAATGCTGCATTTTTTCGGTAAGCTCCGGTGAAAGCTCTGCAGGACAGGTCTCGATGGTAGATCCGGCCTGATATTTATTTTTATAATCATAGAATCCCTGTATGGGAGCAATTTCTATGACAGGATATGCTTTCCCGTCTACTACAGCCACCGAGAACTCACGTCCCTTAATATATTCCTCAATAACTACCTCATCCTCATAGGAATAGGCATCCTTCAGCGCCTGCTCATATTCCTTCTGGTCATTTACAATATAAACTCCCACACTGGAACCGCCGCAGCAGGTCTTGACCACTACAGGGAATTCCATTCCCAGCGCCTTCAGATCTGTAGTCATCTGAGACTTTACCATAGAAACTCCCCTTGGTGTAGGTACATGGTTCATCATAAACATCTGCTTGGTGATTCCCTTATCCATAGCCATTGCACTGCTAAGATATCCTGTTCCTGTATACCGGATTCCCATCAGGTCAAAAGTGGCCTGAAGTCTGCCATCTTCTCCATTGGAGCCATGCAGTCCTAGAAAAACAATGTCTGCCATTTCACAGAGCTTCAGGATATTTTCCCCGAAAAAGCTTCTGCGTTCTTTTTTCATAGTTTCTATTTTATCATCAAACCCGGACATATATGCAGAGGCAGCGTCCACATCATATTCCTCAGGGAAAGGATTCTCCCAGTCTACATTCTCCACTCCACAAAAAACATCTGCAAGAATTGCCTGATGTCCTTTCTGGCGCAAAGCCTTACAAATACCAGTTCCGGATATAATGGAAATGGCACGTTCTGTACTTGTTCCTCCAGCCAATACAACAATCTTCATTTTATTCCTCCTTATAACACATGCCGTTATTATAATACGATTGTTCCAAAATAACAACTATCCATAAATGATAACCGGAGTATTTTTCTCCACTGCACTGTAAATGATCTGAACCTGATCGGCCGGTGCGCAGATACAGCCATGAGTTCCCTCAAAATCATAAATCTGTCCACCGAATTCTGTTCTCCAAGGGGCATCATTGATTCCCAGGCCTCCGCCAAAAGGAATCCAGTAATTTACAGATCCAGGATAATCCTCTCCCGGTACTGTATATCCGGATATTTTCTCTCCTGTGGAATAGCAGCCCACAGGGGTAGAACAGTTGGGAACATTGGGATTTCCGGTAAGAATCTGCGCATCTGCTGTAGGAACTCCGTCTTTGTAATATACCATCCTCTGGGCAGTAAGACTGATTTCTATATAGGTATATCCGATATCATTGGTTTTACGGCTTAATCCCTCATGGGCGTACTCCGGCTCTCTTACCTGGGTTTTGCCTTCTTTGATCAGCCCTGTCAATGCCTTTACCTCTGCTTCCTGATCGATCTGCCATCCATAATTACCGCCCTCTACTGTGATTTCCTGCCCGTCATAGGTATGAAAGATTCTGCTATTTCCAACAGTATCGTACTTTTCGCTCAGACCCTTCACATAAGCAGTCACCTGTTTTTTGTCCAGAGTATAATTACCTTTTTTGTCTTTCTTCAGCCAGTTTTTAATCGTCTCTCTGTCTACAGTCTCTGTGCGGTCATCAAAATCATAGGTGATCACCACATCTGTCAGCTTATTGATCTGCTCACAGTTTTTCACCAGCATTTCATCATTCTGATAAACAGACGGTTTCTTATAGCAGCCGCCTTCTTCCAGATTTACAGCCACTTTTCCGGTAAGCATAGCATCCAGGATTACCTGGCAGGTCTTTTCCGGATCCAGGGCTGCTCCCTCTACCTCTGGAATAATTACAAATTTATCATCTTTCTCTGCAATATATGCATCCGAAGGCTCCGTACTGTTCTCAGGCTGCATACATTTCAGAGCGGCAACTGCCGTTTCTTCCTTCTGTTCATCATACTGGATTGAAGATGGGATCTCATAGTCCTGATGCTGATTAAAAGCCAGGAACCAGCGGAAACGCTGCTGTTCCTTTACCAGCTGGTTTACACTGCCGTCAGACTTGTAGGAAAGCCCTGCATCCTGGGCACTGATACTCTCCTGCCCGTTATTTCTGGTTTCCACAGCCAGCACATAAGCGCCGATCCGTTCACCCAGAAGTTTCTCTGATTCCTCTACTGTCATATAGGAACAGTTAAATCCATTTACCATAGACCCAGGCAGGAAATGACTGGTAAAATAATAAACCCCATATCCATAAGCGCCTGCTGTGAGCAAAAACAGGAGGATGATCAGGCTGATCAGAATTTTTTTCCGGGTACTCATTTTTCTCCCCTTTCCAACCACAACCGCCCGGCACACAAAAATATGCCGGGCAGTTTATCGTTATCGTAGTTTTTTATTCAGTTCAGGCATTCTCCAGAAGCTTTTCCACACTTGTAAGTTTTACACAGAGTACAAATACTTCTGCTGCTTTTCCAAGCTCTTCCGGAGTCGGGAAGCTTGGCGCAATACGAATATTGGAATCTTTTGGATCCTTGCCGTATGGATAAGTTGCACCTGCTCCTGTAAGGACAACTCCTGCTTCCTTTGCTTTGGCAACAATAGCCTTTGCACATCCCTCCATGGAGTCAAAAGAGATGAAATATCCACCGTGAGGCTTTGTCCACTCACCGATTCCCAGTCCTCCAAGTTCTCTGTCCAGAGTATCCAGAACCATTTCAAATTTCGGACGGAGAATATCTGCATGTTTTCTCATGTGCGCATGAAGTCCCTCCAGATTCTTGAAGAATCTTACGTGACGAAGCTGGTTTAATTTGTCATGTCCGATGGTCTGAATCTGCATATACTTGCGGAAATCCTCCAGGTTTGCCTTAGATGCTGCTACAGCTGCAATTCCGGAGCCCGGGAAGCTTACCTTGGATGTAGAAGTAAATTTATATACCAGATCAGGGTTTCCGGCTTTTGCACATGCTTCCAGGATTTCTACCAGGAAGTCCTGTTTGTCATCATAGAGATGATGGATGCTGTACGCGTTATCCCAGTAAATACGGAAGTCCAAAGCTGCAGGTTTCAGATGAGCAAAGCGGTCTACTGTCTCTGCAGAGTAGGTGTAGCCCTGTGGATTGGAATATTTCGGCACACACCAGATTCCCTTGATAGCAGGATCTTCGCTGACAAGCTTTTCTACCATATCCATATCAGGTCCCTGTGGAGTCATTGGTACATTGATCATCTCAATTCCGAAGAATTCTGTGATTTTGAAATGACGGTCATAACCTGGCACAGGACAGAGGAATTTTACCTTGTCCAGTTTGCACCATGGAGTATTTCCCATTACTCCCTGTGTCATAGAACGGGCAATACTGTCAAACATTACGTTTAAGCTGGAGTTTCCGTAAATAATAATATGCTCCGGGTCTACCTCAGACATTTCTCCAAGGAGGCGCTTTGCTTCCGGGATTCCATCGATAACACCATAGTTACGGCAGTCTACACCTGTTTCACATTTCAGATTTGAATCGCTGTTTAATACGCTCATCATTTCCATGGAAAGATCCAGCTGAGCTGCAGATGGTTTTCCACGGGACATATCCAGGGTCAGCCCCTGTGCTTTGATGTCTGCGAATTCTTTTTCCAACTGAGCTTTCAGAGTGAGAAGTTCTTCTTTGGTCATGTCACTGTATTTCTTCATAATATCCTCCTTGACGTCCTCATGTGCAATCCGTGAGGGATGTGATCTGTACTTATTCCTTCATTTTAAATCTTTTACATTTTAGTATGGTAAAGTTAAGGTTGTCAAGTGTTTTCATGAATTGTTTACAGCTTCCACGCATCCTTTACCGCATCATCGATCCCATAAAGCTCACTGTGAACCCAGCAGACTGCATAATCTCATACACTTCTTCCAATGTCTCTGCCTTTGTAAGCTTTTCCTGAACTTCCGGCATTTCCTTCACCTTTAAAATAGCCTGTTTTAAGTTTTCATTCATGTTTTTTTCCTCCATTTTCTTATTTATTTGAAAGGATATCTCCTTACAATACTGTTTTTTCTGCACGATTGTACAGGTATAAAAACCTTAGATTTTTTGCCTTTCAACCAATTCAGAAAAGAAACCTCCTGCTTTACTCAAAGACTGGTAGGTACCATCTTCAATAATACGCCCTTTATCCAAAACAATAATCCGATCACATTCTTTGATTGTGGACAATCGATGTGCAATCACAATTCTTGTACTTTTTAAGTTTTTCAAAGAATCAGAAATTCTAAATACCAGCACAAACTATTACCCATGTATACTTATTGTTATATAGATTCATATGAAGCAGATGCATTAACTGATGGTCCCTCTGATTTTGAAAAAATTCAATTAGATTTTCCTCAACTAAGAGAATATCTTGATAAGCTCTTTGAGGATAAGGCTGCCATTCCAGCGCGTCAGTATAACTTTTACATTATAATCAGGACCAAAATATGTTGTCTCCAACAGGACCTTGTCAATACAATAAAAAGCTTCTCATTTACTTCATTTTCCGGGAAATCATGCCAATTTACGGATAAATCTTTAAAAGTCGGAATAAAACACTCTATGTTTTATCCTCATATCTGAGAATATCCATAGACCCCACGGATAACCATTAGCATCCAACATTTTTTCCAAATCAAATCTTATTTCAAGTTCTTCCATTTATGCTTCCGCCTTTATTCAGAAAAAACCGATGGTATGACCTGAACAGTCAATACCATCGGTTTTACTTTTCATTCAATGAAATTTAATAATACACAGCATCCCTGTACAGGAATCATACCGGTTTCTCTTACACTCTCAGAGAAAAAGATCATTTTACCACGACCTTCTTTACACCGGACCAGGGACTGAAGACCTTCTTACCGTCTTCACTGGTACGGTTCCAGGAGTGGAGACCTGCATAATAGGTTCCGGGAGTTACATTCTTAAAGGTAACTGTCACCGTATTTCCATTCTTTACTTTCTTTACAAGTGTTCCGTAATTTACAGGACGCTTCTCCTCATTTACTTTTTTGTATTCTTTTCCAAGTACGATATCATATCCTTCTGCATCACTGCATACTGTATATGTCACTGTCACAGTCTGTTTCGATACTTTTACATTTTTAATCTTCGGTGTCTCCGGAGTTACTGCATCCACCTGGAACTCTTTCAATTCTGACCACGGTCCGAAGACTTTCTTTCCGTCAGCTCCCCGTATCCATGCGTGGCAGGCAGCATAATAAGTACCTTTTTCCACATACTGCATCAGAGTCTCGGTACCCAGTTTATTTTTGCTGATTTTATAATACTCTCTGGTCTTGAGCATATCCGCAGACGTTCCGATGACATAATCATAACCGGCGGCTCCCGCTGCTTCCCCTGTAAGTAAGATCGTTATCTTATTTCCAGCTGCGTTTACAAAGTCGACCCATGCCTTCGCCGGACTGAGGTATGTTCCCGCATGGTCCTGTACAGAACCGTCTGTATTATGGACCGTGCCGTCCGGCTTATAAACGGTTCCATCCGGTGCTGTCACCACATTGTCTTTATCTATTACCGGTCTGTTTCCTTCTTCATCCGGCTCAATTCTGATACCGTCCGGAAGAACGATGGTTCCGTCAGGCAGGATCACTGTACCATTCGGTGTCTCAAAGCTTCCATCCGGTTTTGCCTTTGTTCCGTCAGGATATTCCTGTGGAACTATCTTTAAGAAAGATGCAGAAATGGTATGATTGCTTCTGACATCTTCAAAAGTATAGGAAGACCGGGCTCCCACACTCTTTCCATCTACCAGTACATCCGCGATCTCATAACCGCTGTCAGGAGTGATAGTGAAGGTCTTATCCAACCACTCCCGGATGCTACAGCTTCCTGACGGAGTGATCGTTCCGCCTGTACCTGCAGAAGCAGTAATCGTATAATAACTGTAAACAGGCACTAAATACCATCTTGCATACAGAGTAGTATCATTCTGAACTGTACTATTATCAAAATCCCATTTGCTGTTTTCAGTAAAATTGCTGTCACTGTACCATCCAGCAAAGGTATAACCATTTTTCGTAAGAACAGTGCCACCTGTCAGCGGGTCTAAAACTTTCCCGTCCTTTACGACAACCTGTGACGAAAGGTTCTGTCCATTATCTGTGTTGAAATCAACAGAATAAAACTGCAGCGAAGAACTTGTCTGTTCTACACTGTCCGCATAGTTACCTACTCCTTTTGCCTTAACCTTAACTGTGTAGATTCCTTTCTCTTGGATGTTAAAGGTCCAGGTATACTCTGATTCATTTGCAGTTACATTTGCATTTACATCCACAGCATTGTTAAACGCAGTATCACCTTTATACAACTGCACGGAATATCCACTTGCGTTATCTACACTTTCCCATGTAACAGTCGCTTGACCGGGTGTACTGCTGTTCCATGTAAGATTCTTCGGTGAACCAAGCTGCTTAGGAGTCACCGTAAATTTAGCAGTGAAACTATCACTTACACTATTACTATCAGAAACTGCTGAAACTGTAATTGGATTATTATATATATCCGCATCAAGTCCTAGTATCGGCTGAACGCTGAAAGATGCAAAATCACCTGGTTTCAGATTATCATTTTCATTAAATCCTGATTTCCATGCAAATTCATAATTGCCACTTGACGGAAACCCTACTTTAACCGTCTTCTCACCAATATTAGTAACTTTGATTTCTTGCGCAGCTGGAACTGAGGCATAACCATAAGTTTCTTTACCAAAATTTAACACCGTAGAGTCAGTTTCTGAACCAACAGAGGTGAGTTCGATCTCATACTTTGCTTTTATATTGATTACAATGTTTCCGGTTATTAATCCTCTGGGGATTATCAATTCTGCTTTGGTTTTATCATAAGTATATCCATTCGAATTTGAAGGATCAGCTTTTGTAATTGTACTATCAGCAATTTTAACCAAAATACTATCGGATAAAACATACCCAGCATTAGCCTTCAACTTTATTGAATAAGGTTGAGCATAATCATTCTTAATACCAAATTCATCTTTCGCTGCTTGATTGTTTTCAAAAACAATGTTATTACTACCTGTTATCTTTACACGAAAACTTAAACTAACACTGGATCCAACTGCGTTACCTGTAATCGAACCACCCCCACGCAAATCAATAGTACCATGACCTCTAATGGTTCCGTTATTTTCGATGGTTCCGTTATTTTCGATGGTTCCATTATTTGTGATGGTTCCATTATTTTCGATGGTTCCATAATATGTTAGCGTATCATTTGAAGGAGTAGTGCTATTCCCTATAATAAGGCTCTTCCCTGAAGATACCTTAATTCCACCTGTTTGACATCTAATAACAGCCATACCTGTGACAGCAGTCAAATTGCCAATATCAGCAACGCCTGATTTGAAACTATTTGCTGTTACAATACCGCCATTAATTACTATTTTATTTACATCATTATTGCCCCATCCATTGCCAATTCCAGCTCCTCCGTCTCCGTTATTAGGAAAGAAACAACCAGCATTTGCCCTAACTGTTCCTCCTGTAATACTAATGTCTCCTCCGGCTCCACTGATACCGCCTCCGATTCCGGCTCCATAAGCACCACCTGTCGCAGTTACTGTTCCTCCTTCAATTTTAATGGTTCCTCCGGCTCCATTGATGCCGCCTCCGATTCCGGCTCCAGTGGAGCCGCCTGTCGCAATTACTGTTCCTCCTGTAATATAAATATTTCCTCCGGTTCCATTGTTACCGCCTCCGATTCCGGCTCCATTGTCACCGCCTATAGCAGTTACTGTTCCTCCATTAATTCTAATATTTCCTACGGCTTTATCCTGACCACCTCCGATTCCGGCTCCATTGTAACCACCTGTCGCTTGAAGGCTGTCATTTTCTCCACCGATAATATTCAATGTTCCTTCCACCTGTAATCCAGCACATGTCATACCTGATTGTAATACATTTTTACCTTCCAGTGTCAGATTAACAATAGCTCCAGTCTCAATCAGAAATGCACTAGTACCCTCATAGGGCTGCTGAATATTTACATCATCAAGTATAATATTAACAGTATTACCACCCTCTACCACAATATGATCTACGTTCGTTGTACCGGATATCTTAATCTTCTCTTTTCCCGTATCATTAATTGTCAGAGTATGGGTAGCCTCATTATACACATAGAGCTTTGTATTCTCATCACTCTGAGTTACAGTAAGTTCACCACTCTCCCCAGCACCAGCAGCATTAACCATCCCATTAAAATAATCAAACAGTTCGTCAAAAGCATCCATTCCTGTGAGCTGAGATTTTTCTTCCTCTGCCAGAGTCTCATAAGCCTCATATGCATTCTGGAGTTCTTCATATACTTTCTCCTGCTCTTCAAAGCTCATTTCACTGACTTCTTCTGATGATGGCAGGGCATCTATCAGGTTCTGTACACTTTGTACGGTGATCTCCTCTTCCCCGTCCTGTAATGCTCCTTCATTATCTGCCGTGTCATTGTCTGTAAACAATGTCTCCGCACTTTCCACCGAAGCATCATTATCGGAAAATGTTACTTCCGGATCCTCCTCCGGAGTAACTCCGTTTCCTGTCTCCGGTGATGTAAATTCTGCCGCACTTACTGTAAGTCCGCCATTCGTAATTTTACTGGATAATGCCCCTCCGTCCAGCGGCAGCACGCCTGCCACCACAGCAATTGCAGTAGTAAGGGATAATATTTTCCTGAATTTTCTTCTCATATAATTTACCTCCTTATCCTGTTTTTCTGCGTATTTCCATACAGTAATATGCATCACTTTGTACCTGTATCCATTGTAAAATTTCCGGTAAGTATTGTCAACAAAAACAGATTCACATTTCTTATTCTTTGAACATCCCGTCCAGCCATAAAGCAGGAATCTACAAAAAAGACAGTTCCGCACAAAAATAAGACGAGTATAAAGTATGTACGGTTATTTGCTCCTTTGTATTCTTCTGCCTGAATATCCTTGCAGATTTCAGATTATCCCTGGATGTCTGTATACGGTAGAGTACCAGATCTTTTTTCGTACCTGTTTCCTATTTATGCTGCATCATACAGGATCACTCCCATGATACCAGCTGACAGTTTTTAGTTCCTTTATCTGTTGTTATAGTATGGCATCTCCAAAAATCGTCTTCTCTGTTACCTTTTTAATGACCTGATCTACAAAAGTCCTGTGATCCATGATATTTCTCCTCTCAATCTTTTTTATTCCTAGGCGTTTGCGAAACGCCACAACACCGCATAAATACGGCATTTTTTGTTACCTAAAAACAAATAACTCCTCACTGGACATGGTATAATAGAGTTGACTAAAAACTATAAACCTACATCCAAGAAAGGAGTTATTCTGATACTTATGATACCATATAAACAGCTTTCTTTGGCAGATATTTTTTCAGATTGCCATGAAAAATTTGAAAATGACAAACCTGCTTTTCTTTCTCTATTAGAAACACATATCGATATTGATGAGTTAATTCCGATTTCTTTTAGAAATCATTTCTATGCATCGACAGGCAGAACCCGTAAATACCCTTTGCAAGCTTTTCTGTGGGCTTTGATTATTCAGCGTATTTTTTCTATCCTACGGATCAGCTTCTCCTGACTTTTCTCGCTTACCCAAAATCACTTCGGGAATTCTGCGGTTTTATTAAAGTCCCTGACGCTTCCAAAATCACCCGATTCAAACAGGATTTTTTAGATGACCTCCAGCTTGTTTTCGATAACCTTGTTGATGTTACCGAGCCTATCTGTCAAGCGATTGACTCTGCAAAAGCGGATATGACCATCTTTGATTCTTCCGGCATCGAAGCATTTGTTACCGAAAATAATCCCAAGTATGCTAACAGGATCATCAAGCAGTTCTATATCAATGGGCATTTTTGCTATGTCTTCAAGTTCAGTATTGTCACCAACGGACTGGGCATCATCCGCCACATATCTTTTTATAACAAAAACTTTATGGCTTCACATCCTGATATCGTTGTCGAAAAGAAATCTGATTCCCCTGACGAAGATAAATGTGTTCATGATTCAAAGCTTTTAATCCCGACACGGAAGGACTTCTTTTCCAAGCATCCTTTGATTAATCCAAAAACCTTCCTGGGTGATGCTGCTTTCGATACCGCACAGCTCTATAAGAGCCTTCTTACCGGTGACACTTTTGGTAATGACAAACATTTCTCGAAAGCTTATATTCCGCTGAATGCAAGATCCGGACTTGAAAATCTGGATTATTCCATCAATGAAGATGGTATTCCGTGTTGTCCTCATGATCCTTCTTTACAAATGAAATACGAAGGCACTTCCAAACTTCGCAGTGGAGTAACAAGATATAAATTTGTCTGTCCAAAAATGAAATGGATTTATGATAAATCAACTCAAAAAGCCCATCGTCATTGTTTCTGTGACAACCCTTGTACCTCTTCTAAATGTGGGCGGATGGTCTACATCTACCCAGAAAAGAATCTTCGTGCTTATCCCGGAACGATCCGCGGCACCGAAGAATGGGATGATACCTATAAAATCAGAACTGTTGTCGAAAGGGATATCAACCACATCAAAGACAGTCTCTGTCTTGCAGGACGCCGAACCCAAAATGAGAAGACTCTGCATGCTGATCTGATTCTTGCCGGTATCACCCAACTTATTACTGTTGTTCTCCGGTCAAATCCTCCAACTTGGTGATAAAGTTCGTGAGTATCTCCTTGGTATCATTTTTAATCGGAGCGTGACTTTGACTTTTTATTTATGCACGGGCATGATTTTTCTATCATTCCTTCTTGGAAAAATGTGATTTTATCACGGAGAGCACCTCCGAAACAGGTTATACTACAAATACAAAACACAAGGAGGTATTCTTATGAGACTGAAAGATAAAGTTGCAATCATCACCGGAGGCAGCCGTGGCATTGGCTACGCCACCGCAGACAAATTTTTGAAGGAAGGCGCCAGGGTAATCCTGACCGCAAGCTCACAAGGTTCTGCTGACAAAGCGGTTGCGCAGCTGAAAGAAAAGTACCCTGATGCAACAGTTGCGGGAATCAGTCCCAATCTGTCCAGCTTAGAGTCTGTCCGCACTGCGTTCCGGGAGGCTGCCTCAAAATACGGTTGCATTGATATTCTGGTGAACAATGCCGGTGTATCCGAAAGCACTCCCTTTACCGAATATACGGAGGAAACCTTTGATAAGGTTATGGATCTGAATGTAAAAGGCGTGTTCAATGCCACAAGAGCCGCCAGTGAGTGCATGATTGCAAAAGGTCAAGGTGTTATTCTCTCCACCTCCTCAATGGTCAGCATTTACGGCCAGCCCAGTGGCTTTGCTTATCCCGCATCCAAATTCGCTGTCAATGGCCTGACGGTTTCCCTGGCCCGGGAATTGGGTCCGAAGGGGATTCGAGTGAATGCGGTCGCTCCCGGTATTACCCTGACCGATATGATGAAAGCTGTTCCCAAGGAAGTAATTGATCCGCTCATCAAGCAGATCCCTCTGCGCCGCCTGGGTCAGCCGGAGGATATTGCCAATGCATTTGTGTTCCTGGCATCTGACGAAGCATCCTATATCACAGGTGTTGTGCTCAGTGTAGACGGAATGGCTAGAACATAAAAAAGGAAACAGGAGGACTTAAATATGTCTGCTATCAGTGTTAATAAAAACAATTTCAATCAAGAGGTTTTGAACTCGGACAAGCCCGTCCTGATGGATTTCTGGGCTCCCTGGTGTGGTCCTTGCCGCATGGTAGTTCCTCTGGTAGAGGAGATTGCCAAGGAGCGCTCCGATATCAAGGTTGTTAAAATTAATGTGGATGAGGAACAGGAACTGGCTATGCAGTTCGGTGTGATGAGCATACCCACTCTGGTGGTTATGAAGAACGGAAAGATTGTCAATCAAGTCACCGGTGCCAGACCTAAGGCTCAGATTCTCGCCATGCTGTAAGGAGGTGCAAAGATGAGATTCTTCGATTTCCTGAAAGGCCCTGACATCAATCAGGGTGTCAAAGAATATAGCACTACGGATGGCGCAGTCCTGCTGGATGTTCGCACCCCCGACGAATACCGGCAGGGGCATATCCCCGGCAGTAAAAATGTTCCTTTGCAGTCCATTGACAAAGTGGCTGGCATGAGTGACAATAAAGCTACCCCCATCTTTGTACACTGTCTCAGTGGTGCAAGAAGCCGCCAGGCAGCTGCTGTTTTGCAGCAGCTGGGTTATACCAACGTGAAAAACATAGGCGGAATTTCCGCTTATGCAGGAAAGGTGGAACGATAATATGAAAGTTGTCATTGTAGGCGGTGTGGCAGGCGGTGCTACCGCTGCCGCCCGTATTCGCAGACTGAATGAGCAGGCAGAAATCGTAGTTTTTGAGCGCTCGGGGTATATCTCCTATGCCAACTGTGGTCTGCCATACTATATCGGTGATGTGATTACCGATCGGTCGGATCTGACCCTCCAGACCCCGGAAAGCTTCTTCTCCCGGTTCCGTGTGAACATGAAGGTGCGCCATGAGGTCACAGCGATTCATCCTGAAGAAAAAACCGTTTCCGTGAAAAATCTGGAAACCGGTGAGGAGTTTGAGGAGAGCTATGACAAGCTGATTCTCTCTCCCGGAGCCAAGCCTACCCAGCCCCGGCTTCCCGGTGTAGGTCTTGATAAGCTGTTTACCCTGCGCACTGTTGAAGATACCTTCTGCATCAAGGATTACATCAATACAAACCATCCCAAATCCGCTGTACTGGCAGGTGGTGGCTTCATTGGATTGGAGCTGGCAGAAAACCTGCGAGAGCTGGGGATGGATGTCACCATTGTCCAGCGTCCAAAACAGCTTATGAATCCCTTTGATGCCGATATGGCTTCTTTCATCCATAATGAAATGCGCAAGCACGGTGTAAAGCTGGCACTTGGTCATACCGTAGAAGGGTTTGAGGAAAGGGACGGCGGCGTGGATGTGCTGCTGAAAGACGAACAGCCTCTCCATGCGGATATGGTAATCCTGGCCATTGGTGTTTCTCCCGAAACCACCCTTGCAAAGGATGCCGGGTTGGAACTGGGCATTAAAGGAAGTATTGTGGTCAATGACCGAATGGAAACCTCCATTTCCGACATCTATGCCGTGGGCGATGCGGTGCAGGTGAAGCACTTCGTCACCGGGCAGGATGCTCTGATTTCTTTGGCTGGCCCTGCCAATAAACAGGGACGAATCGCTGCGGACAACATCTGTGGCGGAGACAGCCATTATACCGGCTCCCAAGGCAGCAGTGTCATCAAGATCTTCGGCATGACTGCCGCTACTACCGGCGTAAATGAGACCAACGCCAGAAAAACAGGGCTGGATGTTGATACGGTTATCCTGTCGCCCATGAGCCATGCAGGTTACTACCCCGGCGGGAAAGTCATGACAATGAAGGTGGTCTTTGAAAAGGCGACTTATCGCCTGCTGGGTGCGCAGATCGTAGGCTATGAAGGTGTGGATAAGCGCATTGATGTGCTGGCCACCGCTATCCGGGCAGGAATGAAAGCCACGGAACTGAAGGATCTGGATCTGGCCTACGCACCGCCTTATTCCTCTGCGAAAGACCCGGTAAATATGGCTGGCTTTATGGTTGAGAATATCGCAAACGGTGTTCTGAAACAATGGCATCTGGAAGATGCAGATCGTCTTCCTCGTGACGGAAGCGTAACTCTGTTGGACACCCGCACTGTGGAAGAATTCGCACACGGACACATTGACGGCTTCTTTAACATCCCGGTGGACGAGCTGCGGGAGCGGCTGGGTGAGCTGGACAAGCGTAAGCCTGTCTACGTCATCTGTCAGAGCGGTCTGCGCAGCTACATTGCCTGTCGTATCCTGGCCGGAAACGGCTTTGACTGCTATAACTTCTCCGGCGGCTTCCGGTTCTATGATGCTGTGACCAATGATCGCTGTCTCATTGAATCGGCTACGGCCTGCGGAATGGATCGAGCATAAAATCAGGACATCTGCTTGCAACTAATAGCAAGCAGATGTCCTTTTTGCTTAATCATTTTGCAATTGTTCCAGTCTGATTTTGTCTGTAACCTCCACTGTTCCACGAGTTAGCCTGACCATACCCTCGTTCTGGAAATAGCGAAGCATTCGGGTAACTACCTCACGGGCGGTGCCCATGTGGCCCGCAATGGTTTCATGGGTAATCTTGAGGATGTTTGTTTCCTCTAAGCTGCATTCCTCCAGCAGAAATTCTGCCAGCCTTTTATCAAAGCTTTTCCACATGATCTGCTCCATGAGCCAAATAACCTCAGAAAAACGGGTAGCCATAATTTCGTTGGTAAAATTAGCTACCACAGCAGACTCTTTCATAATGCGCTGATAAGTGTCAGCAGAAATAACCCACATCGTGGTATCCTTCTGCGCCTCAATGGTGATCTCAAACTGAATGCTGTTCATCATACAGGAGGCGGAAAACAGGCAAATATCCCGATCAAACAAACGATAGAGGCTAATCTCCCGTCCTTCATCGGAAAGAATATAAGCACGAAGCTGTCCGCTTCTTACCAGCAGAAGACCGGTACACTCTACAGTTCCGTTGTGAATCACAGTCCCTTTGTCCACTTTTCGTAAAACTGCATTTCGCTCCAAAATCTGCTGCTGGGTCGGTGTCAGTTTGTTCCAAATTGGAAAATAGGATGAAAAATCCATGGGTACACCTCCTTGAATACACATAGTATAAAATAAATTATGGCATATGTCAATAATTCCGTTGACATATAGGAAAAGGAGATGTACAATGGTCGTATAAATGGCATATGCCGCAAATAATATGGAGGTGAATCTATGCCAAGACCGAGAAAATGCAGAAAAGTTTGTTGTTTGCCGGATAATGATGGTTTTGTTCCGGTTCGTGGCGGCGAGGAGCTGACTCCCATTGTCCTGAATGTGGATGAGTATGAATCCATTCGCCTGATTGACCGTGAAGGTTTTTCTCAGGAGCAATGCGGAGAATATATGCGTATTGCCAGAACAACGGTTCAGCAGATTTATGCAGCTGCCCGCAAAAAACTGGCCGATGCGCTGGTTGAGGGACTTCCTCTGCGAATCGAAGGAGGGGATTTTACACTCTGCAGCGGAAACAGCGCAGCCTACGGGTGCAAAAATTGCTATCAGCAAAAAATCCATCCGATGCACGAAAAACCGAAAGGAGATAATATTATGAGAATTGCAGTCACTTATGAAAACGGAGAAATCTTTCAGCACTTCGGTCACACCGAACAGTTTAAAATCTACGATGTGGAAGATGGAAAAATCATTTCGTCTGAGGTTGTGGATGCTGGCGGCAGCGGACATGGTGCACTGGCAGGCGTCCTGAGTGCACTGAAGGTGGATGCCCTGATCTGCGGCGGTATTGGCGGCGGTGCCCAGATGGCACTGAGCGATGTGGGTATCCGGCTTTATGGTGGTGTTTCCGGCAACGCTGATGCAGCAGCAGAAGCACTGGCAGCAGGCGAGCTGGACTTCAACCCCAATGTCCGGTGTGATCATCACGACCACCATGGGGAAGGTCACTCTTGCGGTTCCCACGGCTGCGGCCATCACTCCTGCGACTGAAATAGGTGATTAAGTCACGGAATATGTGTCGTGATTTGATAAAATATAGATAAAGGAGGCGGTAAAACCTATGAAACAATATGTTTGCGGCATTTGTGGATATATTCACGATGAAGCTGTCGGTGGCAAGTGGGAAGACCTACCTGCCGATTGGAAGTGTCCTGTCTGTAAAGCAGGCAAAGACGCTTTCAAACCCAAAGAAGAAAAAACAGAGTCACAGGAGGTCCTTGAAAAGCCCCATGTGGACAAGGAACTCTCTCCCATGGAAATGAGCATCATCTGCTCCAATCTGGCCCGTGGCTGCGAAAAGCAGTATCTGCCCCAGCAGGCAGATGATTTCAGAAAACTGGCAGAGTTCTTCAGAAGCAAGGCTGCGCCCGTCGAGGAGGCCAGCACAGCCAAGCTGCTGGAACTCATTGACAAGGATTTGTCTGTAGGGTATCCCTATGGCAATGCTATAGCCGGTGAAAAGCCTGATCGGGGTGGTCTGCGCTGTCAGGTGTGGAGTGAAAAGGTTACCCGAATGCTCCAATCTCTGCTGACTCGATATGAATCTGAGGGAGACAAGATGTTGGAAAACACCGGTGTCTGGGTTTGCACGGTCTGTGGTTTTGTCTATGTTGGTGACATAGGTCCGGAGCTATGTCCAGTGTGTAAGGTTCCCAGTTGGAAATTTGAAAAAATGGAAGGGAGGGCATAACTATGGCTGAAAAATATGCAGTAAGAAATCTTCGCTTGTGTACCAAGGATTGCCTTTGCCTCTATGTCTGCCCAACCGGAGCGACTGATACAGAGAACAGCATCATTGATCCTGAAAAGTGTATCGGCTGCGGTGCCTGTGCCGAAGCCTGTCCATCCTCTGCAATCTCTATGGTTCCAAAAGAACTGCCGCCGCAGCAGCCGAAAGAAGAAAAAGTTGTCGAAGCACTTCGTGGCTTAGTTCAAAGCAAAGCCAAGGCAGAGAACATTGCTTCGCAGCTTCCTGATGTCTTGAGCGTCGCTGTGGAAAAATCCTCTCGCCTGATGGCTGAGGATCTGTGCAGAGAAGCCGGCTTTATGCTGCCTCAGAGCAGCAACACCAGATCGTTTCTGGAAAGTATTAAAACGTATCCCGGCATTCCTGTGGATGCTGTGGAATCTCTGTTAAAAAACATTCAATTCAATGAAAAAATGGAGGAAAAGAAAATGGAAAAATGGAAATGCACAGTCTGCGGTTACATTCACGAAGGTCCTATGACACCTGATTTTAAGTGCCCTGTCTGCAAGCAGCCTGCCAACAAGTTTGTGAAGATTGAGGATGCTGCGGCTCCTGCAAAGAATCCCTATGCAGGCACCAAAACCGAGAAAAATCTGTGGGAAGCCTTTGCTGGTGAATCTCAGGCACGCAACAAATATACTTACTTTGCTTCAGTAGCCAAGAAAGCCGGTTACGAGCAGATTTCTGCTCTGTTCCTGCATACCGCACAGAACGAGATGGAGCACGCCAAGTTGTGGTTCAAAGCTCTGGGCGAGCTGGGCGATACTGCCGAGAACCTGCTCCATGCTGCTGAAGGTGAGAACGCCGAGTGGACGGATATGTATGACCGCATGGCTCGTGAAGCTGATGAGGAGGGATTCCATGATCTGGCTGAACAGTTCCGTGGCGTAGCTGCCATTGAGAAGATGCACGAGGAGCGCTACCGCAAGCTTTTGAGCAACGTGGAGACCATGCAGGTGTTTGAGAAGAGCGGCGTTACCATCTGGGAGTGCCGTAACTGCGGACATATCGTAGTAGGAACCAAGGCTCCTGAGATCTGCCCTGTCTGCAAGCATCCTCAGGCATTCTTCGAAGTGCGCGCGGAAAATTACTAAATAATTTGATTTCCAAAATTGAACTCTTTGGCTCCGATCCCAAGAGCTTGTATATGCTCAATCAGGAATTGGCAGCACGAATTTACTCTGCTCCTTCTTTGGTTCTTTAATCACTATAGCCTATAGATGATGGAAGTATAAAAGGCAGTATGCCGCCTGTCGGTTTCCCGGCAGGCGGTTTTTTACAGGAGGATGCCTATGATTCAAGATAATGTCAGCTTTACCTTTTTACATCGCATAGAGGAAGTAGAACTGAACATTGAGGATGGATGCTGGCAATCTGCTTTGGCATTGGCGCTGACTTTGCCTGATATTTGTGGCGGAATTGCTTTCCCAGAAATTGTAAAGCGTTATCGGGATGGGCGTGCTGTTCTGGACAGAAACCAGAGACCAACTCGTGATGTAGGAAATCAATATATTCGTTGGTTTGATACATACGCAGCACCTTTCTTTAAAGTCTCTGCGCAGGATATCTCGCCCTATATCTGCGGAGAACGATGCTGGCAGCTTCGCTGTGAATACCTACACCAGAACAAAGGCTTTGCAAATACTGAGGACAATTCTTCGATTCGTTTTCACCTGGGCGTGAATTGCGGAACCTCAGTTTGTCAACTGGATAGAATTGGTTCTGACAATAGCCTTACGGACATCCGTATCGATATTGAACAGTTTTGCCGAAGAATGTGCCAAGCGGCCAGAGGAACGGAGCGGTTTGGTGTGGAAACCAAGCTGACTGAGGTGCTGTCTCTGGAACTGTCAGGTTCTGTAAAGAAAGCTGTGACCAGCGAAGGCGCTATGTACGCAAAATCCATCGTATTGGCTACAGGAGCCGGTCCCAGAGAGCTGGGTGTTGATGGGGAACAGGCGTTAATCGGTAAAGGTGTCCATTACTGTGCAGCCTGTGACGGAATGTTCTATCGGAACAAAACGGTTGTCATCGCAGGAGGTGGCAATACCGCTGCGGCGGATGCGCTGATTCTCTCCCATATCTGCAAAAAAGTCATCGTCGTCCACCGCAGAGGCACCCTAAAAGCAACAAAGATCTACCATGAACCTTTGATGAAAACAGAAAATGTAGAATTTCTCTGGGACAGTGAGATTATAGCTCTGCTCCATAACGAAAAGCTGACCGGTATCCAGATTAGGAACGTGAAAACTGGAGAAGAAAGTACCCTTGCTTGCGATGGTGTATTTGTAAGCGTGGGAAGAAAGCCTTCCACCGAATTGATGAAAGATCAGATTGAGATTGATCCGGCTGGATACATTATTGCAGATGAGAGTACCCGCACCAACATCCCCGGTGTGTTCGCCGTTGGGGATGTCCGCACAAAGGCATTACGGCAGGTCGTAACTGCTGTAGCCGATGGGGCAACTGCTGTTCACTATGCAGAGGAATATTTAGCAGGAGGAATGTGAGATGAAAGAAAAAATTAAAAAATGGCTGAAGCCAGTTCTTTTTACCGCAGGCGGCGCATTAGTTGGCCTTGCATATTACTACTTTGTGGGATGCCCCACTGGAGCTTGTCCGCTGACTTCTAACCCGTTCATCACGATGGCCTATATGGGCTTTATCGGCTGGCTGTTGTCCGGTATTTTCGGAAAGGGGTGCAGCGGTTCATGCAATACGCAGTAGCTTTCCTGGAGGGCATTATCACCTTCATATCACCCTGCCTGCTTCCCATGCTGCCCATCTATATCTCCTATTTTGCAGGTGGTGGAGAACGCAGCACAAAAAAGACCTTGTTGGGAGCGTTGGGATTTGTTAGTGGGTTTACTGTAATCTTTGTGGCAATGGGCACTTTGGCAGGCACCATTGGCAGCTTCCTGCGAGAATACAAAGGTGCAGTGAATTTAATTTCCGGATTGATAGTAATTCTTTTTGGCCTCAATTTTCTGGGCATTTTCAAAATGAATTTGTTCAGAGGCGGCAGTAAAACATTAAACAGTCGTGAGATGGGGTTCTGCCTTGATGCTGGCCTCTCAGCAGGGTCATGTAATTAAAGGTATGCTGATGCTGCTTTGCTATTCGTTGGGACTTGGCATTCCTTTTCTTCTCAGTGCTATTCTGATCGACTATTTGAAGTCAGCCTTCAACTGGATTAAAAAACACTACCGGATCATCAATACTGTCAGCGGCTGTTTCCTGATATTGGTGGGTATCCT
This sequence comes from Blautia sp. HCP3S3_C12, assembly GCF_052064155.1. NCBI lineage: Bacteria > Bacillati > Bacillota > Clostridia > Lachnospirales > Lachnospiraceae > Blautia > Blautia sp. HCP3S3_C12. Next base: position 198,079 of record NZ_JBQHWC010000002.1, on the reverse strand, counting down.
GATGGCAGCAGGAACGCTGGGACATAGCACCATATGAACAGGGTTAAATTATGGCAGATCAAAGCTTACAGCATTTCATTTTCCCTGTAACTCTCATAAATATATGAAGGATTTTCATAGTACACACTGCTGTTGTAATCATCAATTTTCTGGCTGATAAAAGAATTATATACTTTTATCAAAGCATCAATGATGCTGAGTTTTTCCCCCTGCGCCACCTGTTTAATCAGTCTTTTATATACCTTTCCTATGTCCCAATGGGATGGGATTGCATACCTGCACTCTCCGACATTATCAAACGTCCCATTTATGATTTCTGCATCCTCTATGAAGTCATCACTTACTCTGTCAATATTATCACAGTGGTAAACATCCGCCAGATCATATATTTTCTGCAGTCTTTTTTTACCCAGCTTATTAACAACGTCTGTTCGGGTATTTTTTGTTTTTCTGGCAATATAATCAATCAAACTGCAGGTAAAAAACAGGTCGTTATCCTTTTGATTTTCTCTTCCAATCTGATTTGTCATTCTTTCACCTCTTCATATCCTCTATAGGTCAGGCTCTTTAAGGCCTGACTTGTACAAAACGCAATCTGATGTGTAGGATATTTAAACTTCACCAATACCCAAAACTGCTCCCTTGTAATTACTCCATCCATATAATCTGCAATATAATTATAAATCTGATCATCTGCCATTGCTCCTATCACAATGTCATAATCGTGACTTTCTCCACTCCTGCAGGCAATAATAAAATCAAGCCACTCATCCGTCATTTCCCGGAATTCTTTTATATTTAACTTCGGATCAAGTTTGACTTCATAAACAGAAACAATCTTTGTATTATACCGTTTCGACCATCTTTGTTCCTGTTCTTTTATTATAGTACAGTAAAATCCGGTACCAAAATCTTTCGTATTTCTTCCGGCACGAATCTCCGGCTCTTTTACCGGCTTGTAACCTCCATGATATACTGTCATTTTTGCCATAAAACATCTCCTGTTGTCTTTTCCTTATGTCAACACTTTCCATCAGGCATATTCCTGTTCCATTATCTAGTATTACCTTTTATTGCTTCATTGATAAAGGCAGAGAAAAATCTCTGCCCCGTAATACTTTCTGCATTTATATGAGACCCTCAAGCGAATTCTTTTCGTGAAAGCTCCCGTACTTCCTCAAAAGAGAATCCTGTGTATTCTGCAATCTTCTCCAGTGACAGAAACCCATCCTTTAGCATCCTTTTCGCAGACGCCACACTGGTTTCTTTTATTGTTTCATTCCTCATGTCTTCCATGGCTTTGCACATAACCAAATTATTCACCTGTTTCTTCAACTACACGCTTAATATGATAAACAGGCATCCCCTTTCCCATCACATCATTAGTTATATCTGGACCGTTTCGCATCTGCTCCTTTATAAGAACGCTGGACTTCAATATTATACTCTTTTCCCGAACTGTAATTCTTTTATTCTTATCTTATCACACCCCAATATCTGTTTCAAGAATATCCCACTGTTCTTATTATAATACTATTCTTTTTCCCATTGACTCTGCTATCTTTTTAATCTTATCAACAGAGTAATCCGTATATTTCACTATCTTTTCTATCGGCTCGTTATCTTCCAGCATCAGTTTTACCAGAGACATATTCTCTGGATATGTGACACATCTCTGTATGTCTTCCTCTGGTTATCTTTATCTGTACTGCAGCAATTTCTATCAGTCCGTACCAGATTTGGAAGCAGCAATTTCTTCCTTATACACATCTATCCCCTTTCTCGCAAGGAACTCATCAATGTCTTCCAAAACTGCTTCATCTCCCTCACAATGAAAAATTCCATAGCCCGCTTCAATGTAACCGAATACATTCATTTTTTTAAATACTTCAACAACTTTATCAATAGGTAACTGCCATTCTTCTGACGCGAGCCTGATTAATCTCGTCTGCATAAAGATAATCTCTGACTTTTCGTTCACGATAAAATTCCCCTCGCTTTCAATCAAATATACACTCACTGTAAAGCACAACTATAAAACTTTGAAAATGATAACAAAAAATCGACCTCGTATTTTGCCCTTACAGGCGTTTTATGAATCTCTTCCCAAGTCAAATAGGGTAAACATAAAAAGCCTCTTAAAAAGGCAATTAACGTGTTTTTGCGAACACGCCCCCAAAATCGATTTTTTAAACACCTATATTTTTTATAATTCTTTGAAACTCCATACTGGACAACACTTCCAAAAAATTATCTTCCGTCCATAAATATCCTGTCCTCATCCGTAAGAATCGTATCTGCGTTATCAATAACAATGAACTTGTCACGGCAAGCTTCCAGACTTTTATGAAATCACAAGCGTAATACGGTTGGTAAATTCGAGAGAATATTCAAATGGCTATGCCTGAAACTCAATTTTATGATATATCATCTTCCACTCTCCTTTTATATTCTCTGCTCCACCATTTTTCATATCCATTTTTTCCGGTAACTATTTCCTTGCCATTAAAATACAAATCATTCTTCAAAATCCATTCATCTGAATCTTGCTTCTCCGTATACAGATATATCAAATCGCCCACATCCCTTCCATTGACAATCATAATAAAAGTTATCTATTGAATACAGTATAGCATTCACGTAAAGTAAAAACAAATAAAAAAATAAGTCCTTTCTCTCCCATTACCATGGATTTCCGACACCACTTTGACACCATTTTGACACCACACACTGAATTCCTCGTGAGTGCCTCTCTCTTTTATCTGACCATGCTCTAACACAATAATTTCATTACAGTCCCTGATCGTAGAAAGACGATGTGCAACTACTATCGTAGTAATTCCACGGTTTTTGATTGCCTTGGTGACTTCATATTCTGTTTTAGCATCCAGGGCTGACGTTGCCTCATCCAAAATTACGATTGTAGGGTCTCCTGCCAAGACTCTTGCAATTTCAAAACGCTGACGCTGACCACCACTAAAATTACGGCCTCCTGCATCAATCTTGTGTTCATACCCTCCCGGACGCGCCATAATATCCTGATAAATCTGGGCATCCCGAGACGCAAGGATCACTTCATAATCCGTAATGCTCTTATCCCACATTTTGATATTTTCCGAAATACTATCCTCAAATAAGGTGATCTCCTGATCAACAACAGACAGCGAACCTGAAAACGACTCTCTTGGTATCTCAGTTATCTTTTTCCCATCGTAAAGGATTTCTCCCTCCCACGGTTCATAGAGCCCCGAAATCAGCTTTGCAATCGTAGATTTTCCGCAGCCGGATGGTCCTACAAAAGCAACTTTATCTCTGGGATGAATGATCAGATTAAAGTCTTTCAGAAGTGGCTCCTCCAATTTCGAGTATCCAAAAGTCACATGCCGAAGTTCTATTGTTCCTTTCAGCTTCTCAAATTCAGTAATATCATCCTCTGAAAACGTCTTTACATAACTGTTGTCAGAAGCATATTTCATAACATCCTGTACACGTTCCATAGAAGTACGTGTTTCCTGAATGCTTTGTCCAATATCAAGCAGGCTTTCCACAGGCATCATGAATTGCTGAAGCAGACTCTGAAATGCCACAAGCATACCAACACTGAATTTTCCTTTCATAATCAGCCACACACCAATGGTAAGAATTGCCGCATTCGACAATTCCTGAAGCAAAACCGGAATACTCAGAAAGAAGCTGTCATTTCTTAACTGCTTTACTGTCTGGATATTTGCTGAAACCTGAAATCCAGCCCATCTTTCAAAGAACCCATTCTCTGCACCTGAGCTTTTAATACTCTCTATCATATCAATTCCTGACATAGTTGCAGAATCCACTTTACTTTCATCCCTCATACGAACTCTGGTAGTTTCCACCCGCATATGTGATGCGATCTGAGACGCAAGCAGATTTAACACAATCGCAATACAACCTACAAAAGTCAAAACCACACTGTAACGTATCATGATTATAAAATAAAAAAACAACAGTATAATCTGGATAAACACCGGAGCTATTTTTGCGATCAAAGTCTCTGCAATCTGATCATTCAGTTTTTGTCTGCCTGCAAGGTCTCCCACCATTCGTTGTGCATAAAAATCCATGGGCAGATGAAGCATATGCCACATAAATGAGGCATTTGATACAATAGCAAGCTTTCCTTTAATCCTATAAAGATATATCTCATTAAGAAAACCAACAATCATTCGGAATATAGCAGTGAAAAACATTGCCACCAGAAGCATTACCAGCCAATGCATATTATGTCCGGGCAAAATCTGATCCGTAAATATTCTGGCAAACACGGGAGTAACCAAGCCTGCAAAAGCAACAAGGGACGCCGTAATCATTACAAAAATCACAGAATCCATTGTATTGGCCAGTCTATCCTTCAAAAACTTAAATACACTTTCCGGCTTTCCGCCCGTCTCAAAGTTTTCTCCTGGTGTGAACTCAATACATACTCCTGTAAAAGAATGATCAAATTCTTCCATTGTTACCTTGACCGTTCCACGTGCAGGATCATTAATTACAGCTGCATTTTTGGTAAAACCGCATAACACAACAAAATGATTAAAGTTCCAATGGATAATTGCAGGATAAGTAACATTCTCTTTTACTTCGTCTACTCCATATCGATGCGCTTTTACCTCCAGCCCATAACTTCTTCCGGCTTTTGCAATACTGGAAGCTTTGCTTCCATCTGCATAATAACCGGAACTGTGATTCTTTTTTTTCTCTTTTTCATAGCACGCTCCTAATCCAAAATAAATTGAATTGGTTTCATTTCGGCTGTTGTAATAATAACTGTTGCCAGCATATTTGAGGGAATGTCTTCTTCCACTATAACCCGAACTTCATAAGAATAGTTTCCATCAAGCACATTATCCGCAAGCCAGTCTTCTGATATTTCAGCACGAATTTCTTCCTGTGAATAAGGATTCTGACTCACAGCTTCCACTTTGCCACTGATACTTCTTCCATCAGGCAGTGTAATATTTGCCTTACATCCTATCAGGTTTGTATTACAGATATTATCGCTACCAGAAGTGCCGCCATAATTAACCAAACCTTCGGATGAGACACCTTAATATATGCATCTAATTGTTCCGGAGATTCAACACGATCAAGGCTTTCCCTTCGAAATATACTCTGTTTATCCACTTTTTCATCCTCCAGTATGCAATTTGTTTATCATACCATCTGACTGATGTTGTATTTTTATCATTTGTTTATTATTATATCATATAGGTTGAGTTTCAATAATCCACATTGCCCCATTCACTCACTTTCAATACCCACATTATGTACGAAAAATAATGCTCCGGTAAAAAACTCTGATTAATGCTGTAATTCAAAAGGGTCAGCACAGCTGACCCTCAGGCTCAAATACCTCCAAAAAGGTATCGCATTTTCAATTACAGAATAAGTATTTTCCTATACTTTATTGTCGTGAACTGTTTGATTTCTTTAACAAATGATACTTTCTTTTTTCCTCATACATTTTCTCATCCATATGCATTAGAAAAGCTTCTGTATCATCTCCTGCTCCAAATTCTGCGTATCCCATGGATACACTTAGAGTAAATGGTTCTATCTTGGATTCATTAAACTGGGATAGATTGTGATTGATCTCATCCATTGTTGCTAAGACACGCTCTGTATCAACCCCCGACAGCAACACAATAAACTCATCTCCCGCATATCGAATTGCTATACCACCATCTGGTATAGATCTTAAAAGTATGTTTCCCAGCGTACAGATAGCCTTATCTCCCATACTATGACCAAAATTGTCATTGAGATACTTAAAGTCGTTGACATCCATCATGATTCCATATAATGATTTCCCGATTGTAATTTTCCTTTCAGTAAGTACTGCATTAAGATATCTTCGATTATATAATCCGGAAAGCTCATCCATATATAAATTCTCTGCATATGACTGCATCTGCACAAATATCAATGCAACCGCAACCAATACCCATGACGATGTGATTCCATAAAAGAGAAACTGGATAAGCACTCCTGCAAAACAAGGACCAACGAAATATATCACAGGGAAAAAATTCAGATTCATCCCTTGTTTCTTGGATTGATGCACTAGGTATATACTGTATGCAAAGTATATTATAAGCGAAATATATCCTACTATTGCGCCTGCTGCTCTCTGATATATATTTCCCTCAGATATTTTAAACATAATCCCTGTTCCAAGCAGATTACATAAAACCATAATTACTTCTACAACCCACGGAAACATCACAAATCTTGCTTTTTTGAATATCCTCTTATAATTTCGATAAATGCGCAATTCAACATACAGACACCAAAGAAGCCCTATACTAACTGTACCTATAAAGCATATACTATTAGAGACATAATTTATTTGTCTGCTGCCAATAAATTGTTTTCCATCTACTAGAAAAGCAATTGTCTCAGACAATGCACCCAGTAAATTTACGATTGCCATTCCATCATATATTTTATCACCTACGTGAAGACTCTCTCTGTTCTTTCGTCTGCAAAGCAAAAGGAACCACATCATTAACACGGTTAATCCGTTTGCCATTAGTATTTCTTCTAAAACGATTATTGTTATCCCCTCCCATCGCGGACTGTATTGAATCATTTTGCCGAAACCAGAGTTTTATCAGCTATGATTATAATAGCACCATGTACCAACAAAAACAACACATTAGCACTTCTAAGATGTCCGAACGGATCATCGGGTAAAGTAAAGAAAATCTGCGCAGGGGCGCTGGGTATTTCCAATCAGCCTGTTCATTACTTTTCCATTAAAGTACAGGGTCGCAGAACCGCCGCCATCCAGGTTGTAAGCATAAGTACAGCCATAGGATTTAAAAATATTGACCATATCCCAGTGATTCAGTCCTGAGTAATTTCCAGTGTCTGTTACAAGGAGTACATAGTCATTGGGCTTTACCATCCCTACTGCTGTACGGGGATAATATTTCTCTGTTTCTGCCCAGGGCAGCTGTGCTGCGCCATCCTTAATCAGGATCGGTCCGAAGTTATAGGTATCTTTTACACCTGCTGCCAGCAGATCTTTTCCCATAAGGCCCTGGGCAGGGGTATAGATCGTTCCGTTATTTTTGACTGCCATAACAGAATAACTGGTCATGTAATCACCGTAGAGAATCCCATTTTTGATGCACATGCCAAGAGGAGAAGGTTTTCCTGTACCATAGTCAAAAGCACTGCCGTTTACCCCGATGATTCCGCCATTGGAGGATACTGCTGAGGAAGTAGTCTGGCGTTCCCCACCGTAGGTTCCGTTGGAAAGTGCAGATCTCAGCTGTTTGGGACTGGCAGTTTTTATATGCGCAGCCCAGTAAGAAATACCGTGGACAGATTTACGCTCCAGCTTAATATTCAGGGTGCTGCTTTTATATGTATAGGTGTTTCCGCTCTGACTGACTGTTGGCTTTGCATCTGAAGATTTTACACGTTGCCCCTTCGCATTGACATAATATTTTCCTACCCAGGTATTCTTTGCCATCACTCCTGTTTTCTTGCTGAAATAGTAATAATATTTGCCTATCTTCTGCCATCCCTTTGCCATGGTGGAATTGCTGAGGAAATAGTATTTTTTTCCATTTTGAGTAAGCCACTGGCCGGCGATTGCTACACCGGATTTATTGAAATAGTAAGTATATTTATCACCCGTCGCCCAGCGATTGCGGAACATAGCTCCGTTTTTACGGTTATAATAATATTTGTTACCGGAACGCTTCATCCATCCGGTGAACCGTTTGCCATTAGAATTGCTATAGTAATAATATCCCTTGTATTTAAAAGAACCGCAGACGAGACGGCCTTTGGAATTGTAAAAATAGTAGTCTCCGCCTATTTTCTGCCATCCGGTTTTCTTAGATGTAATGCTGACAGAGGTTTCATTCTGTTTGACGTAGGCTGCTGCCTGTACGGAGGCTGTACTCATAAAAGTTCCCGCCGCCAGAAATAATGTGAGCATAAGAAATACTGCCAGCTTCCTGAAAAATAATTTTTCCTTCATATTTGTCATCTGCCTTTCCCTGATGTATGATACTTTAACGATAGGTTCCCTGTGATTTATTTACCTGACAATCCGAAAGGCCCAGTGTAGCCAGATAAAACTCCATATCCCGCTGTGACATCAGGCATTTCGGCCCTATAACAACCTCTCTGATCAGCTTTTCAAAGCAATCTGAAAAGTCAAAATCCACATAGGATATGAGCTGATTTTCCCTGACATAATAAGAATAATTGTGCAGGCGGGCTCCCTGGGAAAGCTTAACCTCTCTTCCCATGAGAAATTGCTTAGGAGAAAACTCACATAAGCGGATTTCACTTTCTTCTCTGAAAAAAGGATTCTTCATATAAACTGATTCCTGAAATAATTCCATAAATTTTCTCTCAAAACAGCTCATAACATTATCAAGCAATTCTATTTTACAGTCCTGGGAGTTCTTAGCATTTTCCGAATATTCCCTTTCTTTCTGCAGCATTTCCTCAATTTCAGCAATCAGTTCCTTCACGATCTGATGCACAACCTCCCGCTGCTCTGCCTCAGAATAACTGATCTTATGTAATGACACAATGGATGGCTTCGAAATCTCCGGTGAGACTGTGGTAATCTCCTTCAGCACATCCAGATCAAATCCAATGGCAGCTCCCCGTCCGTCATCTGCGTACCCGCGCCACTGGCTGAGCAGATCATTCTGATAGGAAAAACAGGTTACATAATATCTGAAATCCGCATAATTTTCATCGAAAAATTCATCTGCAAACAACTTCACATAACCCCTGAATCTCTCCGGTGAAATACAGGCTTTGAACAAATCCGAAGTATTTTTATATGCTTTTTTAAATTCCGCTTCATAATATCGACAGATCCAGCTGATCTCCATGGAATCATTGGATTTCAAAATATTTGTCAGACGAAGAGAGCGATGTTTCAAAATAGAATTAAATGAATCCAAGCTACAATAGTGATATACGATCATATCTTTTCTCCTTCTGTGAATGTCTGTTTCTTTATAAAATAGCAATAAGCCAAAACATATGCCGAAAAATTTATAATAATAGAATATATTTATTATAACAGATATATTTTACAAATCTGTAAATTCAAGGAAACGTTATAAATCACAAAAGCCGCTGTATATCCCACAGCGGCTTCGTCCAGTTTGCCGTCCATCTCAGGATGTGCGGCAGCTTCTTAATTGTGTTGAGGTTAATAGTTATATGCTCCCTCATAGGCATTGCACCTGTCTAATTTCCGTGACTGGTTCTGACAGGAGCTGCATCTGTCGCAGAACTCCTGCTCATAACAGGTGGAACAGGCACATGTCCTGCAGGCTTTGCGGTCATAGCCTGAGGTATTGCCGTGAGGAAGTGTGCTTTCTGCTGCATTACCCATATACATCGCCCTCCTTGTGTGCCGGTTACTGTTCGTTCAATCAAAAGTCCCGTGAACGAACAGAATTCCTTGTATCTTATATTATACGCTCACAGGAAGGGAATACAAGTAATTAATAGTCTGTTTTCTGGTAAAATCTTCCGTTTATGTAATCAGTTTTGATAATATTTACAAAAGCCTTCGGATCAATCTCATGTACCTTTTTTACCAGATATTTCGCTTCTTCTGTAGAGACTACAGAATAGATCATACTGGTCTTCTCGTCTGTGTAACATCCGGTACCTTCAAAACGTGTTGCCGTATGGTTGGTAAGTTTGAAAATCTCCTCATAAATCTGATACGGCTCCTTCGTGATAATAAACAGCGTATGCTTCTTATATCTCTGATGCAGCATCTGAATCACCTGAGTAGAGGTAAACTGAAAGATAATAGAGTAAAGTGCCCTGTCCCATCCAAAAAGTAAACCTGCCACAGTCAGAATCACTGCATTTCCACACAGAATATAATTCCAGATATCCCTGCCGCTCTTCTCAGAAAAATAAATTGCAATAAAGTCAGTTCCACCTGTACTTGTATTACCGATCAGGCAGAGACTGATACAAAATCCATTAATCAGACCGCCAAAGATACTGATCAGCAATGTATCATAAGTGATCGGCTGACTGGGAATAATATCCGTAAGCAGACCGGAAAGCACGATCACACAGACAGAACTGATGGTAAATTTCCTTCCGATAAATTTCAGACCGATAAATACAGGAATAGAGTTCAGCAGTACATTAATCAGCGTATACGGAACTGCAATCCCCATAAATGTCTGAAAAATATTCTGGAGCAGCAGAGTAAGTCCTGTAAATCCTCCCGGAAAAAGACCGCCTGCACGAACAAATGTCTTAATATTCAACGCCATAATCGTTGCAGCCAGAACTGCACAGCCGTAACGCTTGGCTTCATGTTTTAAATTAAGTTCCTTCATAATTAAGCTTCCCATCTTCCAGAAGCACCGCAAGGCAGAACCAGTCCATTAGAGCTTACCGGAAGCCCGATTTCCTGAGAATCCACATGTCCGCCGAACTTCTTCAATTCAGTAGACAACATATAAGTAAGAACTGCCGGTGCCAGACCTGTTGTATAGGAATTGATCAGGAAAAACAGGGGCTCATCACTGAGAATCTTTGTACACAGCTTGATCAGATCATGAATACAATCCTCGATCTTCCAGATTTCCCCCTTCGGTCCACGTCCATAAGAAGGGGGATCCATAATGATCGCATCATATTGATTCCCTCTGCGGATCTCACGCTCCACAAACTTCACACAGTCATCTACCAGCCAGCGTATCGGTGCATTTCCAAGGCCGGATGCTACTGCATTCTCCTTCGCCCAGGTAACCATACCCTTAGAAGCATCCACATGAGTAACAGAAGCTCCCGCTGCTGCTGCTGCCAGAGTGGCACCACCTGTATAGGCAAAAAGATTCAGAACCTTCACCGGACGTCCCGCATGACGGATCTTATTGCCAAACCAGTCCCAGTTCGTAGCCTGCTCCGGAAAAAGCCCGGTATGCTTAAAACTAAAGGGTTTTAAATGAAAGGTCAGATCCTTATAATGAATCTCCCACTGCTCCGGCAGATCAAAAAACTCCCATTCACCGCCGCCCTTCTTACTTCTGTGATAATGCCCGTTCATATGCTTCCAGCCCTTATTCACCTTGGGCGTATCCCAGATAACCTGCGGATCCGGACGCACCAGAAGATAATCCCCCCAACGCTCCAGCTTCTCCCCACAGGAAGTATCAATCACCTCATAATCTTTCCATCCATCTGCAATCCACATTGTATAATAATCCTCCTAAAATAAACGCATAATAAGTTACGATTGTACTACATATCCAACCATTAGTAAAGCCATATTTCTCACATAACTTCCATTGTGTAAAGTATAAAATAAAACTCTCCCCGTGGCAAGTAAACCATCTTAATTCACAGTTATAAACAAATAAAGTATTTTTACAAAAAACAAGCCAAGACTCCCAAAAGTCCCAGCTTGTTTCATAATACAATCACTTATTTCGCTTTCTTCTTCATAGAAGCAATCACTGACTGAATCACAATAAAGAAACACAGCAACAGTGAAAGAATAATTCTTACCCACCAGCTTGATAATGTACCCTGTGTAGTGATCAGACTGGAAATGGTACCTTTGATCAATACACCAAACAAAGTACCGATCGGTGTACCAACACCACCAGAAAGAAGCGTACCACCGATAACCGCTGAAGAGATAGCATCCATCTCAAGGCCCTTCGCCTGCTCAACGAAACCTGCGCAACTGTTTAAGCAGAACAGAAATCCTCCAAGACCTGCAAGGAACCCATCCAGCACATAGGCCTGGAACATTGTTCTCTTAACATTCAGTCCCATCATTAATGCACTCTGGCGGTTGCCACCGATGGCATACAGCTTACGTCCGAATTTACGGTATTTCAGAAGGACTGCAATGATAATAACAACGATCACTGCGATCACTACTGTAGGAGGAATATAAGCCGGAATGAATTTTCCTTTCTTATTGGTAGAACCAAAAGGCATATAGAAACGGAAGTTTGCCCATTTCAGGAATAACTCATTCTTAATGGAAATCATATCTGTGCTGATAATAGCTGTCATACCACGTCCAAAGAACATACCTGCCAGGGTTACGATAAATGGCTGGATATCCAGATATGCTACCAGAAATCCCTGCACAACGCCAAAAGCAACACCAATAAGCAGTGCAACTAAAACTGCTACATATGTATTTACACCCTTGTTTTCCATCAGATCTGCAAGAACCATACAAACAAGAGCTGTTACAGAACCTACGGAAATATCAATACCGCCGGTGATCATTACAATGGTAAGTCCGCATGCAATAACCAGAAGTCCTGCATTAGATACAAACAGATTCAGAAACATCTGCGGTTTTGCAAAACCTTTGTCAGCAAAGATGATCATACCTGCAATATACATTACTGCAAATAAAGCGATTGTTATCAGAAGCAGGAAGCCGTTTCCTGTCATTTTCTTTTTCTGCATTCCATTTGCTTTCATTACTTCTGACCTCCTTCTGCTGCCACACTCTTTTTAGCTTTTAAGCCGGCAATATATTTTTTAAATACATCACTCTGCAGAGTAACGATAATGACTACCACGATTGCCTTATAAACAGGAAGCTGGTCAGCCTTTACGTTCATTGCATAGAGTGTTGTGGTCAGAGCCTGAATGGTATAAGCACCAATTACGGAACCGATCAGACTGAATTTACCACCGCCAAGGAAGTTTCCGCCAAGTGCTACTGCAAGGATAGCATCCATTTCCAGGTTAAGACCAATGTTGTTTGCATCTGCGGAATAGATACGGCTGGATGCCACGATTCCGGCAATACCAGCCAGCACGCCGCAAATGACATAAGTAAGGAATTTGATCATTGTGGAATTTAATCCAACAAGGCGGGCTGCCTTTCCATTAATACCAACACTTTCGATGTAAAGACCAAGTGCTGTTTTCTTCAGGATCAGGTAAACAATTAAAACTGTGATGATCGCAAAGAAAATAGGAGTTGGGATTGGACACTTTCCAATGTAACCACCTGCCATCTTGAAAGAATCCACACGAATATAAGTAATCTGTCCATTTGTTACAAGCTGTGCAATACCACGTCCGGCTGTATAAAGGATCAGAGTTGCAACCATCGGCTGAATATTCAGCTTAGCTACCAGAAATCCATTGAATGCACCACATAATGCAGATGCAAGAAGTGCTGCAATCACTGCAATAATAATAGAATTCTGATACTCATTTACAGAAACCTGTCCGCCGGAAAGAATCTGGCAGCAAACTGCAGCTGCTACAGCCATGATCGCACCAACACTGATATCCTGTCCACCGGATGCCGCTGTTACCAGTGTCATACCGATTGCAAGGATAACCAGCTCTGAAGCACGATTGATAACGTCAATGATATAACCGTAAAGTACGCCGTTTCGGATAGATACATTAAAGAAGTCCGGTGTCTTGATCACATTGAGCAAAAGTACGGCGATGAGACACACGATAGGAAGAAACAGACGCGCACTTGTTATTTTCTTTAATTTACTCTTATTCATTATTTATCGTCACCTCCGGCAATAGCTTTCATAACTCCGCTCTGGGAAAGTTCATTCTCTTCCAGCTCGCCTACCTTCTGACCGTCACGAAGAACTGCCATACGGGAACAGGTACGGAGCATTTCCTCAACCTCTGAGGAGATAAATGTAACTGCCATTCCCTGATCTGCAAGATCAAGAACCAGTTTCTGGATTTCAGTCTTTGTACCGATATCAATACCTCTGGTGGGCTCATCCAGAATCAGATAATCCGGATTTGTCAGAAGCCATCTTCCAAGGATAACCTTCTGCTGGTTGCCGCCTGACAGACTCTTGATCGGTGTTTCACGGCTTGCAGTCTTGATCTGCAGTAATTTAATATACTTATCGGCTGCTTCATCCATTTCTTTTCTGCTTAACGGATGGAACATACCCCGTTTAGCCTGGAGCGCTATAATAATATTTTCTCTTACAGAAAGATCTGCAATGATACCTTCTGCTTTTCTGTCTTCCGGAAGATATGCCATACCAAGTTTCATGGCATCCAGAGGACTGTTGATCTTTGCTTCTTTTCCCTTTACCTTAAGGGTTCCTGTCTCAGCCTTATCTGCACCATAGATTGCACGAACCAGTTCAGAACGTCCGGAACCAAGAAGTCCTGTAAGACCAATAACTTCTCCCTTGTTAATAGTAATGTCGAAGGGTTTAATGGTTCCTTTATGGGAAATTCCTTTTGCTTCAATAACAGGTTCAGGTTTTCCCTGTTTCTTATCTTTGTGCTCGCTTTTAATATCAGCAAGATCATCAAAATCTTTACCCATCATCTTGGCAACCAGCATAACTCTCGGAAGATCCTTTGTCTCATATTCTCCTACCAGTTCGCCGTTACGAAGAACTGTGATCCTGTCGCAGACTGCATATACCTGTTCAAGGAAATGGGTGACAAAGATAATACCTACTCCTTCATCACGAAGTCTTCTCATAAGTACAAACAGCTTCTCAACTTCATCGTCATCCAGTGAGGAAGTTGGCTCATCCAGAATCAGTACACGACATTTCATATCAACTGCACGTGCAATTGCGATCATCTGCTGGATAGCAATAGAGCACTCCTCCAGCATCTGTGTTGGCGGCACATGAATGTCCAGGCTCTCAAGAAGTTTTCCTGAGCGCTCATTCATCTGCTTCCAATCAATCATTCCGAATTTTCGTGGTTCTCTTCCGATAAATAAGTTCTCGGCTACAGTCAGATTCGGGCAGAGGTTTACTTCCTGGTACACTGTACTGATACCGTTTGCCTGTGCCTCCTGCGGAGAATGATTTACAATTGCATTGCTGTTTCCGGCCATATGAATAGAACCGCTTTCAAATTCGTGAACACCGGTCAGCACCTTGATCAGTGTTGATTTACCTGCACCGTTCTCACCCATCAGTGCGTGGATCTCACCTTTACGAAGGGTAAAGTCCACATGGGAAAGGGCACGAACGCCAGTGAAATTTTTGGAAATATCGCGCATCTCCAATACTACATTTTGTTCCATAATCTTTCCACCTGCTTTCTATACTGGTTTTTACCCCTCATCGCTGAATTTTTTTCAGCAAAGCGGGTTAATTCATGGCATAAATGTAGCGTGGTCCGCAACCCGGGTTTCTCCGAATTATGAACCACGCTCCGGATTTACACTAATAATTAGTATGCACGTCCATCAATGATGTCCTGTGTAATAGTTGTTACTTCATAGTCAGCGTCATCAACTTTGATAGATGTAACTGTATCATCAGCTGCAAACATTTCTTCATCTACATAAGCCTGTTTGTCAACCTCTTCGCCAGCTTCAAGTTTCTCAATGATTTCCTGTACACGTGGTCCGTGTAATGGGTTACACTCTGTATCCAGTGTGATCTTTCCGCTTAATGTATCTGTAAGACCAGCGTTTGTTGTATCGAAGGACATTACAAGGATCTGTCCTTCTTCTCCACCAACTTCATAACCAGCTGCTTCGATGGCATCAATTGCACCAAATGCTTCGTTATCATTCTCACAGTAAACAACATCAATGTCATCACCGCTCTGTTTCAGGATAGATTCCATAACTTCCTGACCTTTGGCCTGTGTAAATTCACCTGACTGCTGTGCAAGTGTTGTCCAGTTGTCATGAGCCTCTACTGCATCGTCAAATCCCTGTGTACGTCCGATCTGAGCAGATGCACCGATGGTTCCCTGGATATCAACAAGATTTATTTCTTCATCTCCACGTCCCTTTGCTTCCAGATATGCATCCAGCCATGCCATAGCTTTCTGACCTTCAAGTTTGAAGTTTGAGCCAACCCATGCTGTGTAAAGGCTGTCATCAGATACATCAACCATACGGTCTACGATGATTACTGGGATTCCTGCATCTTTTGCTTCCTGGAGAACTGTATCCCAACCTGTCTCTGTTACAGGAGCAAGTACAATATAGTCAACTTCCTGCTGGATGAAGTTACGGATTGCTGTTAACTGGTTTTCCTGTTTCTGCTGTGCATCGTCGAAGATTAAGTTGTATCCGTTCTCTTCGCTGAATGTGGATTTCATGGATTCTGTATTTGCTGTACGCCAGTCAGATTCTGCACCTACCTGTGAAAAACCAACTGTGATTGTGTCGTCCGCTGCTGCTACCCCCACTGTAGGAACTACACACATACCGCATACCATAGTTGCTGTTAATAAAGCTGACACGATTTTTTTCTTCATTTTGTAAATCCTCCCGATTCATTTAAGATGTTTTTATTATAGTAAAATCCATAAAATATTCCATAGATTATCTTCTTCAAAAAGTTTGTTCTTCTATCATATTTTGTTCACAGTTTATACAAAGTTTGTTTTTTTATGATAGAGGTTAATTATTTTACTATGCATAGTGCATAAAATATAAATGGGATTTATTTTTCTTTTATCTGTTTTGCCAGATACACTTCTATCACAGTTCCCTCTCCTTCTATAGATGAGATTCGAAGTCCATATCCGGCCCCATAATATAGTGCAATTCGTTCAGATACTGCTGCCAGTCCAAATCCGGCCCGTTCTCCTGTACAGATAGCATCCTGAATCTCTTTCAATCGCTCCGGTGTCATTCCCTGCCCGTTATCAGTAACTCTGAGCATCATATCTTCACCCAGATCAAATCCCTCAATGAGGATTTTACCCTTACCTCTCTTATTTTTGATTCCGTGATAAAGTGCATTTTCTGCCAGCGGCTGAAGGGTCAGTTTAGGTACCATGACTCCTTCCAGTTCTTTGGGAATTCTGATTTCAAATTCCATAATATCCCTGTATCTGGACTGCTGGATCTCCAGGTAACTCAACGTATGGCGTTCCTCCTCAGCCAGCGAAATAATATCTTTTCCCTTTGACAAGGAAGTACGGAAAAAAACCGAAAGGCTGGTGATCATATCCACCGCATCCTGCTCCATGCCTCCTTCTACCAGCCAGACAATGGTATCCAGCGTATTGTAGAGAAAATGGGGATTGACCTGCGCCTGAAGCAGCTGCAGCTCTGTAAGATGCTGGGCATCCTGTTCTTTTCGCACATTTTCCAGCAGGCCTTCGATCCTTCCTGCCATCTTTCGCGTTCCTTCATCCAACTCCTGGATCTCAATGCAGTCCGCAATTACCGGAGCAATATTCTTGTACTCCCCTTTTCCAACCTTTTTAATGTTATGAAGGATCTCAGAAATTGGCTTCGTAATACTATAGGTCAACCGGAAAGAGCGATTAAAAAGCAATAACATGGTAACCAGAAGTACCCCACACATTGCCATCAAGGTCAGACGTACATTTCCTGCCAGCTGAGACTCCACCTGCACCAGCTGAGTGGCCTCCTGATAAATATAGTTCTGCATTTCCTTTTCAAACAACGTAGTCAGGATCACCGTATTATTTTCCATAAATTCCTGACGTTTCTGGTAATCCCGGATCTCCAGCAGCTGATTCATTCGGGTTTTCAGATTTTCCAGATAATTGGTGAGATATTTCAGGGAATGAAGACTTTCCTCCTTTGTAGTTGTGGTTTTCAGTCGTTCCACCGTTTCAATCGCTTTATTCACCTGCTTCACCGGAAGATCATCTTTCCCTTTACGTCCGATCGTCACATAGTAGATGTCCATATCTACTTCCGCCTTAAAACTCATATCATTACTTGAGTTTTTATAGTTGGCATTGTACTCACTGCTTACAGCCAGATTATTGGATAATTTATTATATTCATTGGTATACTGCCAGAAAAAAGCAAGCAGCACTATGATCAGAACTGCCATAGGGATCATAGTGCTGAAAAGCATCCATCTCATTTTAAACTCCAGTTTTCCAGGTTCTGCTTTCTTTTTCTCCGGCCCTTTTTTATGCTTAGACATAGGTCAGGCCTCTCCTCTCATTTTACGGTATTCGCTGGGAGTCATTCCCTGGGTTTTCTTGAACAGATAACTGAAATAATGGGCATCCTTATATCCCACCTCTCCTGCAATCTCACTGGAACGCATAGCTGTACAACGCAAGAGTTCTTTTGCCTTACTCATCCGGAGATCTGTAAGATATTCTGTAAAAGTCTGTCCCATATTCTGACTGAACAGGGCACTGAAATGATTGGCACTGACATTTGCCACATGTGCAGCCTTATTCAGTGAAATTTCCTCATCCATATAATTATGGTCAATAAAATCAACAGCCAGTTTTAATACACTGCGATTCTGATCTCCCGCATTTTCATCTCGGAGTGCAATAGCCTTTTTCAGTATCTTTCCACAGTAAGCCACTGCTGCTTCTATAGTTTTTCCAGTCTCATCCATAATATTTTCCATCTCTTGCCCGGATATTTCACTGTCATCACAGCCCAGCTTTTTCAGGAAGGACAATACAGAAAACCGGACATTCAGCACCACATAATTGCGGAAAACCAAAGAACCCATCGGTTCCTGACCAATTGCATTGAAATAATCCCTGATAAAATCATCCACTTCTTCTGCCAGTCCACTGCTCAAAAACTTCTGGAGAATTGCCGGATTCAGGGCATTGATATTCACATTCCTTAATTGTACAGAATCCTCTCTGCGTGAATCGGATGGATT
Organism: Blautia sp. HCP3S3_C12; assembly: GCF_052064155.1. Lineage (NCBI taxonomy): Bacteria > Bacillati > Bacillota > Clostridia > Lachnospirales > Lachnospiraceae > Blautia > Blautia sp. HCP3S3_C12. The sequence goes on along the minus strand of NZ_JBQHWC010000002.1, from coordinate 179,429 downwards.
TTCCTTTTGAGCTTCCAGTGACTGATAATCCAGAATATGTCCATCATACAGATAACGGAAGGAATTGGCTCTGACAGCTGTACGATAGCTGTGTCCAAGCATGCTCAGACGATCTGCCGATTTTCCCACTGCAATAAACCAGTCTGTCCTTTCCTCTGTCTGATCCATAATATCCTGTATTGCTTTCACACATTCCTCTGTGTTTTTCTCTATTGTATCTTTCTGTCCTTTGACCAGGATCGCATAGCTGAATACCTGATGCCTAAAAAGAATTGCCACCGGATGATTTAGGAAATAAGTATTAATTTTATCCTGCACCTCTGCTTCCCAGTCAGAACATTCTTCATAGGAATTATAGTTTCCCTCTGAAGTATCCGGAGTAAAAATCAAAATATTATATGCTTCTGCTACAATGTCCAGATTTAGCTTATCTGCTCTCCTGTAAAGCTCTGCCAGGTCAGAATCTGCCCGGACAAGAGTCTCAAAAAAGTCCCTGCTGGCATTTTTCTCATATTCCTGCATTTCCAGGCGAAATTTCTCATAGTATTCCCTCTGTGTCTTCTCATGTTCATAACGATTATGTATTTCTTCCAGCCGTTCTATAAAAGCATTTTTCGTGATAGGTTTCAGAAGATAGTCTTCTACCCCTATGCTGATAGCCTGTTTTGCATAATTAAAATCATCATACCCGCTAAGTATAACGATCCGGATATCCGGAAGCTCTTTCTTCACTAATCTGCAAAGAGTCAGACCATCCATAAACGGCATCTTAATATCTGTGATCAGAAGATCCGGCTTACTCTTCAAAATTAGCGGCAAAGCCATCTCTCCATCTGCCGCTTCCCCAGCTAATTCAAACCCGTACTGCTCCCAGGGAATCATCTTTTTGATCATCTCTCTGATCACCACTTCATCCTCTACCAAAAATGTCTTTAACATTTTATTCCTCCTGCCAATATGATAAGTCACTCATTCGCTCACAGTACACTCTCAATTATATAACTTTAATACTTATTGTTCTTCCAGACAAGTTATTTTTCACATTTATCCCAGCTTCAGCAGTATCCGGCGTAGCATCTCATCTCCTCCGTTCAATGCAGAAAGAGTCTTCTGTCCGGCCTGCAACAACCGAACAAAAGACTCTTTCTGACTATTTAGCTAAATTTGAGTTAACATTTTTATATATGAAAGTTACTTTTTACTCTTATTTGGTATGAAATAACTCCTCTGCCTTCGGAGCCCAATGCTCTGCATAGGCATCACACTTTGCGCAGAGATGTTCTGCTGTTTCCGGAGACTGAAGGTCTGTTGATTTAGCGCCGGACTTCTCTACCATCTGGCGGAGCAGCTTCGGATTCTCCAGCATCGGACACGGACGAAGCATATTTTCATTGAAGGGCTGACCGTCATGATATGCCATAAAGATCGGGCTCTTCAGTGCTTCCAGCAGTGTGTTATCATAAATGTTGGAATTGGAATAATGGATAAATACGCAAGGGTCTACGTCACCGTTTGCATTGATATGGAGATAACGTCTTCCACCAGCAATACATCCACCTACATATTCTGCATCATTCTGGAAATCCATACTGAAAATAGACTTGGTCTGACGGAATTTACGGATCTGATGATACATTTTCTCACGCTGCTGTGGATTTGGCATCAGCTCTACTACTGCATCGTTTCCGGTTGGCATATAATGGAAGAACCATACAAACAGAGCCCCACAGTCAATAATTTTATCAAAATATTCCTCACTGCTTACACTGTCCACATTGGCAGAGGTATAGCATGTAGAAATACCAAAGGGAAGCTTGTGAGCCTTCAGCAATTCCATAGCATGCATAACCTTGGCATATACTCCCTCTCCACGGCGTCCATCATTTGCTTCCTCAGAACCTTCCAGACTGATTGCCGGAACAAAGTTCTTTACACGGAGCATTTCCTGGCAGAATTCCTCATCGATCAAAGTTCCGTTTGTAAAGGAAAGGAACTCACAGTCCGGATATTTCTCACAGATACGAATCAGGTCTTTTTTGCGGACCAAAGGTTCACCGCCTGTATAAATATACATGTATGTACCAAGCTTTCTGCCCTGCTCTACAATAGAACAGATGGTGTCAAAATCAAGATTCAACTTATGTCCATATTCTGCTGCCCAGCATCCTGTGCAGTGCAGATTACAGGCACTGGTAGGATCCAACAGAATCGCCCATGGTACATTACAGTTATTTTTCTCAGATACCTCTTCCTGAATGGCACTGCCCTTCAGGCTTGCATTAATGATAAAGTTGGTGAAAAATGACTCACGTACACCCGGATCCAGTTCATAGATTCTCAGGATCAATTTGTACCAGTTACTATTTTTATCCTGGATTGCATTTCTGATCGCGTTTCTCTGGCTTTCATACCAGCCATCCGGAACAACCTTATCAATCAGCTCCATTAATTTGGGTATATTTACTTCAGGATCCTTCTCAAGATAACCTAATCCTGTTTTAACGGCAGCGATCAGGGCCGCCTGTTTTGCTTTATCCATAATATTCATAATATTACTCCTCCTTGTTGTAATGTAGTATTTGTAGTATTTATTTAATACTCGTCCATATCTATGATATCCTGTCTCTGATTTTTAATGATTTTCACTGTATAAATAACAACACACAGATTCAGGATTCCCTCAAACAGAACAGAAACTCCCACCAGGATCATCATAACCTCTGCAGCCTCAAAAGGCCTGATCAGAAGTAATACTCCCAGAACACCAGTGAGAATCGCCATCAGTAAGATTCTCCACCAGAGACTTAATCCGAATTTCTTGGCATCTATGGACATCTGGATTTTGAAAAGCGCATCCGCAAGTATGAGAACCCCAAAGATTCCAAAGATCAGGTTCACCACCAGATTTCTCCGTACAATAATGATCACACCCACAGCTGCCAGCAGCACTCCGAATGCAAGATCAAACTGAAATGCCAGACAGTAAAAATCCCTGGAAAAGTATCCTATGATTTTGATACAGCCATATGCTATAAGCATGATTCCCACCGCTGTACAGAATACTGCCATAGAACAATCAGGCCAGATGATCAAACAAATCCCCAGGATCATAAATAAAATTGACATAACAATATATCCGTTTTTTGCCAGCTTTAACTGTTTCAATGCATCCATCTTTCTCTCCCCCTTCCATATTATTTTACAGCCATTCCTTTTATGTCTGTTATTATAGCTGTGATAAAATTAACAATAAATAGACAAAAAAAAGCTCCTGTCCAAAAATCAGACATGAGCTTTATTTTGTCTAAGTTAAAATCCATTCATAACTGTATGCAGTTCCCGGTGCTTCTCCATCACTTCAGCAGCCTGGCGCATTTCTGTCCCCAGATCCTCTTTCAATCCATGATCCAGCCATTCTATCAATATTCCCACAAAAAGGCATTTATAATACCTGACCAGTATCTGGATTTCATTTTCCTCCAGCTGAAATTTATTTCTGTTCTTTTTAAAGTACTCCGTGATAATATATAGGATAACATCATTCATATAAATCAAAAAGGTGTCCCGCTTCACCGATTTATATACATTCAGCATCAGCTTACGGTTATCTCTGACCAAAGACACCATTTCCTCCATACATTCCAGAATAGAGTTTTTTTCCTGAGGTGCTTCCTGGATTTCGTCCCATTTCTTTTTCAAAATAAACTCTACTACATCCGGAATATCACGGAAATGATAATAAAACGTATTCCGGTTCACTCCACACCGCTCCACAATATCCCTGACTGTAACCTTGGACATCGGTTTCTCGTCCAATATTTCCGTAAAAGTCTTTGCAATTATCTCTTTTGTAAAACCAGACATATACCCTTTTCCTCATCATACTGTTCTAATTCCGTCAATTGTCACTCTTCTCTGAACAGCCGTTCCGCACTCTGAAAATATCATGCATCCCATGATCTTCTAACGGGTCCTGAGCATTGGTATAATTATGCCACAAATTAAAGTGGATTGCAAGTTTTCCGGTAATTGGTCTTACCTATTTGGGATGAATAAAATTTCTTTTATTTCCAGATTATCTGCTCCATAGTACAATTTAATATAGTGATTGTGTCCAAAAGACATGTCAAAAGGCCGGCTTTCCTCTACCCATTTTCCATTTGTTCCCTGGACAGAAACTGTCATTTTATGAATATTATCCATAAATACAGAAATTGGAAGCTGCGCCAGTTCACCAAGCTCTGATCTCAATACAAATTTCACAGTGAATTCTCCCATATAATCATTGGTCACTGCCAAAATATCAGTATTTCCCTTTGCAGGATGAAGAAGACTGCCATCCACCACCATCTCCTGTGTTTCAGGATCACTGGTAATGGCGATCAGATCACCGGCATCCACATCATCTGCTTCCTTTGTATTCATAGCTTCCAGCTCTTCTGCACAGATTCTGTCTGTCAAAAGAAGAATAGAGGGGCTTTTTAACAGGAATCCCAGAATATTAGCCCCATTTCTCTGCAGTTCTCCCAGTGTCAGTTTTCCTGCATGAAGCATTTCTTCCACATCATCTTTCTCCGGATTTGCTTTGGCATCACTTACTACCATATAAATATCATTCTGGGCTGCTACCATGGGAGCCTTTACCTGCACTTCTGCCTGATGACCTTCGTAGTTGGATTTTGCCCACCAGTCAGTCATAACAATTCCTTCAAATCCCCACTCTTTACGAAGGATCGTTGTACACAGATCATAGCTTCCCGCAGTCCAAAGTCCATTTACGCTTCCATAGGTAGTCATAACAGAACGGGCACCACCTTCCCTCACTGCCATCTCAAAGCCCTTCAGGTAAATTTCCCGGAGGCATCTCTCAGACATTACAGAATCTGAAGTACTTCTTCCTACTTCCTGATTATTGCCGCAGAAATGCTTGATGGTGCTGCCAATTCCGGATTTGGCCATTGCCTTCACCTGCGCTGCGCAAATCCTTCCTGTCAGAAGGGGATCCTCCGAAATATACTCAAAATTTCGTCCGTTCAGCGGATTTCTGTGAATATTCATACCAGGACCCAGAAGAGAATCGATCTTATTCAGACGCAGTTCCTTCCCCGTCATCTCATATAAGTCACTTACAAGCTCTGTATTAAAAGTACATCCCAGTGCAGTTCCGTTTGGAAGGGAAAAAGCCTTTGTGCCACAATCCATGCGAATACCGGAGGGACCATCTGCACAGCAGCCCACTGGAATTCCCAGTGCTTTCATGGACTCTGTCACACCCCCAAATGCAGCCGCTGTTCCCGGCGTTACCTTTGGACTGCACATTCCCTCTCCACGGAACATAGCGATCAGATCTTCCTCTCTGATCTGTGCCACAAAGTTCTCCATAGATACCTTGCCATCCAGCACATCCACCAGCTTATATCCTTTGTCTCCCGTGTAAGCCAGAGTTTCCGGAAGATTCTGTTTTCTCCGCTCCTGAGGATCTACAGTACGGACAGGCACTTCCTCTGTCACTGCCTGATAGCTTCCGTCCGGCATCAGCACAGCCTTCATTCTGCTGAACTTTTCCACCGGGGCACAGGCCTCCTGCAGTTTTTCAACTACACGGAATTTCTCCTCGTAACATCCTGCAAACTCTGCACTTCTCACATCGCTGCCCACAAAAATCTCATAAGTGCCTTCTTCCAACACATAACAGGATTTATGACCGGTCACGCCGCTGTCATCATAAGAGGTGAGGTCATATTTAGGAATTACAATAACAACTTCTTCCTTTTCTCCAGGCTTCAGTTCCCCTGTCTTCGCAAATCCGATCAGCCTTCTGGCCGGATTTCCAAGCTTACCCTGGGGCACTTTTGCATAAACCTGTACTACCTCTTTTCCCTTCACAGCTCCGGTATTGACAACCTCTGCTGCCACTGTAAGTTCCTCTTCACTATTCTTCAGGATCTCTGCTTTTATTCCGAAACTTGTATAGGATAATCCATATCCAAAGGGATAAAGCACCTTGTCCTTCGCAAAGGTTTCAAAGTAACGGTAACCTATATAAATGTCTTCTTTATAATAATTCTTAAATGGATCTCCAAAATTCTCTGTAGAGGGATAATCTTCGATGCTCTGTGCAATGGTATCTGTCAGTTTACCACAGGCGCAGACTTTACCGGTCAGCACATCTGCCACGCCATTTCCACCTTCCTGTCCACCCTGCCATGCATACAGGACAGCCTGTGGGTGATATTTCTTCACCCAGCTCATGTCAATAATATTGCCAACGTTCAGTACTACAACTGTTCGCTTGCTTACCTGGCAGACCCGGCGGATCATATCCTCCTCTGTCTCAGTCAGACAATAGCTTCCCGGCTTCGTATTATTATCCTGATCTTCACCTGCAGTTCTTCCTATAATAACAAGTGAAACATCATTATTACGTGCACAGTCCAGCATTTCCTCTGTAACTTCCATCTCTTTCTGAGACCACGGAACACGCCCCCAGCCCTGACCTTCATCATAAGGATTCTCTTTGATCCAGTCTGCATAAATACCCATCAGTTTCTCATCCAGTTGAATCTCTTTACACTCCTTCAGCGCATCCAGAATTCCCACTACATATCTTGTATTCACCAGACCGCCGGAACCGAGTCCGCTTTTATAATAATGAAATGCCATGCGGCCAAAAACAGCAACCCTTTCGCCCTCTCTAAGAGGCAGAGCCTGTCCTTCATTCTCAAGCAAAACGCAGCCTTCCGCTGTTGCCTGTCTGGCCAATACCGCATATCTCTCAAGATCCAATTTATAATTCTTCATAAGCAATCTTCCACCCTTTTACTTCATATTGTTCTTATCCGATATTACCACAAACCACCCTCTCTGCATACCCAAAACATTTTCGAAATTATTTTCGTTTATTCTACATGGGTCTTCGGAAACTTCATACAGATCTCCGTTCCACACCCTTCTTCACTTTGCAATATAACACTGCCTTTCAACGTGCCCACCGCATGCTTCACAATAGAAAGTCCCAGTCCGGTACCTCCAATCTCCTTGGAATGGCTTTTATCCACTCTGTAAAATCTCTCAAAAACTCTATCCTGATCTTCCCTTGGAATTCCCACTCCTGTATCCTTGACTACAATCTGTATCTCATGTGCAGTCTGAGTCAGAAAAATGCTTACACTTCCATCATTTCGGTTATACTTAATGGCATTATCGCAGACATTATAAACTGCCTCTTCCAGAAGTGTCCGGACTGCTTCCATCTTCATACTGTCCCCACAGATATAAAGATGCACATTCATGCTCTGTGCCTTCTCCTTCAGACTTTCAAAGGCATTCTTACAAACCTGATAAACATCCACCGGCTCCCAGGTGTAGGATGTTTTTTCCTCGTCAAGCTGGGAAATCTGAATCACATCCTCAACCAGCTGCAATAATCGCTGGGATTCCTTATAAATACGTCCTGCAAATTGGGGAATATCCTCCTCCCTCACCAGACCATCCTGCATGATCTCTGCAAATCCCGAGATAGAAGTCAAAGGAGTTTTCAGCTCATGAGAAACATTGGCAGAAAATTCTCTCCGCAAATTCTCCCTCTCCAGCTTTTCTGTAACATTTACAAGAAGAATCACAGCACCTTCTGTTTTCTGTCCGCGTATCACAGGATTGGCAATCAGCTGAATATCACTTCCGTTTAATTTCAGTATCAATTCGGCATGTTCCCCGCCAAGTACCTGCTCGATTGCATGTCTGAAATCTTCTGCACGATCCAGACAGTAAACACTTTCTCCCTGGCTCACCTTATCCACACGGAACAAACTCCAGGCACTGGAATTGGCAGAAAGAATCATAGTATACTTATCGATCACGATCAGGCCTTCCTGCATATTTTCTGTAATCAGCGAAAATTCTGCCTGCTGCTGTTTTGCCAGCTCCAGCTGATTCTGGATTTCCCGATTCTGTCTGTGTATCTTACTTAAAAGCGGAGAAAGCTCCTCATAGATCTGATTCTCTTCCGGATGCTCCAGATCCAGTTCATTTACCGGTTTTACAATTCTTTTCGATATCACTGATGCCATAATTCCGGATAAGATCAGCATCAGAAATAAAACCAGAACTAAAGGAAGTACAAGATTTTCAACTAAGGCAAGCACAGAATCCTGAGTACCGGAGACTCTCAAAACTGTACCGTCTTTCAGCCTCTGCGCATAATAAATGGTTTTCTCAGAAAGTGTATCCGAATATCTGGAAGATTCTCCTACACCATATTTCTCTGCTTTTTGGAACTCTTTTCTGTCACTGTGGTTTTCCATCTCAGCGGCATCTGCCTTATTATCATAAAGAACCGTTCCATCCTGATCAATGTAGGTAATTCTTGCATTTTTGTCCTTTATATTTTTAAGATAATCTACTCCCTGCTGATCTACTCCATATGCCAGATAAAGCGCTTCCTTTGACAGTTCTTCGCGCATCTGCCCGTCAAAATCATTGTACAGTATTCCCATGACAGCAACCAGCCCTACTGCCAGAACCAGTGCGCAGACCAGCATGGTAGACTTAAATATTTTTTTTGTCAATTTTTTCACTTCCCTTTCCTGTTAATCGTCAAACAGGTAAAATCATCTGATCCCACTGCTCTCTGATCATTATATCTGATATACTCAAATATCCGCAAGCGATTCCCGCCTGCGGATATAGCCTGTCCCTGTTATGATAAGGAACTTTGTTTTTAATTATTCTGATGCTCGTTATTTCTGTGTACTCCGGTAATAGAATATTCAACCCATTCTGCAATATTCACAGCATGATCTCCGATACGCTCAAAGTATTTGGCTGTCATAAGAAGATCCAGCCCTGTTTTTGCATCCAGATTTCCTCCGTAGATCATATCTGCAAGCTTTGATTTAATTTCATTAAATGCATCATCCACCAGATCATCATTACGGATTACATTCCTGCAAAGCTCCAGATCACTTTTCACAAAAGAATCTACGCTTTCAGTCACCATAGTAACCGTATCCTCTGCCATTTTTGTAATGGTTTCAGGAATAGAAGTGGCATTTTTTGCAATGTATAAAGAAAGATCTGCAATATCAGCAGCCTGATCTCCGATACGTTCCATATCAGAAACCATTTTCAAAGCTGCGGAGATTTCTCTCAGATCCCTTGCAACCGGATGCTGGTGCAGAAGCAGACTCATACAGAGATTTTCAATTTCTCTTTCCTTTGCATCAATATCTCTATCTGTATCAAATACCTGGCGGGCCATCTCTTCATTCTGAACTGCGGAAATCGCTTTTGCAGAAAGAGAAATTGCCTTTTCACAATAGCTTCCCAGAGTAATAAGCTGAACATGCAGCTCCTCCAGCTGTCTCTCAAAATACTTTGACATAATCAACCAAACCTTCCTGTAATATAATCCTCTGTACGCTTATCAGAAGGCATAGAGAACAGTTTATCAGTATCATCAAATTCAACTACCTCTCCCAGAAGGAAGAAGGCTGTTTTATCAGAAATACGGGTGGCCTGCTGCATATTATGAGTTACCATAACAATGGTATAATCCTTCTTCAACTCCATCGCCAGCTCCTCGATCTTGGAAGTTGAGATAGGGTCAAGTGCGGATGTAGGCTCATCCATCAGAAGTACCTCCGGCTGAACTGCCAGTGCTCTGGCAATGCAAAGTCTCTGCTGCTGACCACCGGACATACCCAGTGCGCTTTTTTTCAATCTATCTTTTACTTCATCCCAGATAGCTGCATCACGGAGAGATTTTTCTACAATATCATCCAGTCTGGCTTTGGAACGGATACCGTGAGTTCTCGGTCCATATGCAATGTTATCATAAATGCTCATAGGGAAAGGATTAGGCTTCTGGAATACCATTCCCACTCTTTTTCTCAGGAGATTCACATCCATATCTCCGTAAATATCCTCTCCATCCAATTCAACCTTACCAGTGATCACACAGCCCTCAACCAGATCATTCATTCTGTTTAAGGATTTAAGCAGTGTGGATTTACCGCATCCGCTGGGTCCGATAAATGCTGTGATTTCTTTCTCCGGAATTGCCATATTGATATCTTTCAATGCATGGAATTTTCCGTAATGTAAATTCATATTTTCAACTGTTATTTTTGTGCCATTACTCATGTTCTTTTATCCTTTCGCAATTCTTTTGGCAATAGCTCCGGAGAGGAAGTTGATCACCAGAACAAAGGCCAGAATGACTACTGCTGTTGCAGATGCCTGATTCATGTGAAGTCCCTCGCCTGAAAGTACATACATGTGCAGAGCCAGGGTACGTCCGGAACCCATAATGTTCTGAGGTACCTCAGCCACAGTACCTGCCGTATAGATCAGGGCTGCTGTTTCGCCGATTACACGTCCGATGGCCAGGATCACACCTGCCAGAATACCAGGTACTGCTGACGGAAGGACAATGGTAAAAATAGTACGAAGCTTACCTGCGCCCAGTCCGAAGCTTGCTTCACGATAAGAATCCGGAACCGATTTTAAAGCTTCCTCTGCTGTACGCATGATCAGTGGAAGGATCATAATTACCAGTGTAAGAGAACCGGACAAAAGGGACAGTCCCCAGTGAAGTGCAGTTACAAAGAACAGCATACCAAACAGACCATATACAATAGAGGGAATTCCTGAAAGTGTTTCCGCTGTAATACGGATCACCTTCACCAGTTTGCTTCCCTTTCTGGCATATTCTACCAGATAGATTGCTGCAAAGATTCCCAAAGGTGCAGCGATCACCAGGGAAAGTACTGTAAGTATAAAGGTATTGATCAGAGAAGGCAGTAAAGACAGATTCTCTGAAGTATAGTTCAGGCTGAATAAATCTGCTGAAAGATAAGGAATACCTTTTACCAGGATATATCCAACCAAAAATACCAGCAGTGCAAAGGTCAGCACAGATGCAAGAAGTGTGATCAATGCCAATACACCGGATCCCGGATGTCTCAGATAGGATCTCATCTGATCTGCAAAAGAAGATTCATTCTGTTTTTTACCCTTTGGCACTTCAATAGCTGCCGCTGTCTCAATTTGCATGTTCTGCCCTCCTGTTCAATAAAGAAAGACTTAAATTAATGATCAGGATAAATACAAACAACACTACTGCTGTTGCAATCAGAGCCTCTCTGTGAAGACCTGTTGCATATCCCATCTCTGTAACGATATTTGCAGTCATTGTACGAACCCCCTTCAGGATTCCCTGTGGCATTCTCGGCTGATTACCAGCTACCATGACTACCGCCATTGTCTCACCAATTGCACGGCCGATTCCCAGTACCACTGCTGCCAGAATACCAGATTTTGCTGCCGGAAGCATAACACAGAAAATACTTCTCTCTTTCGTTGCTCCCAATGCCAGAGAGCCTTCATAATAGCTTTCCGGTACACTTCTGATCGCTGACTCTGTCACGCCTATGATAGTTGGCAGGATCATCATTCCCAGAAGAATACAGGCTGCCAGCATACTTGTTCCTGTACCGCCAAAAATCTGTCGGATCAGGGGAACGATGAGAACCAGTCCAAAGAAGCCATATACTATAGAAGGTACACCGGCCATCAGCTCAATTCCTGATTTCAAAGGTCTGTAGATTTTTTTTGGACAATAGCGTGCCATAAACACAGAAGTAAATAATGCGATCGGTACACCCAGAAGAATAGCTCCTGCTGTAACATAAATACTGGCTACGATCATGGGGAGAATTCCAAAAATTTCATTGGAAGGCTTCCATGTTGTACCAAGAAGGAACTTCAGCGGACCGATTTTTCCCATAGCCGGAATTCCGTTTGCAAAAAGGAATGCACAGATCAGGAATACTGCCAGTACTGAAGTACAGGCTGCAGCCATGAAGATAATTTTCATACCTTTTTCTTTAAAATGGTTCATAAATAACACCTTTCTTCTATAAATGTATTTCTTCCTTTCAAAGAAATACACACATAAAGCAGTCCGCCTGGCTATTTTCCACGGCAAGCGGACCGCTTTTCTTATGTTTCAATTCTGTTCAGACTTCTGATTCAGTGATCATGCTTCACTGAATTATTTTGCAAGACCTTCCCAGGTTGTTGTCTCGCCTGTGTAAACGGATTTCACCTGATCACTTGTCAGCTCATCAATATCATTATCTTTGTTTACGATAATTGCAATACCATCTCTTGCAATCACAGTTGCTGTCAATCCCAGATCCTTTTCTTCATCTTTCAGCTCACGGGAAGCCATTCCAATGTCTGCTGTTCCTTCTGCTGCCATGTTTACACCTGTTGTGGAATCACTCTGCTGAACTTCTACAGTTACGTCTTTATTTACTGCTTCATAGCCTTCTGCAAGTTTCTCCATAACCGGTGTTACTGAAGAAGAACCTGCAACTACTACTTTACCGGAAACTCCGTCTGCTGCTTCATAAGCCTTGGCATCTGCTGCTTCTTTGATATAGCCGTTGTCCTCTACGATCTTCTGTCCGTCAGAGCTCATGATATAGTTTACAAAGTCCTTTGCAGCATCGCTTTCCTTCTCTCCTGTCAGGATGTTGAAAGGACGTGCAATCTTATATGTATCATTGGAAACATTCTCAGCTGTTGCTTCTACACCGTCAATCTTTACAGCCTTTACTGTGTCATCCAGAGAACCTAAGGAAATATATCCGATTGCATTCTCATCGCCGGCTACTGTTGTCATCATAACAGATGTGCTGTTTGTAACACTTGCCTCTTCTGTTGTCATATCAACCTTCTGGCCATCCTGCTCTTCTTCAATTCCAAACAGTTCTACGAATGCTCCACGTGTACCGGAACCATCCTCACGGGATACAACTGTGATGTCTCCGCTTGCTGCACTTACGATTGTTGTAACTGCTGTTGCTCCGATAACTGCTGCTGTAAGAATTGTTGCGATTTTTTTCTTCATGATAATTTTCTCCTCTTCTGATGAGCCATGCTTTTTATTTTTCATGTAATCCTGATGACTCATCCCTTTTAATATTTTTATTTTTTAAATCATGTTGCCTCATTTACAAGTTCTATTATAAAAATTCAAAGTTAAATGTAAAATCTCACTAAAGTAAAATCTTTGTAAATTGAAAAGTTTTATGAATGTTGTAAAAACAGGCCCCAGGTGCTATCATATACTATATCTTTAATGAAAATTAATACGAAGGAGAATTATATATGGAAAACTCAAGATGTGAAAAAGCAGTAGAAAAGAAACATAACGGCTATAACTGTGCACAGGCTGTGGCCTGTTCTTTCTGTAAAGAAGCATCTATGGATGAGGATACACTCAAAAAGATCACACAGGGATTCGGTGCAGGTCTTGGCACTATGGCCGGTACATGCGGAGCAATCTCCGGTGCTGCAGTTGTAGCAGGACTTATTAACCAGGACAAAGCAGGAACCTCTCAGACTGTCCGCTCTGTCATGAATCAGTTTAAACAGCAGAACGGAACTGTAATATGTAAAGACTTAAAGGGCGTGGAGACCGGAAAGGTAATCCGCTCCTGTGATGACTGTGTCAGAGATGCGGTGAAATTCCTGGAAGACGCATTAAAATCAGGAAATTGATTTCAGCAGATATTCACAATACATGAGGGTGTAAAAATTCTTGTGTCTATGGAAAGTAAATCTTTCTGATAAGAAATAGATATGTAAAATTTTGCACAAGTAAGGCATCATGATTATTGCCTTTTGTGGGCTCTGCCCACACCCGACCTCTGGAATAGGATCGGAAATTTCTGGCAATAATATAAATGCCGAAGGAATAGACAGAGAGCAGGAATGAGGGGCTTAAAAGAGCTTCCCATTCCTGCTTTTCTTTTCTCTTACAGATAAGCAGTAAGCCGTTCTCCGTAAAGGACTATCAGCTGATTCAATACCTGATCCCAGTTCCGGTATCTCTGCGTCCACTTTTTGACTACGTTCTCGCTGGCAAGATACAGCATCTTTTCCAATGCAGAATCGCTTGGGAATACGCTTTTCGTTTTCGTGACTTTCCGATACTGGCGGTTCAATCCTTCTATGATATTTGTCGTGTACATAATGCGTCTGATATCATTAGAAAACTGGAAAAAGGAACTTACATCTTCCCAATTATTTTCCCAGTTACTGATCGCGTACGGATATTTCTTCCCCCATTTTTCTTTCATGTTTTCCAGCTCTGTTAAAGCGTCTGCGCCTTGCCTTTCTTGTTTCTTTAGAATACACCTTACTCTTTTCATAATAGAATAAAACTCTTTTTTCTACAAATATTTTTATATTATATCATCCACACATGAAATCAAATACATAGCACTGTAAAATCAAAGTAAATATTTCGATCAACAGAACCTTTTATGACAACATCTCTTTCACACAAGTACTTCGATAATCACTTGGTGATATTTTATATCTTTCTTTAAATACTCGGTTAAACGTTCTCTGACTTTCAAATCCACTATCCAGACAAATATTTGTAATAGAATCACTCGTATTTTCCAAACGATGGCATGCATAGTTCAGCCTTGCATCGTTAAGATATTGATTAAAGTTTCTATGGAATGTCTTGGAAAAGAGTCTGGATAAAACATATTTGCTCACGCCCAGGTCTTTTGCCATCTCTTCTAACGAAAACTTCTTCTTGAAATTTGCTGATATATAGGAAACTGTCTGGTAAATAAGATCGTTGCTCCCCACACTGCTCTTTTCTACCAAATTTAATTTTCCTATGCAGCGTGCCAACACAATTTGAAGATATGCCTGTGCAACAGTAATATCCGACTGTTCTGTCTCTAAAATTGCATTTATAACCCTATATACCTCCGGTTCAACCTTTTCCGCTTTGATGATTGGGTATTCAGGAGCCATGGATTGCATGATATCTGCAAATTTGGCTATCGTAAATGGCGATGCAATCAGATAAGTCGCTTTATTTACACCGGGTGTCAGTACCTGATAGTGATGAATAACATCTGGAAATACAAAGCCTATATCTCCTTTTTCCATATGGTATAGTTCCTGTCCGACACCAAGTTCTAATGCTCCACTTGTTACACAAACGATCTCCAGTGCATTATGAAGATGTGGTTCAATATGTTTTGACTTCCTATTTATTGCTATGATCTCCTCTTTTGTGTCAACATATTTTAACTGCATGAAATACTCCCCTTTGCAACATTTGTCTATATCTTCTTTCGATTTGGCAAGCAATCCTTTTACACCTATCTTATAATCAACTTGTAAATAAGGAAAGGAGGAATTGCAAATGAGCAACCTAAAAAAATATCTGAATGACCTTTTAGTATTCTACACTGAATATTTTGAGCATCCTTACCATGTATAAATACTAAAAGGACTATTTTGTGAAAACTGAATATTTTCTTAAGGCCATTTCACAAAAATGAAGTGGTCCTTTTTTATTTTCAAAATACAGTTCAATCACTTTATATATAGAAAAAAGCACTGTCTCATCGAGCAATGACCAGACAACGCTTTCTCCTGTCAATTCTAATTTATGTCTGATGCATCTGTTACTTCATCTGCAGCAATTTCTTTTTCTGCTTTCAGTTTTTTATTTGCATCTTCTACATTCATTCTTGAAAGTACAAACATAATCAATACATCAAAGATTAACGGAAGCCAAAGATACATAAACTGCATCATATCAAGTGCAGACTGCGGCTGAGTTGCATTTGTTCCAATATATCCACTGAACTCAAGCAGCCATCCAACAACAGCGGTTCCAATACCTCCACCGATTTTTACGCCAAGAGAAGTACAAGAGTACATCGTTCCGTCAATTCTCTTTCCCTGTGTAAGATAAGTGTACTCAGAGCAGGATGCGATAACTGCATTCATATCTCCCTGCCATGGTCCCTGACCTAAGGCTGCAAGAGCTGTAAATGCCATCATCAGCGGAACACTGCCCATATATCCTGCAACAACAACAAGTGCTCTACCGATGACTGCTAAGACATAACCTCTTAAGTTCAGTTTATACATACCTTTCCACTTACCAACTAATGTCGGTGTGAAAATCAGGGCAATGATCAGTGGAATATTTACTGCCCATGCAAATTGTCCAAACAAATTCTTATTTTTCAGTACCCATGTCATGTAATAAATGCCAGCTCCAATCATGGCACCATATAACTGCTGTAAAATATATGTTCCACAAATCATCATGTAATATTTGTTTTTGACAAGAAGCTTGAATGCCTGTACCATTCCATACTTTTCATTATCATTCTTTACTTCTCCTTCATTAAGTTCTTCCTCCGGAAGTTCCTTAACAGAAAGTGCTGAAATCGTATTTACGACCAGACCTATGATTGCATAGATAATAGCAACCGTTCTCCATGCCGCAGCATCTCCACCACATTTATCTACAAATCCAACTGTAATCGCCTGAATCAGAAGACTTGTTGAAAATGCAAAAATAAAACGGTAAGATCCCATCTGTACACGCTCTTTGCTGTTCTTTGTAATCAGTGACGTAAGTGCTGAATAAGCAATATTGTTTGCTGTATAAAACACACCATTTAACAGTGTATAAGAAATAAAGAACCATGCATATTTAGCCGTTGTTCCCAAACTCACCGGTACTGCAAAGCAGCCGACCAGCGTAATGGCACAACCAATATATCCGTATAGCATCCAGGGTTTCGCTTTTCCCATTTTACTGTGTGTTTTGTCAATCATTGATCCAAAAAATATATCCGTAAAACCATCAAATAGTTTTGATACGGCAATCAGGGTACCCACGACACCTGCAGCAAGTCCTACCGAGTCCGTCAGATAGACCATCATAAAAGATGTCAGGAACGCATAGACTACATTACCTGCAATATCACCTGATCCGTATCCAATTTTGTTATACCATTTCAAATACTTTTTTTCTTCCATCGAATTTCTTTGCTCCTCATCTTCATCGCACTTAGAATCTCAATATGGCTAACCGTATGATATCTAATTCTGTTTTTTTCTCTGATTTTGTCTGATTGCTCTGTATATCCGGACTTTACATTACAATCAGACTCTCTTTCCTTGTTTACGGGTTACATGAAACTTTATTATCCCTTTACATACGGTATCAGTGTAAACTGAAACCGGAATAATACATCATCAAATCGGTACTGCTCCAATACAACTGGACCACAACTATTAGAACCAATGCCATTTAATGCGTAGTCAACACAGAATACTACACTATCTGATTCTATTAATTCATAATTATGCGTTTTCTTCTCAAGTTCTTCCTGTGTATAATAAGAAGCATTGAATGAAAATGCCTTTTCTGCGGATGCCACAATTCCATATCGGCTGTTGTTAAGCTCTACATATTCACAATCATAATGGCTTCCATTTTCCTGTGGACGGATATAGTCCTCATGTAAATCCCCTACATCTGCCCGGTACAAACCGTGGCTCGCAGCCTGATGTTTATCACAATAACTTTCCTGTGGTCCCATTCCAAAGTATCTTACAGCTGAAAGTTTTTTATCCAGGAACATCCTCACACCAAATCTCGGAAGATCCGGGAATTCATCGTCTTTTGTTACTACAATATCTGCATCAATCTTTCCAGCAGCTTCTATTTTCCATGTAATCGTCACATCAAGAATCTTCTGTACTGTCTCTGCCACAACGGAAGCATGGCTTGTAATCTTCACACCATGTTTTCCCTGCACAACCTCTGTCGTATAGGCTCTTGTGTAAGCCTTATCATAGTGGGCTTTCTTCCATTCAGACTTGATGTACATATCGTTATCTGTTGGAGCTCTCCAAATATTTAATTCCATCGGATAGTTCAAGTATTCCCGCCCTGCGAATTTCATCTCTGTAAAGAGTGCAGTACGTTTGTCTATGGTATAAGCAAATTCACGCCCCTTGATATGAATCTGTGTATCATTTTCATTTACCTGTAATTCAGAGTCCACTACTGTTTTTGGTATCCATTTCTCTGCAAGTTTACATTTTGTATCCTCTTTACTTACCTCAATTTCATCAAATCCAAGAATATGGTCTTCATCCAACAATGGCAATTCTTTTTTCAGATGGTAAATAAGTTTTAAATAACATTTTCCATTCTCTGGAACATTGATCTTCAGGTTTGTTTTTCCTTCCCCGTGTGGTGCCACAGAAAACTCCGGAAGTATGCCTTTGCTGATCACAAGACCATCCTGTGTCAGCTCATAACTAATCTTCACATAAGCTTTCAAGTCATCAAAATCCATGTAGTTATGAAGCACCAGTTCTCCGCTTTCTTTGTTATAGGAAACAACTCTTGCCGGGCGATAAACATTCTTGTATTCCAAAAGTCCTGTATGTACCGTTCTGTCCGGATATACTAATCCATCCATACAGAAGTTGCCATCATGAATTTCTTCGCCATGGTCGCCCCCATAAGCATATATAGTCTTTCCATTCTCAGCAGTTCCATGAGCAATCGCATGGTCACACCATTCCCAGACAAAGCCGCCGCACATTTTATCATTATCCTGAATCATCTGGAAGTAATCTTCAAAATCTCCAGGTCCGTTTCCCATGCTGTGACAGTACTCTACCAAAAGGAAGGGTTTGCTTCCATCTTTATCCAGATATTCCTGAATTTCGGAAAGCGCTGGGTACATCCGGCTGTACACATCCAGATTGCTGTAATCATATGTTTCATCATAATTACGGTATCTTGCACTCTCATATTGTGTGATACGGTCTGGATCAAAATTCTTTGTCCATTCCAGTGCTTTTTCAAAGTTGCAGCCATAAGCACTCTCATTTCCCATTGACCACATAACAATACAGAAACGGTTTTTGTCACGTTCCACCATGAGTTTTACGCGATCAACGATTGCCTCTTCCCATACCGGATCATCTGCAATCTTCTCATTCCATCGTTTGAACCGATTGTAATCAGTGTCTTCTTTTCTGTAGATCATAAATGGACCATGAGCTTCAATATCTGCTTCATCTATTACCATGAATCCATACTTGTCACACATTTCATAGAAAAATGGTGCGTTCGGATAGTGGCTGGAACGGATCGCATTAAAATTATGCTGCTTCATTAACGTAAGATCGGTTGTAATCTGTTCCGGATTGATTGTAAATCCAGTAACCGGATCAGAATCATGTCGATTGACACCACGGAATTTAATCTTCTGTCCATTTAAATAAATAACCTGGTCTTTAATCTCTATCTTTCTTAATGCAATGTGATCTACAATTACTTCATTCTCTGTTTCAAGAATCAGTTTATAGAGATATGGATTTTCTGTATTCCAAAGTTCCGGACTTGCGATTTCTAATACAGCTGTTCCTTCTTCAGCAATACTTCCTAGTGCTACAACTGCTCCGTTTCTATCTTCAATCGAAATTTTTACATTTAACGGAGAGTAGAATTTCATTTCAATTTCTACTTTCGCAAGCATATCATCAATTCTTGTTTTAATATGATAATCACTGATTGCCTGTTTTGGGCGTTTCAAAATGTACACATCCCGGAAAATACCACTCATACGGAATTTGTCCTGATCTTCCAAATAGGAACCATCACACCACTTCATGACCAGAACCGCTATGCTGTTCTCTCCGTCCCGAAGGAGGTCGGTGATATCAAACTCACTGGTCATATGAGAAACCTGGCTATACCCTACATAAGAGCCATTGATCCATACATAAAAGCAACTGTCTACTCCTTCAAAATTCAAGAAAGCTTTTGGTGCATTTTCATCTTTGTGATAAACAAAGGTATGTGCATATGTTCCACATGGAATATCCTGTGGTACATACGGTGGATCAAATGGGAACGGATACCTGATGTTTGTATACTGATGTGTGTCATATCCTGCCATCTGCCATACACTCGGAACATGAATCTCATCAAAATTTTCTGTATCATAATCTTTCTCAAAGAAGGGTTCCTGAACATCATAGATACTGTTAAAATACTGGAACTTCCAAGTTCCGTTCAATAACTGCATTCGGTCTGACTCTTCCCTGTGCTCCACCAGGTTATCCATTCTTTTGGATGCCGGAATAAAATAGGCTCTGGCTGGCATTGTATTTTCATGCAGTACGCTTAAATCCTCATAATAACGTGGTACAATCATAAATAACTCTCCTTTAATACATATACATTTTTTTGCACTTTGTTTTTCCACAGCAAACCTTGTCTTTTATTTTTATGTTTACGTTTCTCTGTTTTGCTATATATATCTTATCCTAATCTGCAAAACATGTCTATGAATTGGATTAGACAAAATATGCACTAAATGATACAATAACAAAAAAAGGAAAAGAGGTGCTACCATATGTATATGAATACCGGTTATTTAAACCACTCCCATATGGATTTCAAAGACAAAAGTCGCCCACTGGTTGTAGGAAGTTGCGGTACTTACCGCCTTTCCAGCCATCCAAAGTTACCAACCTACCGTCCAAGGGGACGCCTGGATTATCAGATTATCTATATCACTGCTGGTTGTGGGCATTTTCATTTTGACAATGTGGATAACGAAACGATTGTCCCCGCCGGTAATATTGTACTGTACAGACCGAAGGAACTTCAGAAATATGAATATTATGGAAAAGATAAGATAGAAGTATACTGGATTCATTTTACAGGCAACAATGTAAAAAATATCCTACGGCAATATGGATTCCCGGATAAAGAGCGTGTATTTCAGGTCGGAACCTCTATGGAATACGAACAGATTTTCAAGCGTATTATCATCGAGCTTCAGCGTTGCCAAGATAATTATGAGGAAATGCTTGTCCTTCTGCTCCGTCATCTTCTGATCAGTTTCCACCGGGAACTGACAAGAGAGCACATATTAAAAAATGAATATCTTGATCATGAGATGGATAAAGCAGTTACCTTTTTCAGTGAAAATTATAACCAGAATATTAGCATAGATGATTATGCTGCCTCACGTGGAATGAGTGTCAGCTGGTTTATCCGAAACTTCAAAAAATACACAGGTTCTACACCAATGCAGTTTATTGTGGGAATCCGAATTAACAATGCCCAGATGTTACTTGAAACAACAACCTATTCCATCAATGAGATTTCTAAGATTGTCGGATATGATAACCAGCTTTATTTCAGTCGGCTTTTTCACAAGTTGAAAGGATATTCGCCGAGAGAATACCGAAAGCTGAGAAACAAATTCTGAAATCCACAAAGAGGATACCACCGAATTATCAAAAGAGTAGAGGGTGTAAAAATTCTTGTGTCTATGGAAAGTAAATCTTTCTGATAAGAAATAGATATGTAAAATTTTGCTGTCGAATTAATGATTATGCGGCTGTCGAATATATCTTTGTACTTACAGTATTGCCATGTAGGAAAATTATATACATCATTTTCGATTTTTTTGTATGACAAGTAAGGCATCATGATTATTGCCTTTTGTGGGCTCTGCCCACACCCGACCTCTGGAATAGGATCGGAAATTTCTGGCAATAATATAAATGCCGAAGGAATAGACAGAGAGCAGGAATGAGGGGCTTAAAAGAGCTTCCCATACGGCACGTTGTCAATCGGATATTCGCAATCCGCTTTCGCTACTTGCTCATAACCGAATAACTGCTCCGCAGTTTATCAGGAGGGGCTTGTACCCCTCCTGATACAAGCAAGTCCCACCCACTGCTTATTGCTTCTCGCAATTGAAGCAGGGGACTTACTTGATTCGGTTAAACTCCGACACTGTCATCTGCAGGATAGGAACAATAATCTCCTTATTACTCATAAGCTGTTTCATTCCTGCATCATACTCTGCGCCAGTCACTCCAGACGTATATACGTCCATCTTCGTCTCATCACGCATGATTTCTCCTCTCCGGGGAACTGGGACTGTTTTTTCTTTTGTATATGGATATATTAACATGAAAATCTAAGCCTTACAATTCTTCCACAACATTCTCTTGCAAAATCGCCCTTTCCAATTTATGATATATCTATCTGAAACAATAATGGAGGAAGTAATTACCTGTAAATAGTTACGATAAATCTATACGAGGAGAATGTCTATGAAAGTTTTAGTTTACCGCAAATGCAGCACCTGCATGAAAGCTCTGAAATGGCTGGATGAACACAATATCAGTTATGAAGAACGGGCTATTAAAGAAGAAAATCCTACCTATGAAGAATTAAAAGAATGGTACACCAAAAGTGGTCTTCCACTGAAGAAATTCTTTAATACAAGTGGGATGCTCTATAAGGAAATGGGATTGAAAGATAAGTTAAAAGATATGTCTGAAGATGAACAGCTGAAGCTTCTTGCCACAGACGGAATGCTGGTGAAACGACCGCTGGTAATCGGGGATGACTTTGTACTTACCGGATTTAAAGAAAAAGAATGGATCGAGGCTATGCACGTATAATGTGTATAGCCCAACACCAAGTTTATCTACAATCTGATGGCGGGAAATCCCGCCATTTTTTATCTCTGTTCTGTTTCGTATAACTTTTTGATTTTTTCCGCTACCTGCTGCAGTTTCTGAGCACGATGACCGAAGATTCTCAATGCCAGATCTCCGGTTGTGAGACGGGTAACTCCGCCATCTATTTCTGAATCTTCGTCAAGGATCTGCCAGATTTTTTCCTGAAGTTCCAGATTGATTGCTGAATCTGCTGACTTTACACTCCCGGATTCCTGACTGCAACTTTCACCATCTCTGCTGCAGATCTTAGAAAGAAACAGGTTTGCCATATGTGTGTAGCCCTCGTACATTCCGATTCCTTCCATGGGCATTTTGTCCGGTTCGTAGCGGGTGTTGTCGCGATAGATGAGTTTGTCCCCTCTGTACAGCAGGACTTTTGAGGAGAATCTGCGGTACTGAAAACGTTCGTCATGAGCGTTTCGACCACAGGAGATGATCTCCAGCAGGAATAAACGGGAGGTTGCGTCTTCCAGATGGATAGTCGTTTTGCTGTCAAAGGCTGACTGTGCGAAAGGAATCACCGGCTGGGGATAGTAGTATAATGTAGCGTTTTTGTCTACCTGTACTTCAATAGTTCGGGCGGCTGAGCCTTCGTCCATTTTGTGGATTTTCTCAAAGGACTGGGACAGGACTTCCAGATCTGCACCTTCCTTTACATGGTAGGAAAATTCCTGGGAATCACCTGCCATAATTCCGGCGGAAGCACAGAGAGGCATGATCTGGATCCCACCGTTTTCTTTTTCGAAGGGCATCATAATCTTGTATGGTGCTGTGAAAGACAGATCTTCGAGAATGGTCTTGCCTTCTTTTAAGGCTGCGCAGGCGCTGATACGGGATATCTTTCCGAATTTGTTATCCATAGGCATTTTCCTTTACATTCCTTCCAGGAGTACGTTTTTCTTGATCCACTCTACCACTTTATCTACGTTCTCATCTCCGCGGATATTTGTAAACTGGAATGGTCTGTCACCACGCATTTTTTTGGAGTCTCTTTCCATTACTTCCAGACTTGCACCTACATATGGAGCCAGGTCTATCTTATTAATTACAAGAAGATCAGAACGTGTGATTCCAGGACCGCCTTTACGCGGAATCTTATCTCCTTCTGCTACATCAATGACGAAGATAGTTGCATCTACCAGCTCCGGACTGAATGTTGCAGACAGGTTATCTCCGCCGCTTTCGATGAAAAGAAGTTCAATATCAGGGAAGCGTTCCATCATCTCATCTACTGCTTCCAGATTCATGGAAGCATCTTCACGGATGGCTGTGTGAGGGCATCCACCTGTCTCTACACCAATGATCCTCTCTACAGGAAGAACGCTGTTCTTTGCAAGGAACTGGGCGTCTTCTTTTGTGTAGATATCATTTGTGATGACACCAATGCTGTAATCCTTTGCCATCTTTCTTGACAGTGCTTCAATAAGTGCTGTTTTTCCGGAACCCACAGGTCCGGCAACTCCGATTTTTACGTATGACATACCGATTTCCTCTTTTCTTTCTTACGACATATATAATCTGGAATACAACTTCTCATGCTGGATTCCTCTGATATCAAATCCAGGTGCAGAGAGACATAAGTCCTCCTCGCTTCTGTTCATGACATTCTTTAATATCTCATCAAATTCCCCATAGCATCCGCTCAGAAGCTGCTGCCCGGATGTCTGGCTGAGGGGGATTGTTTTTACGCAGTTGGTGACGATTGCAGATGTCTGGGCGTATAGATAATGTGTCAGCGCCTCTTCCAGAGGAATCTGCATTTCCGCACAAAAAACTCCGTAAATACAGCAATGATTTACTGCTTTTCCCTTTCTTGCATCCAGATATTCTCTGAAAATCCCTGTTTCACTGATAGAAAGCCCCAGCTTTTCAATGGTTTTTGCGAAACGGGAACCCATTTTTCTGGCGGCTTCTCTCTGTTCCATAGGAATTCTGGATGCTTCCAGAAGTTCTTCCAGGTACAGAAGTTCCTGCAGGTCTTTTTTCTCTGCTGCTTCGTATGCAAGTCTGGCTGCCAGAAGTTCTGTATATGCAAGATTCCATTTGATTTTGTGAGTAATATACTCTCTGGCTGTGTCTACATTGTGGACAATTCCACGCTGAATATAAGTCTCAAGTCCCTGGGAGTGGGAATATCCTCCGATGGGAAACAGCGCATCATTTACCTGTAGAAGATAGAACTGTTTTTCTGACATGAAGAACCTCCGTTGTTATTAATGATGATGATTATGAATACTTGCAGAAATTCTCCTGTCAAAATCCAGCTTCAGCACTTCTTTCTCCGCCTGAACTCCATGGATTTTCTGAAGCATAACAAGCATTGGCTCATTATAGATCGTGATAAACGTATCATTCTCTCCCCAGAAAAGCGGTGCGTGTCTGTTTCCGATTTCATAACAGACTTTTGCAGACATTTTCTCATGTCCCGGAGTCAGAGAAACACGGATAACTTCGCATGGCGGTGTATTTACCACTACAAGCTTCTCATCATCTGCGTAGATCACATCATCCTGATACAGACCTCTGGCGAGAATGGAATCGTCCATGCGGATTCCCACTTCTATTCCTTTGTCTGTTGTTTTTTTATGTATTTTCTTGAATGCTTCGTGCCATTCAATATCTACATATTCTATTGTTTTTCCTGTAGTATCAAAATCATGAAGCTTTCCCAAAACCTGTTCACACAGCATTATTTTCGACCTCCTGAATCTTACCAAATCTGAAGCAACATCATAACTCCAGGAACCCATGCAGTTACGATTCCTTCAAATACCTGAAGATATGGAACGAATTTTCCCAGTTTTTTTCCGCAGATATCTTCTACGAAAGCAGTTCCCCAGAGAATTGCCCACAGATACCAGATTGCTGCCCAGCGCAGATCCGGTGTGATTCCCAGTGCAGTGCTTCCTGTAAATCCCTCGATTGTACCGAAGATCACCGCATTGATGGATACAAAAGTAGAAAACCATGCAAATGGGATAGGGCTTGCTTTCAGGAATTTACTCAGGGCTACGAAAAGATAGGTAAAGCAAAACAGCAGTCCTGTTCCTGCTGCATAATAATTGCCCTGCACCAGATTGACAAAGTTAATAAATAAAGAAAGACCACCTGTAAAGATGTTCATAATGGCGGTTGATTTTCCGTCTACATTGTATAAAGAACACATACCGTTGTTGATCAGTACGATTCCTACGAACAAAAGACAAACTCCTAACATAATATTCTCTCCTCTCCTGCTTCTTCAGTATATTTTTCTGTTAAATCTGACAGGACTGTCATTATATCGTTTGGTAAGTTCTTATAAAAGTTCTCACAAAACTCCATAAATAACAGTCCTGCGAATATCATTTTTATGATCAGATAACCAGAATGTAATGGTTTAAAGTTGTTTAGAACAGACTGTAAAGCTGTGTCAGCGGAAGCTTCTCTGCCGGTTTGGAAGTGATCTCTTCGCCGTCAACAGTAACCTTATATGTCTCCGGATCTACAGTCAGTTCCGGTGTTCTGTCGTTAAATACCATATCTTTTTTGCTGATATTTCTGCATCCCTTTACAGGTACTACAGTTTTCTCAAGACCGTATTTCTCTTTTACATTCTCATCCATGGCAGCCTGGGATACAAAGGTCAGGCAAGCTTCGTTCTTAGCTTTTCCATGAGCTGCAAACATTGGCTGATAGAGAACCGGCTGTGTAGTCGGAATGGATGCATTTGCATCGCCCATCTTAGATGCAATGATCATACCGCCTTTGATGATAATATCCGGTTTTGCACCAAAGAATACAGGATTCCAGAGAACGAGGTCTGCGAATTTACCTTCTTCCACAGAACCCACATACTGGGAAATACCGTGTGTGATTGCCGGATTAATGGTATATTTGGAGATATAACGTTTTACACGGAAATTATCATTGTCATGTCCTGCATCTTCCGGAAGTGCACCTCTCTCATCTTTCATCTTACTTGCTGTCTGCCAGGTACGTGTAATAACCTCACCTACACGTCCCATAGCCTGAGAGTCAGAGCTCATCATACTGAAGATACCCATATCATGAAGAACATCCTCTGCTGCGATTGTCTCAGGACGGATTCGGGAATCTGCAAATGCAACATCTTCCGGAATTCTCTTGTCAAGGTGATGGCAGACCATCAGCATATCCAGATGCTCATCCAGAGTGTTTACTGTATATGGCATTGTTGGGTTTGTGGAGGATGGCAGTACGTTCGGAGCTGCTGCTGCGCGAATGATATCCGGTGCATGTCCACCGCCTGCCCCCTCTGTATGATAAGTATGGATGGTTCTGCCGCCGATGGCTGCAAGTGTATCTTCCACACATCCACCTTCATTTAATGTATCTGTATGGATGGCAACCTGTACATCATATTCATCTGCCACATTCAGACAGTGATTGATAACTGCAGGTGTTGCACCCCAGTCCTCATGAATCTTCAGTCCCATAGCTCCGGCCTTGACCTGCTCAATGAGAGGAGCTTCGTCTGAGCAGTTACCTTTTCCAAGGAAGCCTAAGTTCATCGGGTATTCCTCGGCTGCCTTTAACATCATTCTCAAATTCCATGGTCCTGGTGTACAGGTAGTTGCATTTGTACCGTCTGCAGGGCCTGTACCACCTCCGATCATAGTAGTTACACCACTGTATAATGCACAATCGATCTGCTGTGGGCTGATGAAATGGATATGGGTATCAATTCCACCTGCAGTTACGATCATTCCTTCTCCTGCAAGTGCTTCTGTAGATGCACCCACTGTCATTCCGGGTGTGACACCATCCATGATGTCCGGATTTCCGGCTTTACCGATTCCTGCGATTTTGCCGTCTTTGATACCGATATCTGCTTTTACGATTCCTGTAGAGTCTACGATCAATGCATTGGTAATTACCAGATCCAGATCTCCGTCTTTACTGCAGGTTTTTACAGACTGTCCCATACCGTCACGGATTGTCTTGCCGCCGCCGAACTTTACTTCGTCTCCATAGGTTGTATAATCTTTTTCTACCTCGATCACAAGGCTTGTATCTGCCAGACGTACCTTATCTCCTGTAGTCGGGCCATACATTGCCGCATATTTGCTTCCGGAAATTTTTGTACTCATTATTGTCCCTCCTTACAGAAATCCTTTTAATTTCGCAGTTTCCATGGATGCTGCTTTTGTATCGTCAGTTGCCTGTGCGCGGGTGAGATCATTCAGTCCGAATACTCTCTGTCTGCCGCCCATTTCTGTAAGCTGAACCTCTTTTTCTTCACCCGGCTCAAATCTTACAGATGTTCCTGAAGGAATGTCCAGATGATATCCATAGGCTTTTTCCCTGTCAAAAGAAAGGCATTTATTTACTTCAAAGAAGTGAAAATGAGAACCGACCTGAACCGGTCTGTCGCCTTTGTTTGCCACTGTTACTGTCACTGTTTTCTTGCCTTCATTAAGTGTGATCTCACGATCTGCAGCCATAATTTCACCGATCTTCATGCTCATTCTCCTCCTTACTGAATTGGATTATGTACTGTCACAAGCTTGGTTCCATCCGGAAATGTTGCCTCTACCTGGACTTCACCGATCATATCAGCAACACCGTCCATTACGTCATCCTTTGTAAGAATCTTGGTTCCAAGCTGCATCAGCTCTACTACTGTTTTACCATCTCTTGCAAGCTCCAGGAGTTCAGAACTGATATACGCAAGTGCCTCCACGTAATTCAGTTTCAGACCTCTTTCCTTTCTCTCTTTTGCAAGATTTCCTGCCATATGAAGCATTAATTTTTCCTGTTCTTTGGGATTCAGCCTCATGATATTCCTCCTCTCGAATTGTGCGGATTATAATATGCAAAAAAGAGCAGACAATGGGATTCTTTCTCAGACCCCATTGTCTGCTCTTTGCACGAAAATTTTTATATAGGGGATTATAACTTGTGTTTCTTTGATGGTCAAGATGTTTTTTGTGAACTTTTTGTTTCTTCTTCTATTTCCATTATTCTGCTACAAGTCTGACCAATTTTCCAGATATCTTTGTTTAATTCTCCCCTTGACGATAAGCGCCCCCAAAGGTGTATCATAGTTTTGTGTTAAAGGAGGTAAACTATTATGTTTGAGACATTAGGAGAAAAGGCTGAAGAAAAAGCAATGGTGCAGTTCCTTGAACGCTTTACGGACTATCCATTTCTGGTAAGGTTCAAGAATTCCGAATATCCAATCGGAGAGGGAGAACCCACATTTACAGTAAATTTTAAGAAAACAATTCCTCTGGCCGAGCTGCTAAAAAGCACTTCCCTGGCATTAGGCGAGGCTTATATGCGGGGAGATCTGGATATTGAAGGAAATCTTTACGAGGCACTGGATCATTTTCTGGGACAGATGGGTAAATTTTCTACCAATGAATCTGCTCTGAAAAAAATCATGTTCAGTTCTACATCCAAAAAGAATCAGGAAAAGGAAGTCACCAGCCACTATGATATCGGAAATGATTTTTATAAATTATGGCTGGACGAAACCATGAGTTATTCCTGTGGCTACTTCATTCATAAAGATGACTCTTTATATCAGGCACAGGTCAATAAAGTAGATTATATTCTGAAAAAGTTGCATCTGGAAGAAGGTATGAGTCTTCTTGATATCGGCTGCGGATGGGGTTTTCTGCTGATTGAGGCTGCAAAAAAATACAAAGTACATGGTACAGGAATCACTTTAAGCCACGAACAATATACAGAATTCCAAAAGCGCATCAAAGCCCAGGGCCTGGAAGATTATCTTACAGTGGAACTGATGGATTACCGCGATCTGCCAAAGCATGACTATCAGTTTGACCGGGTAGTCAGTGTGGGAATGCTGGAACATGTTGGCCGTGACAATTATCAGCTCTTCCTTGACTGTGTAGAGAAAGTTCTGAAGCCGGGCGGATTATTCCTGCTTCATTTTATCAGCGCGCTGAAAGAACATCCGGGAGATCCATGGATCAAGAAATATATCTTTCCAGGCGGAACCGTTCCCAGTCTGAGAGAAATCCTGAATCATATGGCAGAGGACAATTTCCACACTCTGGACATTGAAAATCTGCGTCTGCATTACAATAAAACTCTGCTCCACTGGGAAAAGAATTTCCGTGATAATATAGAAAAGGAAAAGACCATGTTTGATGAATCCTTCCTGCGTATGTGGGAACTTTACCTGTCAGCATGTGCTGCAACCTTCCATAACGGAATTATTGATCTGCACCAGATTCTGATGACTAAAGGAATCAATAATGATCTGCCAATGACACGCTGGTATTAAAATAACTGCCTGGATTTCAAAAATAAAAATCCAGGCAGTACATAGATAATATTTTTTTATTCTAGATCTTCTCGATTTTATTCCGCATCTTCAACATTTTTCCATCTAGCCGGGCGATTTCCTCAGCATATTCTTTTAGCTCTGCTGCCACTTCTTCGTTCTCACTTTTCTTATAATACAACTGATATTCCAGCACAGACCAATAATCCATAGCAAGGGTTCTGAGCTGAATTTCTACCGGTTCCTTCTGCGGTCCATCAGCAGAATAGATTGGTACCTGCACAATGGGATGGAGGCTTCGATATCCATTTTTCTTGGGATCTTTTATATAATCTTTGATCTTAAGAATTTCAATATCTTTCTGCAGCTTTAAAAGTTCTACGACCTCATAAATCTCATCCTCAAAAGGACAGACCACACGAATTCCATTCATATACTCAAATATCCCGTTCTCTTCTGGTTCTTTTCCCTTCTATCTTCGTCTCATCACGCATGATTTCTCCCCTCCGGAGAACTGGAACTGTTCTTCTTTTGTATATGGATATATTAACACGAAAACCTGGACCTTACAATTCTTCCATAACATTCTCTTGCAAAATCTCCCTTTCCAATTTACGATATATCTATTATCTGTCTGGAATGACAGTGAAGGAAGTAATTATAGTATAATATGGCGTTTTACAAGATTTTTCATAAAATATCCCAACATTTATACCGTCATATTTTTTGTAAAATAAGATGTGCCTGATAAGAGACAGTCAGAACCAATTGTCTCCTGTCAGGTAATTAAAATTTCCCCAATATGCCACTCTGCTCAATGCCTTAAAACTTCTTATGCCATTCCATTCACTGTTTTATACTTATACAGCATCTCTGCATGGTTCTGTTCCTCAATCTGGATATCTGCCAGCAGCTTGCGTACACCACTATCGCCAAAGGCAAATACATCATCATTGTATGTTCCTGACACCAGCTTCTCTGTACCAATACAGTCTGTTGCAAGAAACGCATCGTGCTCTTTGTCTTCCGGTGAACTCATAGCTGTATAGACCGCTTTTGGCTGATAATCTCTGCCTGATCTGTCATTACAGTTACATTCAGGCACACTTCCGGAAAGAATCATTGACAAAGACTCATAATGCTTCTGTTCTTCCTGCTGGATATTACGGAAAAGATTTTTAAGCTCCGGGTCCCTGGCCTGTTCTGCGTATTTTCCATACTTTTCCACACAGCTTTTCTCTTGTGTCTGAAGATCTTCGATTACTGAACGTTCCTTTTCTTTTAAAATCATAGTCTGTTGTCTCCTTTTTTAAGAAATACTGTATTTTGTTACATGAAAATAGTATGGATAAAAAATGCTTTTTTATTCTCTGTATCATGACTTATGACAATTTCAGAGAATATTTTGTGTTACTGTTCACATGCCACTGTCCCGCGAGGTGTTTTGGCATGAATATGCCAAAATCCCGAGACATACAAGCCAAAATTCCATTGCCGCAGGCAATCTGGAATGAATTTTGGCTACGTTACTGTGAACGGAGTGAACAGTAACTATTTTGTTCCAACACCACTGTATCAGAGTGAATTTCTGTTTACTTTATGATATACTTATATGCACGATAAAACTTTTGAACTTAGCAATAAGCATAAAAATAGCGATTTACATAGGAAATCTACTGATTTCTAAGAATACATAGGAAAATTTATAATGAAACGAATTGATTTTGAAAACGGAACTGTAACCAACAATATATTAAGCGCTGCGCTTCCCATGCTGGCAGCGCAGATATTGAATCTTTTATACAACATTGTGGACCGTATCTATATCGCCAGAATCCATGATATAGGAACAACTGCACTTGGCGCTGTGGGCTTATGCTTTCCGATCATCATGATCATTACTGCTTTCAGTAATCTCTTTGGTTCCGGAGGTGCACCAATTTTCTCTATCAACCGCGGAAAAGGAGATTCCAGGACTGCTGACATGATCATGAATACTGCTTTCACCATGTTATGTGGAAGTGCTGCTGTGCTGATGCTGATCGGATTTCTTTTTGCCCGCCCCTTACTGACTCTGTTTGGTGCTTCAGATGATGCTCTGGTTTATGCGTATCCCTATCTGATGATTTACCTTCTGGGTACTCTCCCTTCCATGATAGCAACAGGAATGAATCCTTTTATCAATGCACAGGGATATGCCATTATCGGTATGCTGTCAGTAACAGTCGGTGCAGTGACAAATATTATTCTTGATCCAATTTTTATTTTTGTTCTGGATATGGGGATTAAGGGTGCAGCGATTGCTACTGTCATCTCTCAGATTCTCTCTGCCTTGCTTGTATTTTATTTTCTTCATGGAAAATCAGAATTGAAGGTAAGATGGATTCATATAAATGAGATTTCTGAGTGCACCAGACATGCCAGGGATATCATCAGTCTGGGGTCTGCCGGATTTATCATGCAGCTGACTAATAGCCTGGTAAGTATCTGCTGCAATAATGTTCTTTCCGTGACAGGCGGTGATATTTATATCTCTGTCATGACTATTATATCCAGTGTTCGCCAGATGGTGGAGACACCTATCCATGCGATCAATGAGGGAACCTCTCCTGTTCTCAGCTACAATTACGGAGCCAGACGTCCTGACAGGGTAAAGAAAGCAGGGGTTGTTCTAATCATTATGGTTCTGATTTATACAGGTATCATGTGGAGCGTTATTCTCATTGCCCCTGAATTTCTGATCGGGATCTTCAGTTCAGACAAACTGCTATTAAAGGATGCAGTTCCTGCACTGAAGCTTTACTTCGCAGCCTTTATTTTTATGGATCTGCAGTATATTGGTCAGACAGTGTTTAAATCATTAAATAAAAAAAAGCAGGCGATTTTTTTCTCCCTGCTTCGTAAAGTATTTATCGTGGTTCCGCTGACTTATTTCCTGCCCTATGGATTACACATGGGTACAGATGGCGTGTTTATGGCAGAGCCGGTATCCAATGTGATCGGTGGTTCTCTGTGCTTTATTACCATGCTGGTTACAATATTGCCTGAATTAAACAAAATGGGAACTATATATTTCCCAGAATAATATTAATCAGGTTCTTATCCAACATGATCGTCCGATTCCATGGGTTAAGAATAATTCCCTCAATCTCATTTACCTGTAATGCTGAATGAAAAAGCTGATCTATGTCTGTCAGAAAAGTGGATTGTACGCTTCCGCCGCCTTTCAGTTCTTCCTCAAAGCTTGTAAATGCCGCCCACCAGACTTTTCCATCTCCGGTTTTCACTGTGCCGATCCGGAGCTGGTTGTCTCCTGTGGGCGGTTCTACTGAAAGGATAAACTGGCCGTTTTCTCTCATTCGTCTACGGATTACAGTCAGTGTATGTGCCAGCATTTCCTGAGTGGCTTCCTGCTGCAGAGCAGCGATCGCCTGCTCTATTTTTTCATTTCCCTGAAGACCTTTGTCCTGATTTACATTCTTATTATCGCTCATATTAATATCTCTTTTATGCCTTTCATCGTTTTATTTCCAGTGCATTTTCTGAATTTTTCAGCTTTTTGATGGCTTTCTCAGGATTTCATGCGGTGCCTCTATCTCATTTGCCAGCGTATGTTCTGTCAGCTCTGATAACAGTTTCAACTTCTTATTGAGCAGAGGCCGCATACAGTTAGGAACATGTTCCTGGTGTGCTCTGTGGATTGCCACACATTCCTTGCAGTTTCCGTGATAACGACAGGCCTTCTGGCAGGAACAGTGATCCTTCTCCTTGTATTCTTCACGAAATTCTGCCGCGAATTCCTCCTGCAGACGCAGACCCTCTGCGCGGTTTCCTTTATGAAACTCAGCCATTGCGTCTAATTCCTTCTGATTTCCTTCAATCTTCATACGTTAAATTTCCTTTCCCAGCCTTCATTACGGATTTTCTGCTTTACTTAAGATCTCTTTATGCGTTCTCTGCTCTTGTTCTTAATTTTTAATCCTGTTTATACTTCACTGCAGTTCCATATGCGATCACTTCTGCTGCCCCTGACATTACCTGGGAGGAGCCGTATTTTACACCGATCACAGCATCCGCATTCATCTCTTTAGCTTCATCTACCATACGCTTGGTGGCAATCTGTCTTGCCTCATTGAGCATTTCCGTATAACCTGTGATTTCCCCGCCTACCAGAGTCTTCATCCCTGCCATAAAATCTTTTCCTACATTTTTTGTCTGTACAACTGTTCCCTTTACAATTCCCAGTGCCTCAAACTCTACACCCGGAATGTATTCAATACTTAGAAGCTTCATCCTCTTCTCCTCCTTCAATCTCTTTCATGCGTCCTGCAAGTGCTGCCAGGATTCCTCCGATGATCACAACCGGTATGGCGATCAGAAATATCAGCAGTCCGGTTGGTATGGGATCTTGTGTATTGGCCCACAGCATAAGCCCTATCACAAATCCCATAAACAGGATCATGACTACTGCTCCAATGATCGCTCCTGTCCTTCTTTTCTTACGGATATCTGTTTTCTTTATATCCATAAACCTTGCACCCTCTTTCTCCATCTGCTCGATTTCTTCCAGACAGTTCTCGGCATTCAAGGTATCCAGGGACTGATGCTCTGCAATCAGGCGCTCACACATTTCCTGCATTTTCACAAGGCCCTCCCTGCGGCGTTCCAGTTCTCCCAGGTGCTGTTCCAGACAAAACTGCAGGCTTTTCCTCTTTTCAAAAAGAGCTCTCATCTCTTCTATGGAAATATCCATCTTCCGGAATAATTTGATTTCCTGAAGTCTGGCAATGTCTGCCCTATGATATTCCCGGTATCCGTTCTCTGCACGCTCCACATTCAGGAGACCCTGCTCTTCATAAAAACGGATATTCTTTCTGGTGATGCCTACCAGCTCTTCCACCTGTTTGATCTTCATTCTGTTACCTCTTGCTTTCCTGACAGCAGATACAGCCGATCCGCTGCTCTACTGCCCTGTCTGTGCTTCCTTTATACTGCTTCCACAAGGAGGAAGGTCAAGTATTTTTTGAAAGAAATTGAAAAAAATATAGCTTCCGGCAGGGGGAATCTTTTAAGCTCCTGTACGGTCTGAACCTCTCATAATTGTGATCAGAGAGCTGAACAACAATAACATGGGATAAAACAATTTCGGCATGATCTGAAATGCAGAAATCTCATCACCCAGTTCGTTCACTGCTGAGATTGCAACCAGCATCTGTGCACCATATGGAATCACTCCCTGGAAAACACAGGAAAAAGTGTCCAGTATGGAAGCTGTCTTTCTCGGTGTAATCCCATACTCCTCTGCCATTTCCTTTGCGATAGGGTTTGCCATTACAATTGCCACTGTATTATTGGCAGTGGCAATATCCATAGTTCCTACCAGAAGTCCCATTCCAAGCTGTCCGCCCTTCTTTCCGCGGAAAATTTTATGGATCCAGCCAAGAAGTGCATCGAATCCACCATACTCACGTATCAGCGCACACATGGCAGCTACCAGAATCGCCACCATACAGGTCTCAAACATTCCAGATACACCGGATCCCATATTTTTCAGGATCTCTACAGGTGTGGTATGTCCTCCGATCAGCATAATAAATGCTCCGGATACGATTCCTGTCAGCAATACCACAAACACATTGATCCCAACAATTCCTCCGATCAATACCAGCACATACGGTATTACCTGAGTCAGATGATAGGGCTGGATCACACGGCCCTGGATTTCTGTCTGAAATGACAGGATCAGGATTAAGATCAGTGTGGCAACGGCTGCCGGAAGAGCGATCCAGAAGTTCTCCCTGAATTTGTCTTTCATCTCACATCCCTGACCATTACATGCAGCAATCGTTGTATCTGAAATAAAAGAAAGATTGTCCCCAAACATGGCTCCTCCCATAACAGAAGCCACACAAAATGCCAGATCAAATCCTGATGCTGTGGAAACTGCTGCTGCAATCGGTGTCAGAAGGGTAATGGTTCCCACAGAGGTTCCCATAGCCACAGACACAAAACAGGCAACTATAAACAGCACAGACACTGAAAATCTGAAATCCAGTGCTCTGTTCTGCAGACAGGCAACCAGGATTGCAGCAAGAAATGCTACTACAATAGGCACATTATAAAATCCCATGGGGATTTCCATCACATACTCAAACAAAATGCCCAGTCCAAGATATAATACAAGAAATACACCAATTGGAAGCAGGGCAATTCCTTTTCCTTTTTTCATCTTTTATCCTCTTTCTACCATAATCTCTTTATGGTTATATAATCACCCTGCTATTTTAGCATACCCTCAGTTTTCCTGCCATAATATTTCTCACAGCTTGGGCTGATAACGCATATCCGATACATTGTAAACCGTCACAAAGGCCTTTGGATCTTCATGATTGATGTAAGCCATCAGCTTCTGATATTCTGTTTTGTCTACGATCGTGATGATCTCATTGCGTTTCTTCATATTATAGGCACCTGTCGCTTCATAGATCGTCGCTCCGCTGTGCAGATCTTCGATAATGAATTTACGCAGTTCTTCCTCTTTCTGAGTGATGACGCAGACACGACGTTTAATATTATGGTCAAAGATAAAGTGATCCAGAACCATTCCATTAAAGTATGTTCCGAGAATACTCAGCACCACTGTTTTCTTATCGTATACAAGTGCTGCGGAAAGAGCCACACACATACCGGAAAGAGACATTGCTTTTCCCAGTTCCATGTGAAGATATTTGTTCATGATCTTTGCCACAATATCCAGTCCGCCTGAGGATGCATTTCTGTTAAAAAGAATGCTCAGTCCTACGCTGACCACCAGGATATAGCACAGCACATCCAGCTCCTGACTGTTGGTCATAGAGCCAAAATTCGGAAATACTTTCTCAAATAATCCGAGAAATAAAGGCAAAACGATGCTGGTGTAAACCGTTTTTACGCCAAATTCGCGTCCGCAGGTGATGAAGCCAATAATCAGAAGTACCACATTCAAAATCATAGTGATTGCAGACAATGGTAAAGGTACAAAGTTTGATAACACGATACCAAGACCGGAGATACTGCTTACAGAGGTATGGCTCGGCACCAGAAAGAAATAAACTGCTGCCGCAATGATCGCTACCGCACCTGTCAGGATCAGCACTTCCTTTATGATATCTGCATAATTTAGTTGTTTTTTCATAGTTAAGTTTCCTGTCTTTCTTTCCATATTCTTGTTCTATTGTAACATATGGAAAGAGAATGTCCATCAGCAATTACAAAAAGAGGCTGCCTTCCATGACAACCTCTTTATAAATCCTTATAACCTATAGAAATCTCTAAAATTCGCTTTCATATTTTAGAGCGTGTTTGAAAAATACTCTAATATTTTATCCTAACGGCTCTGTATGTTCTTCAGATAAATAAGCTTTCTGTTCTTCCTCCTGAGCTTCCCAGATTGTTGTTGTCGTTCCATCCTTATCTACATACACTTCTTTTATCTCATCTTTTTTCAGAATATCATGAAGATGATCATATGGATAAAAAATACAGCTTACATATTTTTCCCACAAGCTCTGTTCAAAATGGATAGTCATTACACCTGTTTCCCTGTCTAAGGATGTTCTCCAGCGATAATTTCCTTTTATATTCGTTTTATATTTTACTTCATCTTTATTATCCTTAACAATAGTTATCCCTGCATCTTTGTAGCTGATATATGTAACGTGTTTATTCATAAAAGTGAACACTGCCACAAAGCAAATTACGGTTGCTGCTATGGAAAGCAGGATTGTTTTTATCTTTCTTTTCTTTAAAAATTTTCTGAAATTCTTCAGGTCATTTGCTTCATTGCTGCTTTCTTTTGTCTGCACTGAAACCTTCATATCATTTTCAAGGTCTGTCTTTGTTTCATGGTATACCCGCTGGCAGATTTCGCAGTTTTGCAGGTGTTCTTCTACAAGTTCTTTTGTGTCATCACTTACCACATCATCAATGTATAATGGCAGAATATCCTGGATCACATTACAGTTTATTTTTTCCATGTTACTTTTCCTCCTGACTTATCTGTGCTCTTATCATCTGTCGTGCACGATGGCAGGTTACTCTTGCCCACCCTGCACTTTTCTGATAGCATTTTCCGATCTGCTCAAAGGAGAGCTCACCGTATATCCGCAGGTGAAATACTTCCCTGTAGGGTTCCGGTATCAGTTCTGCATAGCGTTTGAGATTCCGAACTGTCTCATCCTGCACGATCTGGTCCAGTACGGCCGGGGATGTATCCTGCATGGAATCCTGCATTATTTCTGAAAATTCTTCACCCACATAGATTTTATTTCGCCTGCAATAGCGGAAATATGTATTCTTCGCAATTACAAATAGCCATGCGCGGATATCCTTCCGGCCATCAAATTTCTCAATATTATTCATTGCCTTCAGGAATGTTTCCTGGGTGATCTCCTCTGCCAGACTTTCATTTTCGGAAAGTGCCCGGATATAGAGAAAGACATCATGGAAATACTTCCGGTAGATTGTTTCGATTTCTGATTTCTCCATTCCCACTCCTTGTATTTTTTATTATCCTACTGCATCTTTCGGGATTTTTAATGGTCCGGTCTGGCCGATCGTGGTGCCATCCTTATCCAGAATATAACCATCTTTATCCTGATATGACCCTGCCGGCGGTGTCCACATAGATCCATCTGACGACCTGATCTGTCTTCTTCCATTGAATGTCTGAACACGGTTCTGATTTTGTTGTATCTGCATTGAATATGCACGGCTGCTCACCTGAGTATCACTGTCTGTATCAGATGCACAACCTGATAAACCAACCATAACTGTCAGAATGAATATTCCTAAATATCGTTTCATGATAATCCTCCTGTCTGCTGTATCATTATTTTATCTGATGTCTTTCTATATAACTAAGTCACATACAGAAGAAACGTTACAGGAAAATTTATATTTCGATATTTTAACCGAAGCAAGTAAGTCCCCTGTGAAGGTTGCAGAAAACAATAAGCAGTGGATGGGGACTTGCTTGTAACCTATTTCTGATAAATTACCCGATATAGGTATAGAAGTTATAGATGTGTACAATCAATTACAAAAAGATTCCGAACGTACATTAGAAAAACAGGGAGATAAATTTCTTATCTCCCCAAACTAACGATTCGCATTTTAAGTTGCGAAGCACTTATAGCAATTCCATAAATTAAAGGTTTATACTCATGTAGTTCTTATGATATTCCAAGCACCTGATCTATAGCAAGTATGGTTTTTATATCAGTGGATTTCGTAATATACTTCTAACCAAATCAATGTAGTTCAGCTTTACCGTTTCATAGGAAATATTGTCAGAAATCAATTTCATAGTTGAATCAGCATAATCATCAGCATAAAAATCTTCTCTTATGAGTTTTTCTGCTACAGCCAGCAGATCAACATCCTCCCTGGCAGACGGGGTTATTTTAATATCCATGCCTGATCTGTGCTTTCTAACATCTGCAAAGAGCCTTTTGAAATCATCATCTATTGAAATATAATTTTTCAGCTTAAAGATATCATATAAGTGTCTGGAATTTCTCGTTGCTCTTCCTACCATATAATAATCACACACAGCAAAAATTTTATCTATAATTGTTCTGGATAGTGCCTGTGTCTTCATCTTAAATGGTTCTAACCCATAGTCTCTCAAGATCTCCGCTTCTTCTGTTGCGAGACAATCAAATATTATACTTGTAATTTCCTTTTCTTCTGTTGGATAAGAATACGACATCAATGCTGTCTCCAGCTTCACATATGGTCGCAGACCTCTTTTATCTTCTGAGCAAACTGAATCATATAAGAAATCATAGTGATTATAGTCCTTATCGCTTTCAATAAACTTCCAATTATCAATTGCTAAGTCTAAATCTTCGCTAATTGGTTGTAATAACTGATATTTGATTTTCTTTCTTCTGGCTTCTCCCAAATGTTCTTCAAATGTAATATCAATATCCTCTGAAAAACGGTCTATAGCATGATAAGCCTTGGAAAGGGATGTTCCACCCTTAAACACCACATTAGGATTTCTCTGTACAAGTTCTTTTAATATCATTGTCACATAATAATCTTTTTCCACGATACTTTCATCTATGCCCGTTCACTCTGATACCGTTACAATAATATCCCTCAACAATTCCTTATCATCTTTATGCAAATACATCATCCAACCTCAATTCATAATAATATTTAAATATTGCAATCGGAAACTCTCTTATATAACTATCCACGTCTTTTTTTGTGATGCCATGTATCCGCACAAATTGAGATACTTTATCATGAGCCACATCATAGCTTTCATCCAGATACACATCCAGATTCTTTAATAAGTCAAGTAACTGCAGCACATAAACATTTTCTTCATTTACCGGAACCACTGGCTTTCTTACAATGAATGTTCTCTTTCCAATTGGAACTTCTCTTACTTTTGCAGCCATATTGTTGCTGACAATCTCAACTTTATTGGGAACCTGCGTTGAAATTCCCAACTGATTGGCAAATGTATTTCCCGAATAGAAGCCATCTACTTTCCCACCTCTGGAAACATATTTGTATCTGGCAACCGTATCTGCATTTACACCTACACTTGTTTTTAATCGTGATTTCTTAGGCAAATAATAAATGCCGTTCTCATATTTCTGCAGTTTTCCTTCATTGCATAACTTTTTTAACTGCTGGTTTACTGCAGATTTTGTAATTCCCTTAATCACTATATCAGAAAAGAATATAGGCTCTGCTTCCTTATAATTGTTTTTCAAAAATTCATATAGCATAAACCTCTCTCCTTCTATCTAAATATTTGTAACCAGTTAAGTTATTTTTGTTAATTATATTCTATTCTTATTCTTAAGCTCTGTCAATGTTATTTTGATAGCTATTGTTAGTGTATCCAGAGCAAAATAAAACATAAAAAAATCTTTCATTCTTTTCTCTGGACAAATAAAAATACGGCATCACACAGACCGGCTCATGTGATACCGTAATATTCTTTCTTATATCTTCAGCACTCGCAATCACAACCTGCAACGATAATAATATGACACACAGAATGATTGCTGTAATTTTTCTTAAAACAACAGCTCCATCTGATCCCCCACTTCAATTCTTGCAGTGACAAGTTCATCCGGTTCTTTCCCTCTTTTATGTTCAGCTTTCAGATACTGCGTACCGCCTCTCAGACTTGCAACGATCAGATTCAGCACATATATATTGTCAAAACGATTATAGATGGACTCTCCGCCCAGACCGGTAAGACAGATAAGCTGTGTGTTGCTCTTTTTTGCCATATCCATCAGTGGGATCAGCAGATGGGAGGCATTGGTCTGTGCGAACGGGTTGTCCATGATCAGAACCTTTCCCTCATTTTTATCTGCAAAAATGTCCGTATCATCCCGTCTCATATAATACAGAAGGCTAGACAGGATTACAAATGCAGACAGGAATCCTTCTCCGCCTGAGTTTCTGGAAACCTCCTTCCAGGTAATCGGATACTCTCTCTGGGCTTCGATCTTATAAAGATGAATCTGTACATTTCCGATTCCTACCACCTGATCATAGAGATTTCTGGTAGTAATACCGGAACCGAAAAACTCCTGTGCGTTCTCATTTTTCTCGAAAAGTTCCACGCCTTCCATAGTGATCTTATCAATAAAGTCTTCCAAGCGCAGACGGTAAAGCCCTGCATTTTCTTCCCAGTCCGGAAGCTGGATCTTTAACATTTTGATATTTCTTTCCCTGATGGTGATGGTTGAATTATGGTCGATTTTTCCAAGGTTACTGTGGATTTCCCGGACATAATCCTCCAGAAGTTCTGTGATACGTTCCTTCTCCCTTTCTACTACAGAAATATCGACCTCCAGCTTCTCCATAAGGCTGTCATAGGACTGCACTGTAGTTTTTAACTGAGTCAGGACACGCACTGCGTCATCGGAAAGCTCCAGCATCTGTTCCAGCGGTTTCCTGTAAAAATCATCCTGAAAGCTTTCCATACGGACAATCTTATTCAGTGTCCGCACCAGTTCTTCCTTCTTCTGTCTGGTATCCCGCATTTTCTGATTATAATCCCTGATCAGGATTCCCTTGCAATTTCTTAATTCTTCCGCAGACAGATTCTCCGAAACCGGCTCATGGTCTTCTGCGTCTACAGGAATCAGTTCATTATACTCTGATAAAGCAGTCAGATTCTCTTCATAGCTGCGAAGCTTTCCGCTTAAAAACTCCTCCTGTTTCTTCTCTTCTTTCTTCTCATAAAGAAGCTGGTTTTTCCTTGCCTGAAAATCCTGTCCCTGAATCTCATCCTTTGGCAGAGGTTTCTCCATACCGCAGACAGAATGAATTCTTTTTGTCAGTTCGCTGATCTTACTCTGGGCCACTGCTGCCTTTTTGTCTGCATCATTCCACTGCATATCCTTTGTCTGGATTTTTCTGCGGAAATCTTCCAGCACACCCTCCTGGTGTGACTCTTCTTTTCTGTCATAGATCACGCCGGACCACTGTTCAGGCTTTAAGTGATATTTTTTCTGAAGATAATCCAGGTCTTCCTTTTCCCTCTGGTAACGTGCGGCAGATCTTCTCTCCTGCTCTTCCAGATTCTTCAGTTCCTGTGAAAGAACAGAGGTGATTGCTTCATAACGTGCTTCCATCTGCTCCGTTGACATGCTGTCAAATCCAAACTGCTGGCTCTGCTGTTTCCTGACCTCATCTGACTCTCTGCTGCCTACCTCATATGACGCATATCTGGTATATTTTTCATCCAGTTTGTCTTTTTCTCTCTCCAGCATATTCAGATTATGCTCCAGAGTCATTTTCTCCTCCAGAAGCTTTTCCTGTCTGTCCTTTGCAAGCTTCTGATTTTCCCGGAAACGAATTTCATCCTTTTTACATTTTTCAAGCTCATTTCGATTACTTTCATAGAAAGCGTAATCTTTTTCCA
This sequence comes from Blautia sp. HCP3S3_C12, assembly GCF_052064155.1. Taxonomy (NCBI): domain Bacteria; kingdom Bacillati; phylum Bacillota; class Clostridia; order Lachnospirales; family Lachnospiraceae; genus Blautia; species Blautia sp. HCP3S3_C12. Next base: position 136,773 of record NZ_JBQHWC010000002.1, on the reverse strand, counting down.
GCTGGGAAAAATCTTCCAGACGCTGTTTCTGACGGTCAATTTCTGCAGCGGATTTTATGAGCAGATTCTGCAGCTTTTCATGTGCTGTTTTCAGGCTGTCAAGCTCCTGTGCTGCATCACGGATATCCTTTTCCAGAGATTTTTTCTCTTCCTCAAGAGTTTTCAGAAGCTCCTGGATTTCTTCCCATTTTTCTTTTGTCACAGATTGATTTTTCAGGGTTTCCTGACGCTGAAAATACTCTGCGTATTCCTTTTTGCGCTGATCTACAGCCTGATTTAGCTTCTCCAGTTCTTTCTTTTTCTCCCAGATCATTGCCTGAAGCTTTTCTTCATCCAGGAGGTTTTCATTAAACAGAATATAAAAGCTGATTCCAGGGAAATTTACGATTTTGTCTGTGTACTTTTCCTGAAATTCTTCTATTTTCTCACGCTCTACAATAGGCACAGGGAAGGATGTGCAGACGTTTCTGTCGTTTCGTCCCAGCTTCTCGATTTCCTGACGGGTAAGGATCAGAGCATATGGCAGAAATGGATTCTTACGGACCAGCATCTGGTTTTTCTTCTGGGAGTATCCGTTCTTTTTCAGCCATTCCATACCATAAACTGTGTGGATTCCCAAATCATCCAGTTCTTTCTCCAGCTCCTCAGGAAGCTCCAGGACCTTTCCGCTGGTAAGGCTTAAATATTCTTTTTCCAGAGAATCCTCTTCTTTTTCCAGATTTCGCCGCAGCTCCTCCAGCTCACGCAGCTTTCGCCCAGAGTTCTCCAGTATCCTGTCAGTATCCAGAAGATAGCGTTCCTCCATATCCAGATATTTCAGGATATTCTTCCTTATTTCCAGTTCATTCTGATAGAGCTGATAGGTATGTTCCTGGTTCTCTGTCTCTGACTTTTTATGAATCAGAGCCTCTTTCTTATCCTCCAGACTGCGCTCCTGACGTCGTATCAGTTCCTTGTCAGCTTCCCATTTCTTCTGATTTTCTGTACGTTCCCTCACTGTTTTTTCCAGTTCCTGTTCGTACATCTGTCGACGGATTTCCAGTGTTCCGGCTTCATAGATTCCCAGAATATTTCGTACTAATTCTTCCTGATACTTGGCATTATACTGGTTTTCCAGACGGGTATAGGATTCTATCTGACTTTCCAGTTTTCCTTTTCTGCCAAAGCAGTCACGGATCTTTTCTTCCAGTTCCTCGGATCTTTTCGCCTCATCCTGTGCTTCTTTTCCCTTTTTCTGTATATTTTCAGACAGGTTTTCCTGCTGTTGTCTGTTATCCTGAATACGTTCTTCAAAAATGTTTTTCAAGGTCAGGCCAAGTACTTTTCTCTCCGGCTCCAGATCAGCTCCCTGCTGTCTGGCAACTGCGATTTTCTCCCTGAGAAGATCCAGTTCCCCTTTTTCTTCTGATACAGAATCCTGCTGTCTGGCACATTGGAGAATATGAAGCTTCTTCTCTGTCTGTTCTGCCTGTCCCTGAAGGTTTTCACGCTCCATATCGATCATATCACGATTTCCGATATGAAGATTCTTCTCTTCCTCATAGTCATAGACCTGGCTGGAAAGCTCCTCGTATTCTACTCTGGAAAGCTTTTGATCCAGACCTTCCAGCACTTCTTTTGCATGATCATGAGCTTTCTCAGTCTGGCTTAAGAGTCCATTTACATCATGGATAAACCAGGCAATTTTATTCTGCTGTTTTCCTTCCTCTGTCTCCGCATTCTGATACTCTTCTGCCTGAGTCTGAATCCCATTTGCTTCTTCCTTAAACTGACGGATCGTGTCTCGCCGTTTGATTTTGGAACGGTTATCCTTATACTGTCCTGCATATTTTTCCAGAATAGACTGGAACTCTTTAATGCGGTTTTTGTCCTTATTCAGCTTGCTCTCAATAGCCTCAAGAAACCATTTTTCTGTCAGTCCTTTTTCATCTCTGCAGTCAGCAAAAAGATCTGACAGACCGGATTCCTTCAGATTGATTTTCTTAATAATGGTTTCCCATTCTTTATAATTAATCTGATATTCCATCAGCTTATCGAAGTACTGGCGGGACTGGGCATAGTTTGTCAGATCATAATAAAAGAACTTCATATCCCTGTCTTTTTTGTAGGTTTCAAAAAGCTGCCTGCAGGAGTTAAAATTCTTCAGGATCATCTCTTTTTTGCCTTTTTCCACTACAGGAAGGTGGTGGATATCCTGAATACAGGGGCTCTGATATTCACTGACAATTCCAATAATATCCAGATTCTCTTTTCTGTCCTCTTCCATATCCTGGGATTTTCTGACCATAAGACCTGTGAGAACATAGCCTGCTCCCTGATCCAGTGCCCATTCCACCAGGATAAAGGATGGCTTATTGGTAGTAAAATAGCTTTCAAATAATCGGTCTTTGGTATTGCGATATCTTGGATGCACAAAGGGCGCAGTCAGCATCTGGACAAGAACAGATTTCCCACCGCCGTTCTGCAGAGAGATCAGTGTGCTTTCTCCATTAAAGTGCAGAGTTTCATCGCTGATACGGTATGCATTGTTATTATAATTCACATTGATCAGACGCACTGCATTAATCTTACTCATCTTTTGCCACCCCCAGTACTCTCAGAACCCGCTGGTAATTGTTCTGGTTCAGAAGATTCCAGTCCATAAAATTATCCAGCTTTCTGGTTGTTTTTATCATCTCATCCTGTACTACATACTCGATCAGTCCCTGTTTCTGAAGGAACATCAGAATGTTGTAGATAAAGCCTTCCTTGGTTGTCTTCATCCTGGAACCTCTGTCATCAGACTTCAGAGCCTCATAGGTTTCATAAAGTATTTTGAAAGAAATCCCTGCAGTATCTTTGGGGTTCTTTCCATCTTCCTCCTCTTCAGAGGCAGTCTCTTCTGCTGCCCCTTCCTTCAGACGGGCGGAAAGACAGTTCATAAGCTCTCCCACGCGCATATATTCTCTGGATTTACTGCTGCTTCCCTGTCCGTCAAAGAATTCTACCAGTAATGTAAGGATCACAAACTGCGACAGATAATAATCCTTATCCGTTGCACTGGATTTACACAATGTACCTTTAAGCTGCTGCTTAGAAAAACCAAGGAAATTGTTCTCCTCTTTGGGAATCAGATAAATCACATTCCCGTATCGTTCGATATTGCAGCCGGCGATATCACCCTGAGATTTCACCAGATTCCTGATTGTTTCTTCTTCTGCATATGCCTTATATAAAAGCAACTCATCTTCTTCCCGCAGCTCATGATGTTCCAAGAGATAATAAAATATCTCCTGACTAGTGCGGATTTCCTCTGCTTCGTATGCCATATCTATTATTCCTCATTTCTCATGATTCGGATCAGGATATTAGAACATCGAATGCTTTTTTTCACTCCGTTTTCGCTGAAAACATTGTCAAAGGTGACTGTGCTTCCGTCTTCTATCCTGTATATCTCTATTTTACCGATTTTTTTATCTGAAAATCTTTCTTCAGAAAGCTGGAGCAGCATTTCGTTGAGCTGAAAATCTGCTGTCTGATCCTGGATAAATTCACTTCGTTCCTTTTTCAGTGCTTCCATATTGATCTCTTTATTCCGTATCAGCTCCACCATGATCTCTTTAAAAATTTCAACATTTGGGATCAGTTGCTGCTGCATTTCTTCTGCATTTTTCTCATTCTCCTGAATATTTTTCCAGATATCAGAAAGGGAAATTTCACCTTTTTCAGATGCCTGCTCCAGCAGAAATCCCAGACTGCTTTCATAACGTTTCAGCTTCTGTCTGCGTTTCTCTTCCTGCTCTTTCAGATATGCATCTTCGTCAAAATCCAGCATCTCCTCAGTGTCCTCGTCCTCATTTCTAACAGACGGTTTCTGATATAATAAAGCTTTATTCAGGTTATAAACCTTATCCGGTTCCCGGTTGAACAGCGGTCTTAAAAAATAGTCCAGATTTCCCAGTGCCGACGGATTCTCCAGCACTTTATCATAGAAATCATTGCGCATGGAAAATCTCCGGATCAGTGACATCTGCGACAATGCTTCCAGTTCTCTGGTATAAAGTGCCTTCAGGTCAAAATGACTGCTCAGGATTTTCTGGTGCTCATCAATGGTTCTGTTCAGGTAACTCTCAATAATACGGAGATTTTCCAGGTTCTCCTCTTCCTTTTCGCCCAGACGGCGCACATTGATGTTCTCTTCTTCCAGTTTCTTTACCCTGCTTCGCACCAGTTCCCGGTATTTCTGGAATTTTTCCTTTGTGTCACTGATCGTATCCAGATTCTCCAGAAGGATTTCCTCGTAATCCTTTACTGAATAATTCAGGGCATTTCTGCGGATTTTTCCCATAGCTTCCTGAATCTTCTGAAGCTGGATGCGCATCAGGTTAAAAACATTCTTAATCTCATCCACAGCCTTATCATAGCTCTGTTTTTCCAGATGCATCTGGAAGATCATTTCATGGATGGTAAGCTTCATATTATTTTCTATTTCAAGGGTGGAAAGTATCAGATTGTATCCGTCGTCTGTAAGATAATAAGAAGTTCTGCGAACCTCCTGATCCAGATACACGATCCGGTTCGCCACATAGCTGATATGCATGACATGATAATCGTTCTCTTCAAAATCATAGCCGTCAAAATACATGGCACGGCCTTCATTTGATAAGATCACATTGACAACAAAATCTCCTAATTTCCGACAATCCTCATAGGAGATTTCCTTTCCAAAATATCTGGTATTTATGGTATCAATATACGCACCAATATCATCCATGGTACAGTTTTCTTCTCTTAAAGACTGCTCCATAATATAGAGCAAAACCGCGAAAATGAGATTCATTTGCTCATCAAATATCTGGAAACCAAACTGCTTCCAGGAGGTTTTCTGGATGCTATTTTGACTCAGGACACCGTATAAACCTACATTTTTCATTCGTTTTGGAAAGTTTTTCAGAAATTCGTATTGCAAAGCTGCCTCCCTGGGTTAGATATAGTTTGTACCCTGTTGTTTATATGTTGTGCGCAATTCCAGTCAGCGTCAGCTGACATATTCTCTTAAAATCAATGCGCATCCTCCCGAAGCGTTTATCTCAGTCAGAGATTAGCTTCACGCTGAGATAAGTTTGTAAATAAATTTATGTAACTGTATAAATCCTGTATCAGAAATCTGCGATATTTAAAATTTCCTGGGGTATATATCTGTCCTTTTTCAGTACAGCTTCCATCTTTTTGACCATTATTTCATCAAAACAGGAGAAAAATTGTGTACTGATATTTCTGTTCTGATGCTCCTTTGTCTCCGGAAGTTCAGTTATCTGTTCTGCTTTTTCCAGCATAGCCTGATATGCAGGCACAAAAGGAATGATTTTCCATCTGCCGTGAAATTTTTCTGCCAGATTTTCGTATATACCAATGCCCTCATAATCCATATCCCCGAAATAATAAATTGTATTCTCCGGATGTTTCATATAAGGTTCCGCACACAGGTCAAAGTCCTGAAAAGAACGGATGATTCCCTTTCCTGCACCATAAATCAGAGTTCCGATTTCTGCACCAAAAATTTCATTATGTCCATTCAGCAGGTAATTGCGCATACTGAAAAAAGGATCTTTATTTTCCAGAATCAGAATATTCTGCGGCGTATTTCTTGTATGTGTATAATATGAAAGAGGCTCTGTTGTCCTGTATACATTCAGAGACTCCACATTAAGTCCACAGCGTTTCAGAATCTTCTTTCCCTGTTCTCTGTCCAGAAATTTCTCTCTGTGCCATATTTCAAAGCTTCTTTCATTCAGAGATTCCGGTGTCAGTAATGCATCTGTATGTTTTTTCAGATATTCATTCAGCATAAGTACCCAGATTCGGTCTTTCTCATACATATCCGGATGCGCCAGATAATAATCCACGGAAATCATGGTGGAAAAAGTATATTTTATTTCTTCTATATAATGGCTGTAATCCTTCTGTTCTTCTACTATCCAGTATTCGCGATAAAGTGCCGGCTTCTTGCCATTGCTCTTAGAAGCCTTCACAGGTTTTATCTGACCTTTTTCCAGTAATTTCATTATGTATCCATACTGTTCCTGATAGGCAAGCTTCTGTCTGGTATGAAGAAGGTCATCCAGCGATATTCGTTTCATTGGTAAATTCCTCCAAAGTGGGTGAATATTCGTCCTACCCACTTAACTTATTGCTTTTCGCAACGGAAGCAGCTTATCTTACCGTAAGATATTCCACTGCAAAAATCGCCAGCACGCCTACCAATACGCTAAGTAATACATAGCACAGTGCTATTCCCATATGTCCATCCCGAATCAACTCCGAAGATTCCAGTGCAAAGGTTGAGAATGTGGTAAATCCACCGCAGACTCCCACCTTTAGAAACAAAATCAGCCTTGGTGGAACAGACAATTTCGCCGCCAGTACTGTGATTGCTCCGATCACAATACATCCAATTATATTGATACAAAAGGTTTTTGCCGGAAAAATCATGGTTTCCCCTGTGGGAATCAGCCCGATCAGGTACCGCAATACTGCTCCTGCAAAACCACCCAACCCTACTGCCAGACAATTCATCATTTTCTCTCTCCAAATTAATACAAATTTACTTTCAAAGCAATCATAACATGAATTTACTTTATCGTAAAGATAACTGTTCCGTGTCTTCACAATTGGTAAAGAGTTGTTACACAAATAAGCTTGTTTTCTGAAGTATAGCCTTTAGCAGATCCCCCTGAAGATAATAGGTAGTTTCAAAATGAAGGTACGATAACGATACTTTATCCCACAGCAATAAAATCTTGGGCTGGAATTCTTCATCTCCATCCCAAAATTGAAATAGCACAGAAAAATCCTGGAAAACAGGCATTTCAAAGGTCAGGTTTGCCCCTGCCAGACGCTCCATCTGCTTTCCTCCCAGACAGATACAGGCCTGTTTTACCTCTTCCACTTTTCCTGAAAATGCTCGTGCATACTTTTCTACAAAGAGGTCTGTAGACGGACTGCTTCCGGCAGTGACAAATCTGCCCACCGGCTGCCACTGACCAGTCAAAGGCGGCAGTATTTCCTGCCCGGAACAACAAAGAAAATCATAGATTGTCATAACAATTGTATATTCTTTGCAGTCCATCCATTCCTCACCCTCAGAATATGCAATGGCGCCATCTCTGCGGCTGATCCGATATTCTGTTCCAATATATTTCAAATACAGATATTCTTCATTATGTTTCAATCCATATTTCTCTATCAGCTTATCCTGGTCATGCTGTAAAAACAGCTCTCTTCCTATATATACCTGTTTTTCATAATTATCCATAAACGTCTTCTCCATTCTGTGTCATGTAAAGGAATAAATACATTTCTATTATAATCTATTTTTCCAAATTAGCAAAAAAAGTTCTTCTGCTTCACTCTACATTAATAATAACAAGTTTTTGATAAATCGCCCGATATGGGCTTAGAATTTATAGATATGTACAAATTTTCCGGTAAAGATAACTACCGGTTTTAAGAAATACTTCACTTTCACATATTTTGTTCAAACTCTTCAAGAGAAGACACTTTAAGCGAAAGCTGGAACCACAGCTCAAGTTTCTCAGTATCCGTTTCGGACATAATTTTTTCTTTTATCTCAGACGGAACTGAAAATTTGGATTCAAGCGCAGTAAGAAGAAATTCCTGTTTTCCCTCTGCATTTCCTTCCAATTTTCCTTCTATTTTTCCTTCCTGTCTTTCATTTCGCATCATTTCCTCTAACAGCATATAGCGTTCCTCCATCCCACGATTCTGCTTGATCTTATCAATACTATCCTGCAGATATCTGACAAACGGATCTGTTGTCAAAATCCCTTCTGTTCTTTCCGAAACAGAAGAACTCTTTGGACTTAGTATATCGCAAACATGGTAATTCTACAAGGAGAAGTTTTCGACAAAATCTCTACTAAGTATCTATTGTACTGTATAATAAAAACCCCAAAAATCCCCAACTCCCGCAGAATAATTCTGCGGGAGCCGGGGATTTTATGTAGGTATGAACATGATACACGAATACGTCAGATCAAGCGAATATTCGCAATCCGCTTCGCTACTTGCTCATAACCGAATAACTGCTTCGCAGTTTATCAGAAGGAGTTTGCACTCCTCCTGATACAAGCAAGTCCCCACCCACTGCTTATTGCTTTTCGCAATTGAAGCAGGGGACTTACTTGATTCGGTTATATAATCGATGTTTTACAATCTCTTACTTAACAATCATACCAGTCTTTCTGTCACTGAAGATCGCTACTTCGATCAGGAAGATGATACCAAGAATCAGCTGCTGTAACTGTGTAGGCATCATCAGCATTACCAGACCACTAGAAAGTACTTTATATGTCATAACACCAAGGATGATGTTATAGAATCTTACTTTAGCACCGCCGTTTACAGGCATTCCGCCAAGTACCAGGGCGATCATGATCTGTGTTTCCAGCTGATTTCCGGCTGTTGATGTAACGGAACCTACTTTGATGGCATTTACAAATGCTGCAAGTCCTGTGATACATCCTGCTGCCACGAATACAAGGATCTTTGTAGTCTCTACACGGATACCTGCAAATCTTGCAGCTGTTTCACCTGCACCGATTGCTTTCAGTCTGGAGCCCAGACCTGTGTAAGTGAATACAAGATATGCCACTACGAAGATGATCACTGTAAAAGTAAGCATAAATGGCAGTGTGTTATATTTGGAAATATCACTTACTGCGTAAACAGGTGAATTAGTTGTTGCATAAGCACAAACTCCACGGAACAGATACATGGTACAGATTGTAACAATGAAGCTTGTGATTTTTCTCTTAACATTAAAGTAACCATTGATCAGTCCGATCAGTCCGCCAGTTACCACACCACCAATTGCTGCCAGAACCATGTTGTAATGGGAAAGGTAGCAGACTACGATGGAAGCAACACCAAGCATGGAGCCCTGGGAGAAATCCAGGCCACCCATTGTCATTACCATGAACACGCCGATAGATGAGATCAGCAGCATGTATGACTGGCTCAGAAGCAGTGATATATTTTTCGGCTGAAACAGTCTGCCGTCTGTGAGGAATGCAAATAATACACAGATGATCACAAATCCTGCGATAGGAAGGATCGTACGCACAATGGGACGTTCCAGAAATGGTACTTGCTCAGTTGATTTTTTTGTTGTACTCATTTTTTTACCCCCTTAAATCATATTGTCAATCAGATCTGTGTCTTTCAGATCCGGAGAGCGAAGGAATTCACCATTGATCTTACCGTCCTTCATGATCAGGATACGGTCTGCCATACCCAGAAGCTCCATGATTTCCTCAGAGATCATAATAATGGATTTTCCTCTTTTTCTCATATCGTCCATCATGGCATAGATATCAGCTTTAACTTTAACATCAATACCACGGGTAGGGGAGTCAAGGATAATCAGGTCGGAGTCCTTACCAACCCAGCGTGCAAGAACGACTTTCTGTTTGTTACCGCCTGAAAGAGCAGATACAAACTGGTCAACGCCTGTCATTTTTGTACTCATCTGTTTTGCAAATTTATTGGCAAATTCATTCATTGTCTTTGCACGAAGGAATCCATGAGTTTTCAGATCCTCCAGGGATGGAAGACAGATGTTATCGCCAATTGTATCATTAATGACCAGAGACTCATTGTCTCTGTCTTTGGAAGCATATGCAATGCTGTGTTTGATGGCATCCGGAATGGAATTGATCGGTGTGCCGTCTCCCAGAGTTACACTTCCCTGACGGAAATAGGAAGCTCCGAAGAGTGCCTTTCCAACCTCATGCATACCACATTCGGAAAGTCCTCCGATACCAAGGATCTCCCCTTTGTGGAGATCAAGGTTCAGATTCTCAATCTGTCCTTTTACTGTCACGTTCTTAGCGGAAAGAACAACTTCGTCAGATACCTTTTCGCCGTAGTCTGTACGATAGTAGCTGTCGCCGATCTCACGGCCTACCATTAAGGCTTTTAGTCTGTCAGGTGTAGCTTCTTCCTTTGTGATGGAACCGATCTTCACACCATCTCGAAGTACGCTGATGTTATCAGACTGCTCAATAACTTCCTCAAGGTCATGAGAAATAAAGATTACGCAGTTTCCTGTGTCACGAACCTTGTGCATTACCTTGAAAAGCTCTTCACGGCCTTTCTGACCAAGTGCTGTTGTTGTCTCGTCTACAACCAGAACCTTCGGATTAAAGTAAGTAGATTTTACAATCTCTACCAGCTTACGATCCTCGAAGTTGTAATCATCGATTACTTTAGTTGCATCAATATAATTGAATCCATAGCTGTCCAGATATTCCTGGGCTTTCTTGTTCATTGCTGCGGTATTTTTGATACCACATTTAGTAAACTGATCCTCGTTTCCAAGGAAAATATTCTCTGCTACAGTCAGTCCGGAAAGTGTTCCGATCTCCTGTACGATAATGGCTACACCCTGATGGTTTGCTTCAACCTGGTTTGTTGCGGTGATCTCTTTTCCTTCAAGAATAAACTTACCGGAATCTTTCTGGTAAATACCTGTCAGGCAGGATGTCAATGTGGATTTACCGGAACCGTTTTCACCGATCAGTGCGTGGATCTCACCTTTATTAAATGTAAAGGAAACGTTATCCAGGGCGTGTGTGATGCCAAAATGTTTATCAATATTTTCTGCTCTTAATAATATTTCACCCATAATCGTTCTCCTTATTTTACTACAAGACCTTTAACCGGTTTGGTTGTCAGTGCAACGATCACCAGCAGTGCAACACCTGTTACCACGTTCTGGATCGTAGTCGGAGCACCAAGTGCAACGAAACCGTTGAACATAAGCTGGATGATCATCTCACCAATCACGATAGCGATAACCGGATGGCCGTATTTCTTAAATGCCAGTCCAAAGAAGGTTCCCATCAGAGGAGTAAAGTTACGGCTCATAGAGGAAAGATTGGAAGCTGATGTCATGGAAGTACCAAAGCTGATTGTCAGGATTGCCTGAAGTCCAAAGAAGAAACCTGCAAGAGTAAAGGCTACAATTTTGTATTTGGAAACATTTACACCCATGTTCTTTGCAACAACTTCGTTGCTTCCGATTGCGTATGTATAAGTACCGATTTTTGTGTATTTCAGAATGAATGCACAGAGCAGATATGCGATCAGTGCCAGAATCAGGTTAACCGGATAATCACCGAATGCTCTGTAATCTGTAGAAAGGATTACGTTCTTTCCGTTTGTGGCATATACACTGAACGCCTCATATATCAGGGACAGGGCACATGTAACGATCAGGGAAGAAATATGTAATTTGATATAAACCACACCATTGATGAGACCAATGATCGTACCACAGATCAGCGGTGCAATGATAAGACCGGCATAACCGAATTTCTCACTTGCATTGCAGGCGATAATGGATGAAAGTACGATATTGGCACCAACACTCATATCAAAAGGTCCCATTACGCAGATAAAGTAGAGGCCACATCCGCCAACTGCGTAAATTAATGCTGATTTCATGTAAGTGGCCAGTTTCTCCGGGGAACCGAAAGTAGTCGGTGCAAGTACTTTAAATACTGCCCAGAAAACTACAAGCATAAGAACCAGAAGGCCGATTCCATAATACTGGCTTTGTTTGAGTTTTTTCATAACCATTCTCCTTATCCAATTCTTCGCCCGCCAAAAGCAGGAGGTCAGACGCTTCCTCAGGGTTTGGCCTTTTGCTTCGAGCGGGCACTGACAATTACCTCTTAAAAGTTTCTCCACTGCCCTTTGGAGAAAAGGCAGTGGAGGATAAATTCATCATATTAGTTGCTGTGACGGGAAATAACATCATCAATAGAAAGTGATGTAGCTGCTTTGTTCAGATCATCAAAGCTGTATCCTGCTAATTCCACAAGCTCTTCATCTGTGTATGGATCATCATCTACAAAGTATTTCTTGTAGTTTTCATAGTCTTCGGAAGAAGATACATACAGATATGGGAACTGAATTTCGTATCCGAAGGATCCTTCCTCTTTTACATAGTTGCCTTTGATTGCGTTATATGTGATAAGGAATGCATATAACGGGTCGCAGAAGTGTCCGCCTGATTCAAGCTGCTCGCCAAGGTCATCAAGGAAGTCTGTGGAAACAACGTCGATCTTTCCTGTAAGTCCTTCGTTTGCCAGAGCACCGATGGAACCAACAAGTGGGTCACCGCCGCCACCTGCAACGATCAGAGCGTCCATGTCCGGATTGGAGTTGTAAAGGGAAAGAGCTGCTGCTGCACCTTCTTCAGAAGATGTGTTAGCATATACAGGCTCTGTCATTGTTGCCTGATCATCCGGGTTAGCTTCATTCCATTCGTCAACTGCCTGTTTGTAACCTTTCCATCTCTGCTGGAAGGTAGCATCACCAACTGTCCATGCTTCAAGACCGATGTTTCTGTCGCCGTTCTCAAGAAGCAGGTTAACCAGTGTGTATCCGTTTGTTACTTCGTCTTCATGAACTGCACCAAGATAGTACTGGGAGTTGCATGCTGTCTGATATACTTCCGGGCTGTTCTCTTCGGAAATGATACGGTAAAACTGTGTAAGGTAAACCTGGTTTGCATCGCAGGTCTGGATTGCAGATGTCATTTCAGAGTCTGCGGAGTTACAGATTACGATACCATTACATCCTGCTGCACAGAGCTGTTCAACAGAAGCTGTAACCTGCTCAGATACGTGACCCTGATCAACATACATTACATTAACACCAAGAGCATCCGCTGCTTTGTCAATGATTTTCTTACTCTGGCTTCCAAGTACGTCTGTGGAACTCCAGATAGAAACACCGATTGTAATATCATCGTCAGCTGCCTGTGTGGTAACTGCACTTACTGGTAAGGAACCAATCATTGCTGCTGTTGCTGCGATAGCAACTGCTTTTCTCATTCTTTTTTTCATGTTGTAAAAGCCTCCTTGATAAAATTTGGTTTCTTGATTTTGTGAACGGAAATTATGTTTTCGTGCTCTCCGTTCCTCTGTGACTATATTAAACCATATTTTGCCTTTGGTCAGTTAGGACATATTTGGAAAATTTTGTTGCACATTCTTGACCAGTTTATACAAAAAAGTCCTCTGTATCCGTTCGATTCGATAAGAACCACCATACAGAGGACTTCCAATTCCGTTACTGTTCACTCAATTCTATCTGAATTTCTTCCATATTAATTATTATAATTGTGCCAGATTATTTCTGTAATCCCTTGGGCTGCATCCCATCTTTTTCCTGAATACTCTGCTAAAGTAATTGTAATCATCATATCCCACCAGGAACGAAATCGTCTCTAGCTTCTTATCCGGATCTTTCATCAGCTCTGCAGCCTTCTCCATCCTGATCCTGGTAAGGAAGGCAATAATCGTCTCACCATATTTCTGGCTGAAGCTTCTGGACAGATAGCTGGCATCCATATGATATTCTTCTGCCAGAGCAGTAAGTGTAATATTCTCATAATAAGAACGTTCCATATATTTATGGATCTGCTCTACCTGCTGCATAATGGAACCTGATCCGGAATCCGAATCCTTGTCCTCTCCCCTTTCCCAGAGACTGTCCAGAAGAATCTTTAACGAAGCAAGTAAAGACGGCGCATTCAGGCATTTCATATAATAGTCAATATTGTCCATAGCCTCCTCCGCCTGTGCAGTAAGCTCCGGACATTTCTCCTGCACATAGCGGTACAGGATTCCTGTAAGCCTGCCGGTATACTGTTTCACATCCAGATAAGTCCAGGCACCATTGTCACAATCCTTAAAGTCACAGGTCTTAAAAATCAATTTCTCTGTCTTTGATTTCTGTCCTGTTGCCAGAAGATGATACAACTCCGTTTCCATATGGGCAGGCGCTGATTTTCCCATCATCTGGATCTCGCTGCTTCTCTGAGACTCTTCTCTTTTTTCCTCCTGGCATGAAAGGATACAATGATGTCTGTTAAATGGCCGGGTAACCAATGTAGAAATCAATTCCCTGTAAATGGTACCGATATCGTCTAATGAACTGGTCTGCTCATGAAGTACAACAGAAATCGGTCCGTATTCTTCCAGTGGAAATTCTCTCAGAATATTTTCTGCCAGTGTTCTGAATTCCTTTGCATCTGCAGTCTTTACGAGGAGAAACTCACTCATCTTATTACTGTTGTTAAAAATAATCACATTTTCTTCCAAACCAGTCAGCTCTCTCAGCCTGGATTTAATACTCCAGGACATCTGCAGATTGTCATATTCAAACTTCTCTGCAATTTCAGCAATATTATAAAATTTCACCATCAGCGTGGCAACTTCTGAGAAAGTATTAGTACTGGATACATAAGTCTGTGCATCAGCCTGTCCATATAATTTTCCGGAAAGCAATGCTGAATATTCGCTGTCTTCCAGAAAAGATGAAAGCTTATGTTCACGAATCCGGCTGCTTTCATCCTGCTTTTTAGTATTTTCCCTCTCTTCCAGAAGATTCAGGGCTTTGGTAAGAACCTTGACCATCTCTTCTTTTCCCACCGGTTTCAAAAGATAGTCCAGTCCGCCGGAAACAAATACCCCCTTCACCTTATCAAAATCATCATAACCGCTGATAGCAACCGTAATGATCTCAGGATATTCCTTCTGCAGCCGCTCCAGCAATTCCAGACCACTTAAAAAAGGCATATTAATATCCGTAAGAATAATATCCGGCTTTTCCTCTTCTATCCTTTCCATAACCTCCTCACCGTCACATGCAGGTTCCAGAAATTCCAGGGAATATTCCTCCCACGGGATCAGATTTCGGATATTCTCACGGCTCCAGAATTCATCATCTGCAGCAAGTACCTTATATTTCATAGTTTTCAATATTTTTCTCCCCTCAAATATGCCTGTCCCAATATTTTTCTGTTAAAGGCACATGATGTCCCAATGTCAAGCATGGCATTTTTTATATTATATATTGTCAGATATTTCCGGAGAAGCGGCCGGGACTGTAATCGTCACAGTTGTCCCCTCTCCCACTATACTGTCAATATGTAGTCCATAGCCCGCACCAAAAAGCTTCTTCAGCCGCGCATTGACATTAAGGATTCCAATGGAAATTCCGGATTCCACCCTTTTCATATCGTTCTGTTCCAACAGCCGGTTCATGGCCTCTGCGTCCATTCCTGCACCATTATCCTGAACTGTGATCACCAGATTCTCACCCACATGCTCCGAACGTATCAGAAGCTTCTTATCCTTGCGGCGGACATTTCTCAGCCCGTGTGTCAGTGCATTCTCCACAACCGGCTGAATACAGATACGGGGCATCTGGTCTGCAAGTGTCTCACTATCTATCTGATAATCATAGGCAACTGTTGAACCGTTCCTCACATCCATTACATAAAGATAATTTCTCACATGGGACATTTCATTCTGCACAGTGGATAATTCGTCTGTCATATTCAGGCTGTAACGGAAAATCGCAGACAGAGAACGGCACATGCCACTTACCATAGGACAATTCTGTGCATTTGCAATTCCACTCATAGTATCCAGAGTATTATAGAGAAAATGTGGATTGATCTGTGCCTGAAGCATTTTGTATTCCGTACGTTCCACCAGCATTTTATGCTGCAGCTCCTCCTGGGCCATCACCTGCATACGATCCAGCATTTCATTAAATTCCGTACCAAGAGTCGTAAGCTCCTGTGACCATCCTACCGGACGCACACGTAACTGTGTTTCTCCGTTTTTGATCTGCGTGATCGTACTGCTCATTTCCTCTACCGGCTTTGTCAGCCATTGGGATAAAAACAATACAATAATTGTGATAGCCAGCAGCATGGCTGCCATTATGATCAGCAGTGTTCTGATCAAAGACTTCTGTGTTGCTGTAAGAAGTGACTGTGAAACAAGTACAAAAGCTTCCAGATTATAGTTTTCCTGAGAAACCTGTATCAGATAGTTTCCATCATATTCCTGCTCCAGCTTAGTAGATTTATAATAGTTTTCCACAGCCTTTGCAAGCTGTTTCTGGATTCTGCGCTGACTGTCTGATGCCTGTCCGGTCATTGCTACCACCCTGTCATTCAACGGCTGAAGCCACAGGCAAACCTGCTCTACGTCCACATATTTAGACATAATAGAAGTAAACGCTGCACTGTTGATATCACATACAAGATATCCCAGCCCGCTTCTGTCTACATCATAGTTATGCAATTTTAAAACCAGACGGACAATATCTTTTTTTGCATCTGGATTATGATATCCTGAGATCATCAGATCTGTACGTTTTCCGTGAACATAATCATATACTCTGCCTGAATTGTTATCATATTCTTCTGATTTGTAAATATCCTTTGGGTATGCAGCTGAATTATATCTGTAACTGCTGATCAGATGATCCTTTGTATCATACAGATACATAGCCAGAAGCTGGTCTTCTTTTGTAAAACGTTTTCTCGCAAAATACCAGCTTCTCCAGTAATAATCCTTCAGACTGCTATCCTGTTCCGCTGCGCTGCGCATATCATTGATCAGATCCTGTTCACTGTATATTGTAAGCATTTCTCCGCGAATGGTATGAATAAAGCTGGACAGATCTGTCTGCATCTTATTCAATGATGTCTCATGATCTGATATAATTTCCGCCCGTATCTGTCTTCGCAGTGACTGCTGAAACAGAAATGTCTGCAATAATAAAGCAAACAGCACACTGCTGATACACAATACCAACATAGCCTTCCGCATCGTCCACTTCCTGGATTTCATTTTTTTCTATCTCTCCAACACTTTATTCTTTTAACCTGCAAATAATTTACAGACATACATTGGTTTTATTTTATCATACTATCAGAAAAAGTGTAACCTATTTTCCGTTACGCAAGAAAGAATCCTGCTTGCAGGATTCTCCGCCTGCGACGGGTCGCTTCAGCGACATAATTCCTCTCCGTCGCAGTGCGATCCTGCCCGGAGGGCTTTTTTATATTATAGGAACATTACAAAGTAATTTCCTATAATATAAAAAAGTCCCTCTGTTATTGCCGGGATCAACACACAGAAGAACGTTATTAATAACAAACTATTTTCTTATACCATACACAAATATACAAAATATGCTGCATAACATAACAGCATAAGAATTCCACATGGCTTTCGGAGTTCTTTGTGCCGGAAGGTCCCAAGCCAGAGGATAACTCCGCACAAAATTGCAATCCCCGTATCTATAATAAATTTACTTTCAAAGGGAACTGTGCAGATAAGCGCTGTGGTACCGATCACAAACAGAATATTAAAGATATTGCTGCCCACAATGTTTCCGATGGCAATTCCTGCATTTCCTCTTTTTGCAGCTGTAACAGATGTAACCAGTTCAGGAAGTGATGTTCCCAGTGCAACGATCGTCAGCCCGATAAATCTTTCACTTATTCCAAAATAACGTGCTATTTCTGAAGCTCCGCTTACTGCAAAATCGCTGCCCTTTACAACCAGAATCCCGCCAAGAGCCATCAGAAGAAGACATTTCCATATAGGATAATCCTTTGTTTCTCCATCCTCCTGATCATTTCCCTTTCTTGCCATTACGAACAAATATCCCAGATATGCCAGAAAAAGGATCCAGAAAATCACACCTTCTGCAAAGGTCACTTCCGATCCTGTAATGCCGAAAATCATCAGCACAATTGTTACCACAATCATAAATGGAATTTCATACAGAAATGTAGATTTCTGTATTGCCACATTTGTGATCAGTGCCGTAACTCCCAGGATAATCAGAATATTAAGAATATTGCTTCCAACCACATTTCCGATTGTAATACCCGCATTTTTATTCATTCCTGCTGTAATACTTACAGCTGCCTCCGGCATACTGGTTCCCATTGCTACGATCGTCAATCCAATGATCAGTTGGGGGATTCCCAGCTTCTTTGCAATACTGGCTGCCCCCTCCACAAACCAGTCTGCTCCCTTCACCAGAAACAGAAAACCTACCAGCAAAATAATAACCTGCATAAACATCTTTTTTTCCTCTCTTTCCTCATTTTATTTTGCAGTAGGTATAAAAAAGAGACTCCTACTGCATGCACAGTAAAAGTCTCGCTGTTTCATCACTTTCCGAGTTATATGTTTCAATAACTGTCCTGACGAAGAAGTGAACCAAATCGGCCAGCTACTCCCTTTTCATATGTATATTCTAACAGACTGATTTTTATAAATCAATTATTTTTATC
This sequence comes from Blautia sp. HCP3S3_C12, assembly GCF_052064155.1. Classification (NCBI taxonomy): domain Bacteria; kingdom Bacillati; phylum Bacillota; class Clostridia; order Lachnospirales; family Lachnospiraceae; genus Blautia; species Blautia sp. HCP3S3_C12. Next base: position 118,586 of record NZ_JBQHWC010000002.1, on the reverse strand, counting down.
TGTTTTTTCTTTTTTATTCCTATTTGCTATTTTTTATAATCCATGTATTCCTGATCCAACAGAAAAACCCCGGAAACCTTGCGGTTCCGGGGTATCTTACGTTTGGACACAATGTACCTTGCGGTACTCAATATATATAATTAAGATGTTATGCTAAAATTATTCGATAACTGTAGCAACACGTCCTGATCCTACAGTACGTCCACCTTCACGGATAGCGAAAGTAAGACCCTGAGCCATAGCGATTGGGTGGATCAGTTCAATTGTCATTTCGATGTTATCTCCAGGCATGCACATTTCTGTTCCTTCTGGAAGGTTGCAAACACCTGTTACGTCTGTTGTTCTGAAGTAGAACTGTGGACGATAGTTGTTGAAGAATGGAGTATGACGTCCACCTTCATCTTTTGTCAGAACGTAAACCTGAGCTGTGAATTTTGTATGGCATGTGATTGTTCCTGGTTTAGCAAGAACCTGTCCACGCTCGATTTCGTTTCTCTGAACACCACGAAGAAGTGCACCGATGTTATCACCAGCCTGAGCTTCATCAAGAAGTTTACGGAACATTTCGATACCAGTTACAACAACTTTACGTGTTTCTTCTTTGATACCAACGATTTCAACTTCGTCAGATACATGAAGTACACCAGCCTCTACTCTACCAGTAGCAACTGTACCACGACCTGTGATAGAGAATACGTCCTCTACAGGCATTACGAATGGTTTATCTGTGTCACGCTGTGGGTCTGGAATGTAGCTGTCAACAGCATCCATAAGTTCCATGATCTTGTCTCCCCACTCGCTGCTCGGATCTTCAAGAGCTTTAAGAGCTGAACCCTGAATTACCGGGATGTCATCTCCTGGGAAGTCATACTCGCTTAAGAGTTCACGAATTTCCATTTCTACCAGTTCAAGAAGTTCTTCATCATCAACCATATCACATTTGTTCATGAATACAACGATGTAAGGAACACCTACCTGACGGGAAAGAAGGATGTGCTCTTTAGTCTGAGCCATAACACCATCTGTAGCAGCAACAACGAGGATAGCACCATCCATCTGAGCTGCACCTGTGATCATGTTCTTAACGTAGTCAGCATGTCCTGGGCAGTCAACGTGTGCATAGTGTCTATGCTCTGTTTCATACTCAACGTGTGCTGTAGAAATTGTGATACCACGTTCTCTTTCTTCCGGAGCTTTATCGATGTTAGCGAAATCTGTAGCTGTGTTACCAGCAACTCTTTCAGCCAGAACTTTTGTGATAGCTGCAGTTAAAGTTGTTTTACCATGGTCAACGTGTCCGATGGTACCAATGTTACAATGCGGTTTTGTTCTCTCAAACTTAGCTTTTGCCATTTTAAAACGTCCTCCTTAAAACTTTGGCTCTTATATTATTATAGAGCATCTTTTTCGGTTTTAAACTTGCTATCCTTGATTATATTGCATAACCAAAATATTTGCAAGTGTTTTATACAATTTGATAACTTGCATTACCAATTGTTGTATCATTACAGTCCACACATTACTGAGAATACAGCGGACAGTAATTTTATATCTCCTACAGTCTGCTGGCTTTAAACACCGACAGACTGCAGATGATCAATAATTATCAGTCTTTCTTAGAAAGGATTTTTTCCTGTACAGACTTCGGAACCTGCTCATATTTCTCAAAGAACATAGAGTAGTTACCACGTCCCTGTGTTCTGGAACGAAGGTCTGTAGCATATCCAAACATTTCGGAAAGCGGTACATATCCACGGATCATCTTACCACCGCCGATATCTTCCATACCTTCGATACGTCCACGACGGGAGTTGATATCACCAATAACGTCACCCATGTAATCTTCTGGTGTAGTAACTTCGACCTTCATGATTGGCTCAAGAAGAACCGGAGCTGCTTTCTGCATAGCATCCTTGAATGCAAGAGAACCTGCAATATGGAATGCCATTTCAGAAGAGTCGACTTCATGGTAAGAACCATCGTATACATTAGCATGTACACCAACTACCGGGAATCCACCAAGGATACCAGCTTTCATAGCCTCTTCGATACCTTCTCCAACTGCAGGGATGTATTCCTTCGGAATAGCACCACCAACAACTGTGGATTCGAACTTGTACAGTTCTTCTCCGTTGGCATCCATAGGTGTAAATTTAACTTTACAGTGACCATACTGTCCACGACCACCGGACTGTTTTGCATACTTGCTGTCTACATCAACAGGTTTGGTGATTGTTTCTTTGTAAGCAACCTGAGGAGCACCTACGTTAGCCTCTACCTTGAATTCACGAAGGAGACGGTCAACGATGATATCCAGATGAAGCTCACCCATACCAGCGATAATGGTCTGTCCTGTTTCCTGATTTGTATGTGCACGGAATGTCGGGTCTTCTTCTGCAAGTTTTGCAAGAGCTTCACCAAGTTTACCCTGTCCAGCTTTAGTCTTAGGCTCGATAGCCATCTCGATAACCGGTTCTGGGAATTCCATGGACTCCAGGATTACCGGATGCTGCTCGTCACAGATTGTATCACCGGTTGTTGTGAATTTGAATCCGATTGCTGCAGCGATATCACCGGAATATACTTTATCAAGTTCCATACGTTTGTTAGCATGCATCTGAAGAATACGTCCAACACGTTCTTTCTTGTCCTTAGTAGCGTTAAGTACATAAGAACCGGAATTCATTGTACCGGAGTATACACGGAAATATGCAAGTTTACCAACGAATGGGTCTGTCATAATCTTAAATGCCAGAGCTGAGAATGGTTCTTCATCAGAAGAATGTCTCACTACTTCGTTACCGTCCAGATCAATTCCCTGAATTGGAGGAATATCTGTAGGAGCCGGCATATACTCAAGGATAGCATCAAGAAGTTTCTGAACACCTTTGTTTCTGTAAGCAGAACCACAGCAAACCGGAACAGCAGTACACTCGCATGTAGCTTTTCTTAATGTTGCTTTCAGTCTCTCAACAGTTGGTTCTTCACCTTCAAGATATTCCATCATTAAGTCGTCATCAAGCTCACAGATTTTCTCAATGAGCTCTGTATGATAAAGCTCAGCATCTTCCTTCATGTCTTCAGGAATGTCAACGATGGAGATGTCATCACCTTTTTCATCGTTGTAGATGTAAGCTTTCATTTCGAATAAGTCAATGATTCCTTTGAAATCATCTTCTTTTCCGATTGGCAGCTGTAAGCAGATTGCGTTTTTACCAAGACGAGTCTTGATCTGCTCTACTGCACCGTAGAAGTCTGCACCAAGGATATCCATCTTGTTGATGAATGCCATACGTGGTACATTGTAAGTGTCGGCCTGACGCCATACGTTTTCAGACTGCGGTTCAACACCACCCTTAGCACAGAAAACGCCGACAGCACCGTCAAGTACACGAAGAGAACGCTCAACTTCTACTGTGAAGTCAACGTGACCTGGGGTATCAATGATGTTGATACGATGTTCCAGAGCACCTGGCTTCGGTTTGCAGTTCTCTTCCAGAGTCCAGTGACATGTTGTAGCCGCTGAAGTGATTGTGATACCTCTCTCCTGCTCCTGTTCCATCCAGTCCATGGTAGCAGTACCTTCATGAGTATCACCAATCTTATAGTTGACACCTGTATAATACAGGATACGTTCTGTGAGAGTTGTTTTACCCGCATCGATATGAGCCATAATACCAATATTTCTGGTACGCTCTAATGGATATTCTCTTCCCTCTTTAGCCAATGGATTTTCCTCCTATATTAGAAGCGATAGTGAGCAAATGCTTTATTTGCCTCAGCCATCTTGTGCATGTCTTCTTTTCTCTTAACGGATGCACCTGTGTTGTTCATTGCATCTAAAAGCTCATTTGCAAGTCTTTCTTCCATTGTTTTCTCGCCTCTTTTACGAGAGAACATTGTTAACCAGCGAAGAGCCAGTGCCTGACGTCTGTCTGCTCTTACCTCGATCGGAACCTGATAAGTAGCACCACCGATACGTCTAGCTTTTACTTCAAGAAGTGGCATGATGTTGTTCATAGCCTCTTCGAAAACTTCAAGTGCTGGTTTTCCAGCTTTTTCTTCGATTCTGGCGAATGCACCGTAAACAATTTTCTGTGCTACACCTTTCTTACCGTCTAACATGATGTTATTGATAAGTTTGGTAACCACTTTATTGTTGTACATTGGATCTGCCAGAACGTCTCTTTTCTGAGTATGTCCTTTACGTGGCACGTTACTTCCCTCCTTAATCATTGTGATTAAATCATCGGTACTCACGCAGATAACTATTGCATGTTCGCACTGGTAAGGTCCTATATTTAACCCGCAACCGGCAGGGTATATGGAATACCGTACAAATTCGATTCATAGTTTATTCGTGAATTTTCGATTTCATTAATTCATATTTGCTGTCTCAAACAATGAGATCAGTTGCTTTTTGAGAGCCTTCTCAATTATTTCTTTTTAGGTCTCTTAGCGCCGTATTTAGAACGGGCCTGTTTTCTGTTAGCAACACCTGCAGTATCAAGAGTACCTCTGATGATGTGGTATCTTGTACCAGGTAAGTCCTTAACCCTTCCACCACGGATCAGAACAACGCTATGCTCCTGAAGGTTGTGACCTTCTCCTGGGATGTAGCTTGTTACTTCGATTCCGTTGGAAAGACGAACTCTGGCGATTTTTCTAAGAGCTGAGTTAGGCTTCTTAGGAGTTGCAGTCTTAACTGCTGTACAAACGCCACGTTTCTGTGGTGCAGACTGTTCAACTGCTTTCTTTCTTAAAGAGTTGAATGTTTTCTGGAGAGCCGGAGCTGTAGATTTCTTTACAGATGTCTGGCGTCCTTTTCTTACTAACTGGTTGAATGTTGGCATTCCATTTCACCTCCCGATTTATTTCTCCATAGATTTTTCTATGGGGCCTTGCGGTTGCTATTCTCGCATTTACGCGCAAAAAAATTAAACGTTTCTTATGCACGCTTGCTCATTATATCCTTTACAGAAAGCGCTGTCAAGGTATTTTGCAAGATTTTTTCTTTCTTTTTGCATGAATTTAGTATAGATACACGATTGCATTTTACAAATCACTTCATTATAATAACAGACAAAGAAAAGTTACTGCCTGCTAAACGCAGTAACATTTAAAAGGTTTATTATTTATAGAAAGGATTTTTTATGAAAAAGCCCAGTATAATGGCTGTATTACTGTTTCTCACCGGACTTTTGTGCATTGTCTCCCTCTTTTTCTTTACCAAAAGTACCACGGAGCAGATCATTGCCACTGAAAAAGATGTAGATACCGTGACAGAACAGATCACAGCTAAGCAAAAGGAATTTCAGACTGCCCAGGAAAAATATACCGCTGCAGTAGATGAAGTTCAGAATAATATCAACTATTTGAAACAGAAAGCCCAGACAGCATCACAGAAGCAGGAAAAAGAAAAGGCAGATATTTCTGAAGAGGAGACCACCTCCAAGCCTTCTGTTTTCAGTCAGGCAGATGCTTCCGAACCAGATAACTTTTCTGCCGATAACGGACATGTGGTAGGAATTGATCCGGGACATCAGGGTGAAAATGTGAATATGAGTGCTCCTGAGCCCATTGGACCTGGTTCTTCAGAGATGAAGGCAAAATGTACTTCCGGTACCCGTGGCTCCTTTACCGGAATTCCCGAATACCAGTTGAACCTGAATGTTTCCCTTCAATTAAAAGATGTGCTGGAACAGAGAGGCTACCGGGTAGTTATGACCAGAACTGACAATGATACTGCCATCAGTAACAAGGAACGGGCTGAATATGCAGCCTCTCAGGGTTCAGAGATCTATGTCCGTATTCACGCAAACGGTACGGATTCTTCTTCTGCATCCGGAGCCCTGGCTATGGCTCCTTCTCAGAGCAATCCTTATGTTTCCTCTCTTTTTGATCAGTCAAACAGACTTTCCCAGTGTATTCTGGATTCCTATTGTCAGGCTACAGGCTTTCAGAATCTGGGGATACAGTACACAGATACTATGACCGGAATTAATTGGAGCACTGTTCCTGTAACAATCCTGGAAATGGGTTTTATGACCAATCAGAATGATGACACCAAAATGAACGATTCCCAGTTCCAGCAGACTATGGTTGAAGGAATCGCCAATGGAATCGATGCTTATTTTGCTTCAGTATAGAAAGAAAATAGAAAGAAGTATACACAACAGAAAGGAATACACTAATGGACGATAATAATCAACCAAAAAAACCCATATTTTTGTATGTAGTCATCATTGTTCTGGTGATTGCGCTGGCAGGTCTGGGAGCTTTGTCTTTCTTCTCTCTCAGTCACCTGGCTTCCCTTCAGAAAAAAGTTCAGACGCTCTCTGATACTGTGACAGAAATATCCGATTCTGCCAATACCCTTATCAGCCAGGCAGACCAGCTGGATCAGCTGAAGGAACAGGAAAAGCAACAGCAGACTACAGAAAATGAAGGCTCCGGCAGCAATGAAAGCTCTGCCGTCAATGAATCCTTTACAGATAACTCTGACAGCAGCATGGACTCCCTTCTCAGTCAGGTTAAGACTCTCCTTCCACAGGATAACGGAACCTGGTCCGTCTATGTATGTAATCTGCTCAAGGATTCCAACGGTGTGATCAATAACACTCCCATGCAGGCTGCCAGCCTGATCAAACTCTACATCATGGGTGCTGTTTATGATAATTACGATGCCATTTCTCAGTCTCACGGAGGTGATACTGTAGACAGCAACATTTCCTCCATGATCACTGTCAGTGATAATGACGCAGCCAATACCCTGGTTAACTGGCTGGGAAATGGTGATAACAGTGCCGGTATGCAGAAGGTAAACGAGTTTTGTCAGAAATATGGCTTCAACGATACGCAGATGAACCGCCTTCTTCTGGCAGACAACTCAAATGGTGACAACTATACCTCTGTCAAAGACTGTGGTATCTTTTTGAAGAAAATCTATCAGATTTCCAAGGGAATTATTGATTCCTCCAGTCTGCCTAATGCAGAAGCTATGTATTATCATCTGAAAATGCAGCAAAGAAAAAACAAGATTCCTGCTGATCTCCCGGAGGGTGTGCAGACTGCCAACAAAACAGGAGAACTGGACACTGTTGAAAATGATGCAGCGATTATTTATGACACAGCCAAGGGTATTGACCTTGTAATATGCTTCATGTCTCAGGATCTTACTGATACCGGTGCAGCCCAGAGCACCATTGCCGCAGATGCACGCGCTATCTACGGATATTATAATGAATAAATGTAAAGAACTTACTTGATTGGACTAAAAGAAGGAGGCACATCCCTTAACGGGTTGTGCCTCCTTCTGCAAATTTAACAGGAAGAATCGTCAATGTCTCAATCTCTTCTCCCTTTATTTTCTTTAGTAAAAGCTCCACGCTCTTTCGCGCCATATCCGGCACCGGCTGTACAATTGTTGATACCAGATATTTTCCACTGTTCATCCACTGTATTCCATCATGTCCCACAAGCTGAACTTCCTCCGGAACTTCAACGCCAAGAAATTGCAGCTGTTCCAGTAAAGCTTTCGCAAGCAGATCTGTGCTGGTATAGATACCATCGTACCTCATTTTTCCGGTCTTTCTTGCAGATATGATAAAATTCATCAATACCTCTTCCACAGAAGTTTTTCCTCTGATCAGATCAAAATCATCTCCCAGATTTAATGTTTCACAGGAGACTCCATGAGCATCACAATAGCTCTTAAATCCTTTTCCCCGCTTCAACGTCTCTCCGGAAATCTCTAACCCATTTCTCATATAAAGCAGATGTCTGCTTCCTGTAGAAATCATTTTCTGTGCAGCAAGTTCTCCTCCATGATAATTATCTGAACTGATACAGCTTACTTTTTTGTGAAAATGTCTGTCCAGAGAGATAAGAGGGATATTTTCCGATACATATGGCTCAACATCCTGATATGTAACACAGATAATGCCATCCACTTTATTCTGCTCTGCCATACGATAATAATATTCTTCCTTCTCAGGCATTCCCTGTGTATTGCATAAGAGCATTTTATAGCCGTTCTTATAAAGTTCCTGCTCAATATAGTAAACCCATTCTGCAAAGAAAGGATTCAGTATCTCAGGTACAATTACCGCTATTGTATAAGTATTCTTTGTCTTCAGACCTCTGGCATAGAAGTTCATCTGATACCCAAGCTTTTTTACAGAATCTTCTACTTTTATTCTGTTTTTCTCACTTACATGCTGTCCGTTCAGCACTTTGGAAACAGTTCCAACAGCCACCCCTGCATCCTGTGCTACATCTTTTATTGTTACCATATACAACTCCTGATATTTTTTACTGTATATCGCTTATAAAACGGACAAGATCATCTACTTCCACTATATGCTCATGAGCGCAGACGCTTCGCGATCTGCGCTCATGTTTCTCATCCGGACAGACTATAGTTGAAACAGGATTCTTACCTGATCCGGTAAAAATCTTTATTTATACAGACACATTTTTTCTGAAACTTTTAAATCTTCTGTTCTGAAAACTTCCCAGTCCATACCCAAAATATTCTCTTCTGCTTCCGCTGCGCCATATACCTTTCCGTTTTCTGCAAATACCTCAATAACTTCCTGATCAAAAATGAAGCTGATTTCCTGTTCTGTTGAGATTCTTTCCCTCATATAATATACATGTGTTTCTGTATCCTCAATACTCAGGATATTGCTATAGAAATCCACTGTCAGTCTCAGCCTTCCTATTGTCAGTCTCCACTCTCCCTTAGTACCTGCTTCCGGAGTCAGAACGATCTTGCATGCCTGGCCCTCAGGAGAGATTGTATTTTTGAGATTATCATACCATCCTGTTTCCAAATTCTCAAGCTCTTTGGCAGGTGCAAAACAGATTTTATAGTCATTGCCTTCTTTTTCAAGGGATAATTCTGTAGGAAGGGACATCAGTCCTCTGTAATTTCCTCTGTCATTCTTCATACGGAGCCATGCCATGCTGATCACCCTGTCATCTACACCACTGAATGTCTGAGCTGCATAGGGCAGAACAGAGCTATACCCGGATTTACGGCATCCGTCAGGTTTAAATTTATACCCGTCAAATTCTCCGGTCATATAGTAACCATCTGCGGACCAGAATACCCATCTCTTTTCCCCTGGCACATTTTTAACTTCCAGTTCAAGAAGATCCGGACACTCCCACATTCCAGGCTCTGAAATTCTCTGGGTTTCCTCCCAGTTCAGCAGATCTGTTGAGCGATAGACAGCAAAATCATATCCGTCCAGGTATAATACCATAATAAATGCTTTGCTTTCTTTATGATAAAAAACCTTAGGATCTCTGTTCTCATTTACAATATGCGGCATACAGAATTTTTCTGATCTCTGAAGAGTTTTTCCTCCATCTGTAGAATACGCCAGTCTCTGGGTGAACAGATTTCCGGCATCCACAGACCACTGATTTCTGCCGCCTGCAGCTGTATAGAAGTACAACAAAGCTCCTTCGCCATAGCCTGTCAGATTATCTTTATCCTGAATTCCGCAGCCGGAGTAAACAGTTCCTGTTTCATCCGGTGCAATAGCCAGTCCTTCCTGTTCCCAGTGATAGAGATCCTTACTCTTTACATGACCCCACTGCATATTTCCCCACATACTTCCATATGGATTCCACTGATAATAGAGATGATAAAATCCATCTGCATAAACCATACCATTAGGGTCATTATGCCATCCTGTTGCAGGTGCAGCATGCAGTTTCGGGCGATAAGGATATACATTATCATAAGGTTTCCCGTAACAGAAAATTCCTTCCAGAAGTTCCTTGTCTGCACCCTCTATCTGCAGATCTTTTCCTAAGAATGCAGAAGCATCCCAGCATCCGTAAAATTCACAATCTGTTTTTCCAAGATGAATATCAATCTCCTGGATTTTTTTCCTTCTATATAAAAATGCAATTTTCTCTCCGGTGCATTCTTGCTTACCGGGAGCCAAATATACGGTTTTCCAACGTTTAATATCATTTTGTATCCTCCATTTAGCTGTTCCGTTCAAAATCTGAAACGATTCATTGTCAAGTAAAAAAGGCACATTTTTACTTTTCTGATATGTTTCACAATTTGTCTATATGATTTTTAGTTATTATGCATAATTCAAGAATGCCATCGGCATTTTTCTGCGAAATGTACATCATACATCCCATGACATATTTCTATGCTGAACAGCTTTTCTCAGTATCTATTGCTCGAAGCATCTTAAAAAAAGGGAGCGGCTCAACTCTCGGCCTCTCCCTCCTCATAAGACTTTTCCCAGATCTCCGCAAATACTGCCAGTGGGCAGTCTGTGAGGAGACACATAAGAAGAAAACATTCATATGGATTTACAATATAGATCTCACCCATTCCGCATCTGAGCAGAATGCTCTGAATCTCATCAAGGAAATGCTTATATCTGTTAAAAGGATCATCATCCTCCATTTCCTGAGATACGATAAAAAACTCTAAGGTAATCAAATCAAATCGTTCCACCGGCAATTTATGGCTGAGGATATTCGTAATCCTCTGCCTGCTAAATCGCTTCTGGCTGAAATGTCTGGCCAGAATAGAAGCAGACATCTTTTTCAGATTCCCCATTTTATTGATGGGAATCCCACTACAGATCACCTTTTCCACATCAGAAGGAGTAATTTTCTCCGCTGTCCACACTTTATCCCCTTTTTTCTCCTCCTCATCATGCTGATATAATCCTGCAATGATCTGTTTTGCATGATAAAGCAGCCTGCTGAATTCCTGAAAGGCCTGGCTCCTCTCGGACATGGGATCATCTCTCTTGGCTTTCAGATGGGCCAGATAATCTAGCAGCTTCTCCTCCGTATCCAGGCACAGATTACCACTGCAGAGCACCTGGGAATTCTCCATAGCCACAGGCTGTAGCCCCGCATATTTCTTTTTCAACTCTTCTGCACTGCGGTATCCCTGCTGAGTACTGTAACAGTACCAGTAGATTACCTCATCCGGATTATGAAAGTCAAAATCCTGCTCTCGTAGTACCCTGGTCAGGAAATCTGACACATCCTCAGCAGTCATCCGAAGTCCAAATCCAAGAAGAAATACCGTTTCTCGCTTTACAGAAGCCTGATTCAGCCAATTATTTACCAGCGCAGACAACTTGGTAGTAGTAGGATTCATGGACTTGGGAGTAAAAGTTTCTTTAAAAGAGTCCAGTATAATATCTCTGTATACCTCCTGAGGTACCTCGGAAAAAGGTTCTTCCAGTTCTGCCCTCTCATAGATGTACCGTTTCAAATGGTCACCAAAGGAAACCAGCTCCATCTCCTTGTACAGATAATGGAAAATCACATCCGCATCCTCATCTTCAAAGCTGTCCAGACTCACTACCTGTCGAAAACGCTGGGCCGCTCTTCTGGTAAATTCATAATCCTGCACCTTGTCAAATGCTACTGTCTGTTCAAAATCCAGATCCTGCATACGATTCTTCATGCTGTCTCACCCCTCATTTTTCTCTTTTATGCTTTTTAGCCACGCCTTGAATTTACCCTTCAACTCCTGCTTCTGGACTTCACAGAGTATAATTGTTGCATTATCTCTTCCTCCCTTTTGGAGAGCCCGGTCCAAAAGAAGCTCCACCGTCTCCCTAAGGCTGTTTTTCCGTGAAAGGATATCCGCAATCTCTCCATCAGAAAGCATGTCCGTCACTCCGTCAGAACACAAGAGATATCGGTTTCCCTCTTTGTGCTCTATTTCCAGAACTGCCGGCTCCAGCTTCTGCTGCTCCTCTGGTACACCCAGATATTGAGTCAGAGGTGCTTTTCCAAGCCCCGATTTTCCCAAAATATGATCTGTTGATACCTGGCGAAAGCTTTTCTCATCAGAAAAATAAATCCTGCTGTCTCCCAGATTACACACAAACATAGATTCCGGTGTAAATAAAGTCATTGCCAGGGTAGTACCCATACTCTGTATGTGATTTTCTGCTGCATATCTGCATACTGCCTGATTCATACTCTCACATACGCCATCAATAAATAACTCTGGTATATCGCGCAAAGTCCGCCTGTTGGCACGATAATATCTTCCGAATTCGTCAGAAGCCAGGAATGCCGCCATCTCTCCGCAGCTTTCTCCGCCCATACCGTCAAATACAGCCATTGCCGGTGTCTTCAGGCCGGAGACGATCTGGGAATGTACTCCCTCCATACCCTGGTTATCTGCCGGGAGCGATTCTCCGCAGCACCAAAGATTATCCTCATTGTTTGCACGAACCCTGCCCATATGGCAGGTATATGCATACTCAATCTGATACATCATCGTCTGTTTTCGTTCCCTCTCCCTTCAACGCTTTCAGTGAATTCTTCCAATACTTCTCTCCTCTTGCTGTATATTCCTCGTTATCTGTCTCGTTGTCATGAGCCTTTCCATCAGAATCAATCCAACGAATGAGCTTTCCATCATCATAATAATAGTACTCAGAAGTCTCGTCATACCATATATATGCAAAAAACAGCTTTTCGCCCCAGTAAAAATACTCTTCGTATTTTCCCTCAGCTGACTGAGCCGGGTACACCAGTGCTTTCATACATTCACTTTCTATCTCTACATCTCCATCATCATTCTGAGTAGTAGATATCCGTCGCAGATATCGAAGTACTGTTCCCTCCGATCCTACCCAGTCATAGGAATTCAGGTTATCCGTGATCGTTGTTGCCTGATCCTTGATCGTAGCTAAGGCAGTATTAAAACTCTTTGAATTGTTATCAGAAGAACTGTTTTTATCAGTATCCAGCACAGACACTCCACTGTTTCCGGAATTGTCTCCCGTACTGTCTCTGTTAAATTTTATATATACTCCTGCCAGGATAAGAACTGCCAGAAGTACAGCAGTGACCACCAGTCCCCTGCGAAATCTCTGTTCTCTTTTACGGCGGCGGCGTCTTGCTGCTGTTGCCCTGGCTGACTGTATAGAGCTCTGAAGCTCTGCATCTCTGTCAGTTTCTTTTACTGCCATTTTCTGTACTACAGCTTTCTGTGCTGCCTGCCTGTCTTCAGCGGTTGCCACATTTACTGTGCCAACAGACTGGAGGTTACAAATCCGTCCATTCTTCAGGTCATCCAGAGCCCGGTAAAATTCCTCCGGTGTCTGGTAACGTTCATCAGGGTCAAATGCACAGGCCTTCAGAATAATCTGTCCAAAAAGCTTTCCGGCTTCTGCAGGGGGATCCATCTGCTCTCCTGACATTCTTTTATTCAGAGCATTTTCCTTATCCCGGTAAGTAATAAACTGCTTCTCCAGATTCATAAACGGAAGCCGGTTGTGATTCATAAGCTTATAGAGCACGATCCCCAAAGAATAAATATCTACTCTGCTGTCATATTTTTCTCCCTTATACATTTCCGGAGCCATGTAAGAATAGGTTCCCTTTTTAGAAAATCCACTCATAGTCCGCTCCAGTTCACGGGCAATTCCAAAATCTCCCAGCTTAAAATCTCCAAATCTGGATACAAAAATATTCTCAGGCTTTACATCTCTGTGAATGATATGAAGCTTTCTGCAATATCCCAGAGCCTTGCTTAAATCCAGCCCCATCTGGATTACCTCTTTTTCCTGCAGTTGCTTCTCTGCACAGTAGTCCAGAAAACTTGTAAGATACTCCATGCGGATGGAAATTTCCCAACCAATGGCATCCAGGTATTCCATCACTTTAAAATCCTCTACAGAAACAATGTAAGAATTTCCCCTGAAATACTCCATAGTACCAATTTCCTGGATGCACTCCTCAACCAGATTCTGGAAATACTCTCTGGCTGCCTGGTCATTTCCAGTCTCGGAACGCACACTGTTCAGCTCACTCTGACTGCCTGGAATATTGATGATTTTAATAGCAGAATAAAAAGACTTGCCTCTCTCTGTACGTTGAGCCTTATATACCTGTCCAAAAGACCCTTCTCCAATCTTCTCAACTATCTTCCACTCCGGCCATGCGGAAACCGGAAGTTCCTTATCCATACTGCACCTCCTTTACTCTGATCATTTGCATTTATTGGTTTTTGTTTTTTATTATAACAGATAAATCAGACTTTTTTGTATTTTTATCTTTAACCAAATCAAAAAAAGAGTTACCTCACAGGACATTATACCCTATGAGATAACTCCTCCATTCATGAATCATCCCTGTTTATATCATGCGCAACTGTTCAATTGCTTCACAGTTTGCGTATTACCCAATGATTATTCATTATCCTCAGATTCATCTGCATCTTCAGATTCATCTGTATCTTCAAATTCCTCTTCAGAAGCTTCCTCATCCAGGTCTCCATCCTCAGAAAAATCTTCATCCATTGTGATCAGCTCATCATCTGTCTGATTCTCATCTGAAGCCTCTTCCTCTGTCTGTTCCTCTTCGATTTCCACTTCTGGTTCCGGCTCCGGCATTGTAGAATTCAGTCGTACTTCACTGTAACGCTTCATACCTGTACCTGCAGGAATCAGTTTACCAATGATTACGTTCTCTTTCAGACCGATCAATGGGTCAACCTTACCCTTGATTGCGGCTTCAGTCAGTACCTTCGTTGTTTCCTGGAAGGAAGCAGCTGACAGGAAGGAATTGGTAGCAAGAGACGCTTTGGTAATACCAAGCATAACCTGTTTTCCATCTGCAGGACGTTTGCCTTCTTTTTTCATCTGCTCATTAACATCCTCATATTCAAGGAAGTCAACCAGTGTTCCAGGAAGGAATTCTGTATCTCCGTTGTCCTCAATGCGGATCTTCTTCAGCATCTGGCGAACAATAACCTCGATATGCTTATCGCTGATCTCAACACCCTGGAGACGGTATACACGCTGTACTTCACGGATCATGTAATCCTGAACTGCACGGACACCCTTGATTCTCAGGATATCATGTGGATTTACGCTACCTTCTGTAAGCTCGTCACCAGCTTCAAGCATCTGTCCGTCTGTGATCTTGATACGGGATCCGTATGGGATAAGGTAAGTCTTGGATTCACCTGACTCCGGATCTGTAACAATAACTTCACGCTTCTTCTTGGTGTCATTAAGAACAGCAACACCAGGAATTTCTGTGATAATGGCAAGACCTTTTGGCTTTCTTGCCTCAAAAAGCTCCTCAACACGGGGAAGACCCTGTGTGATATCTCCACCGGCAACACCACCACTGTGGAAGGTACGCATGGTAAGCTGTGTACCAGGCTCACCGATAGACTGAGCAGCGATAATACCGACAGATTCACCAACCTGAACAGCTTCACCTGTTGCAAGGTTCGCACCGTAACATTTTGCACAAATACCAACTTTACATTTACATGTAAGGATTGTACGGATCTTAACTTTCTCGATAGATCCGCCTGTCTGGTTGTCCACGCCCTCTTTCATAATGCGGGCAGCACGTTTTGGTGTGATCATATGGTTGGCTTTTACAATAACTTCGCCGTCTTTATTCTTAATTGTCTCACAGGAGAAACGACCTGTGATACGTTCCTGAAGTCCTTCAATCTCTTCTTTACCATCTGCGAAACCTTCTACATACATACCTGAGATTTCATCTCTGTTTTCGCAGCAGTCTGTCTCACGTACAATCAGATCCTGAGAAACGTCAACCATACGTCTTGTCAGGTATCCTGAATCGGCTGTACGAAGAGCTGTATCGGACATACCTTTACGTGCTCCATGGGCAGACATAAAGTATTCCAGTACATCAAGACCTTCACGGAAGTTTGACTTGATAGGCAGCTCGATGGTGTGACCGGTTGTATCGGCCATCAGTCCTCGCATACCTGCAAGCTGTTTGATCTGTTTATCGGAACCACGGGCACCGGAGTCAGCCATCATAAAGATGTTGTTGTACTTATCCAGACCGGACAGCAGAGCATGTGTAAGCTCATCATCAGTCTTTTTCCATGTATCAACAACTTCTTTGTAACGCTCTTCCTCTGTGATAAGACCACGTTTGTAGTTCTTTGTAATAAGGTCAACAGTATCCTGTGCCTTCTGGATCATTTCCGGTTTCTGAGGCGGAACGGTCATATCGGCAATGGCAACGGTCATGGCTGCACGTGTAGAATACTTGTAACCTGTAGCTTTGATCGCATCAAGAACCTCAGCAGTCTTTGTAGCACCGTGAGTATTGATAACTTTTTCAAGAATCTGTTTCAGCTGTTTCTTAGCTACCAGGAAGTCAACCTCAAGGAGAAGTTCATTTCCCGGAACACTTCTGTCTACGAAACCAAGATCCTGAGGAAGGATTTCGTTGAACAGGAAACGTCCAAGTGTAGATTCTACTGTACCGGTCAGAACAGTTCCGTCCGGCATTGTCTTGCTGCAGCGCACATGGATTCTGGACTGCAGTGTGATTACTTTATTCTCATAGGCAAGGATTGCTTCGTTTATACTCTTGAAGTATTTACCTTCACCCTTGTTTCCAGGTCTTTCCTGAGTCAGATAGTAGATACCAAGTACCATATCCTGTGAAGGAACGGCTACAGGACCACCATCAGAAGGTTTCAGCAGGTTGTTCGGTGATAACAGAAGGAAACGGCACTCTGCCTGAGCTTCCTGTGAAAGCGGAAGATGTACGGCCATCTGGTCACCATCGAAGTCAGCGTTGAACGCAGTACAAACCAGCGGATGCAGTTTGATTGCTTTACCTTCTACAAGGATTGGTTCGAATGCCTGGATACCAAGACGATGCAGTGTAGGTGCACGGTTCAGCATAACCGGATGTTCTTTGATAACATCTTCCAGAACATCCCATACAGCAGGCTCCAGCTTCTCAACCATTTTTTTGGCGTTCTTAATATTGTGTGAAGTTCCGTTGGCAACAAGCTCTTTCATAACGAAAGGTTTGAACAGCTCAATGGCCATTTCTTTCGGAAGACCACACTGGTAGATCTTAAGTTCCGGTCCTACAACGATAACGGAACGTCCGGAATAGTCAACTCGTTTACCCAGAAGGTTCTGACGGAAACGTCCGGATTTACCTTTCAGCATATCGGAAAGAGACTTCAGAGCTCTGTTTCCAGGACCTGTTACAGGACGGCCGCGACGGCCGTTGTCGATCAGGGCATCTACTGCTTCCTGAAGCATACGTTTCTCGTTACGGACGATAATGTCCGGTGCGCCTAATTCCAGAAGTCTCTTCAGACGGTTATTACGGTTGATGATTCTTCTGTAAAGATCATTTAAGTCAGATGTAGCAAAACGTCCACCATCCAGCTGAACCATAGGACGCAGATCCGGCGGGATTACAGGGATCACTGTCATGATCATCCACTCAGGACGGTTTCCTGATTCACGGAAGGATTCTACAACCTCAAGACGTTTGATGATTCTGGCACGTTTCTGGCCTGTAGCATCCTTTAATTCAGTTTTCAGTTCTGCAGAATCTTTTTCAAGATCAATTGCTTCCAGAAGCTCTTTGATAGATTCAGCGCCCATACCTACACGGAAATTGTTTCCGAAGGATTCACGGGCATCCTGGTATTCGCGCTCTGTAAGCACCTGTTTGTACTGGAGTCCGGAGTCAGCCGGATCCAGTACGATATAATTTGCAAAGTAAAGGACTTTCTCCAGAGTTCTCGGAGAAATGTCAAGGATCAGACCCATACGGGACGGAATTCCTTTGAAATACCAGATATGGGATACCGGAGCAGCCAGCTCGATATGACCCATACGCTCTCTACGAACAGAAGATTTTGTAACCTCTACACCACATCTGTCGCAGACAACGCCTTTATAACGAATCTTTTTATACTTTCCACAGTGGCACTCCCAGTCCTTACTCGGTCCAAAGATCCTTTCGCAGAAAAGTCCGTCTTTCTCCGGCTTTAAGGTACGGTAGTTAATGGTCTCAGGTTTTAAAACCTCGCCTCTTGACCACTCTCTGATTTTCTCAGGGGACGCCAGTCCGATCTTGATGGCATCGAAAGTCATTGGCTGATATGTTTCATTGGCGTTAGTTGTTTCTGCCATGTATACTTTCCCCTTTCTTACTCTTCGTCATCATCTTCAAAAGCTTCGTCCAGCTCTATGAAGTCATCATCCACATCTTCTTCATCTTCGTCGATGTCAACCAGCTCTTCACCGTCAAACTCCTGCTTTGTATAGCCATGTTTGCCGTAGTCTTCTTCTCTGTCGTGATGTCTTCTTGACTCTCCCTCAATAACAGAGCGAAGATCTGTATCGCCATAATCTACAGATTCCAGAAGATGTACTTCTGTATTGTCATCCTTGAGCACCTTCACATCCAGACCAAGAGACTGAAGCTCTTTTAAGAGAACCTTGAAGGATTCCGGAATACCCGGCTCAGGAATATTGTCACCTTTGATAATTGCTTCGTATGTCTTAACACGACCAACAACATCATCAGATTTCACTGTCAGGATCTCCTGCAGTGTATAGGATGCACCATAAGCCTCCAGTGCCCAAACCTCCATCTCACCGAAACGCTGTCCACCGAACTGAGCTTTACCACCCAGTGGCTGCTGTGTTACCAGAGAGTATGGACCAGTAGAACGTGCATGGATCTTATCATCAACCAGGTGATGCAGTTTCAGATAGTGCATGTGACCGATAGTTACAGGGCTGTCAAAATACTCGCCTGTACGTCCGTCACGAAGACGCACTTTACCGTCTCTGGAGATCGGAACACCCTTCCACAGTGCTCTGTGGGCTTTGTTCTCATCCAGATACTGCATTACATCCGGTGCTAAAATATCTTTATATTTCTCACGGAACTCTTCAAAGTCTTCTGTGTTTACATAGTCATTTGCAAGTTCCAGTGTATCCTGGATATCATTCTCGTTTGCACCCTGGAAAATAGGAGTTGCAACATTAAATCCAAGTGCTTTCGCAGCAAGGCTTAAGTGGATCTCCAGCACCTGTCCGATATTCATTCGGGAAGGCACACCCAGAGGATTCAGCACGATATCAAGAGGACGTCCATTGGGAAGGAATGGCATATCTTCTACAGGAAGTACCCGGGAAACAACACCCTTGTTACCGTGACGTCCGGCCATTTTATCACCAACGGAGATCTTTCTCTTCTGTGCGATGTAGATACGTACGGACTGGTTTACACCAGGTGACATCTCATCGCCATTCTCTCTTGTAAATACCTTGGCATCTACGATAATACCGTATTCACCGTGAGGTACTTTCAGAGAAGTATCACGTACTTCACGTGCTTTCTCACCAAAGATTGCACGGAGAAGTCTCTCTTCTGCTGTAAGCTCTGTCTCTCCCTTAGGAGTAACTTTACCAACAAGGATATCACCGGCACGTACTTCCGCACCGATACGGATAATACCACGCTCATCCAGATCCTTCAGTGCTTCATCTCCTACACCAGGAACATCACGTGTGATCTCTTCCGGTCCCAGCTTGGTATCACGGGCTTCACATTCATATTCTTCCATATGGATAGATGTATAAACATCATCCATAACCAGTCTTTCGCTCAGAAGTACAGCATCCTCGTAGTTGTAACCTTCCCAGGTCATGAATCCAATCAGGGGGTTCTTACCAAGGGCAAGCTCGCCATTGCAGGTAGAAGGACCATCTGCAATAACCTGTCCTGCCTCTACATGCTCTCCCTGGAACACGATTGGCTTCTGGTTGTAACAGTTACTCTGGTTACTTCTCAGGAATTTTGTCAGATGATAATCATCCTTTGTACCATCATCATTCTTGATGCTGATATCTGTAGAGGTAGAACGAAGTACAGTACCTGATTTCTTCGCAACTACACAGACACCGGAGTCAACCGCTGTCTTTACTTCCATACCTGTACCAACCACAGGAGCTTCTGTTGTCAGAAGCGGCACAGCCTGACGCTGCATGTTTGATCCCATCAGCGCACGGTTAGCATCGTCGTTCTGCAGGAACGGAATCAGGGCAGTAGCAACGGAGAATACCATACGAGGAGATACGTCCATGTAATCAAACATATGACGCTCATACTCCTGAGTCTCTTCACGGAAACGACCGGATACATTCTTGTGAACGAAATGTCCTTCTTCATCCAGAGGCTCGTTGGCCTGTGCTACATGATAATTATCCTCTTCATCTGCAGTCATATATACAACCTCGTCTGTTACACGAGGATTCTTAGGATCTGTCTTGTCGATCTTACGGTAAGGTGCTTCGATAAATCCGTACTGATTGATTCTCGCATAAGATGCAAGGGAGTTGATCAGACCGATGTTAGGACCTTCAGGAGTCTCGATCGGGCACATTCTTCCGTAATGAGAATAATGGACATCTCGAACCTCGAATCCGGCTCTGTCTCGTGACAGACCACCAGGTCCCAGGGCTGACAGACGTCTCTTGTGGGTCAGCTCACCCAGAGGGTTATTCTGATCCATGAACTGTGACAGCTGGGAAGAACCGAAGAACTCCTTCACTGCTGCAGTTACAGGTTTAATATTGATCAGGGACTGAGCAGAAATGCTCTCAGTGTCCTGAGTTGTCATTCTCTCACGAACCACACGTTCCAGTCTGGAAAGACCGATTCTGTACTGGTTCTGAAGCAGCTCACCTACCGCACGGATACGACGGTTACCCAGATGATCGATATCATCTGCATTTCCAAGGCCATATTCCAGATGCATATTATAGTTAATAGAAGCAAAAATATCTTCCTTTGTAATATGCTTCGGAATCAGATCATGGATATCTCTGTAAACTGCTGCGATTCTGTCTTCTAATGTATCATTTTCTTCCAGAATAGTCTTCAATACAGGATAGTATACTAATTCTGTAACCCCAAGCTTCTTAGGATCTTCGATCTCCGGAAGGAAATGACGGATATCAACCATTAAGTTGGAAAGGACTTTGATTCTGCGGTCTTCTTCGCCCAGAATCCATACAAAAGGAACAGCACTGTTCTGGATCACATTTGCCAGTTCCTTGGTAACTACTGCGCCCTCTTCTGCCAGGATTTCTCCTGTGGATGGGTCTACAACTTCCTCTGCCAGCTTATGGCCCACAATTCTTCTGTTAAGATGAAGCTTCTTATTAAATTTATAACGTCCAACATGAGCAAGATCATATCTTCTCGGATCAAAGAACATAGCATTGATCAGGCTCTCTGCACTCTCTACAGCAAGCGGTTCACCCGGGCGGATTTTCTTGTATAATTCAAGAAGACCTTCCTGATAATTAGTAGATGTATCCTTGGTAAAGCTTGCCAGGATCTTTGGCTCTTCACCAAAAAGCTCTGTGATCTCAGCATTGCTTCCCACACCCAGTGCACGGATCAGAACTGTAATCGGAACTTTACGGGTTCTGTCTACACGAACATAAAATACATCATTGGAATCTGTTTCATATTCCAGCCATGCTCCTCTGTTAGGAATAACAGTACTGGAGAACAGTCTCTTACCCAGCTTATCATGTGCGATGGCATAATAGATTCCAGGGGAACGTACTAACTGGCTGACAATTACACGCTCTGCACCATTGATGACAAAGGTACCGGTAACTGTCATAATAGGTAAATCTCCCATGAAAATCTCGTGTTCGTTGATCTCCCCTGTTTCTTTGTTAATCAGTCTCACTCGAACCTTCAAAGGTGCGGCATAAGTTGCGTCACGTTCTTTACACTGCTCGATGGTATATTTCGCATCCTTCTCGTCAAATGTAAAGCCGATGAATTCCAGACTGAGCTTTCCGCCGTAATCTGCGATCGGAGAAATGTCATCAAAGACTTCTTTCAGTCCTTCATCAAGAAACCATTTATAAGAATCTCTCTGGACTTCGATCAGGTTCGGCATTTCCAGGACTTCTTCTTGCCTCTGGAAGCTCATACGCATGCTTTTTCCAGTTTTTACAGAACGAATTCTGTTTTTTTCCATTGACGTTTCACCCCTGTTTTTTCTTTATATTTATTATAACATGACCCTTACTGTCAAAAGACAATAGGCATATCTTGCCATAATATAGCATTCTTCACTATAGCACAACAAGATACGCCTGTCAATCATTTTTTTCAAATATTTTATTATATTTTCCGGCTGTCTGTGTGCCTGCATCGCACAGACAGCCGCAGAGCAAAAATGCAGGAATGTCGAAACATTCCTGCATAAAATTCTTTTTATAAAGAAGATAATTATTTAAGGTTAACCTTAGCACCTTCTGCTTCAAGTTTTGTTTTGATATCTTCAGCTTCTGCTTTGGATGCGCCTTCTTTAACAACCTTAGGAGCTCCGTCAACCATTTCTTTAGCTTCTTTCAGACCTAAGCCAGTTACTTCACGAACAACTTTGATAACTTTAACTTTGTTTGGTCCAACTTCTGCAAGTTCTACGTCGAATTCATCTTTTTCTTCAGCTGCTTCTCCAGCTGCTCCAGCTGCTGCTACTACAACACCTGCTGCTGCGGATACACCGAACTCTTCTTCACAAGCTTTTACTAAATCATTTAATTCTAATACAGATAATTCTTTGATTGCTGCAATAAATTCTTCTGTTGTTAATTTTGCCATTTTAAATTCCCTCCATATAATATATTTTATTATTCGTTATTTTTTGTCCTGTTATTTCAGGATTATTCAGCTGCTGCTGCGTCAGCACCACCGTTTTTCTCAGCGATCTGATTAAGCACACGAGCAAAGTTGGTAATAGGAGACTGGATGCTTCCAAGCAGTTTTCCGAGAAGTTCTTCTCTGGAAGGAATGCCTGCCAGCGCCTGAATACCTGCCTGATCGTTATAGTTACCTTCAACGATACCTGCTACCAGCTCTAAAGCCGGGTTTTTCTTAGCGAATTTATCAAGGATTCTTGCAGGAGCAGTAGCGTCATTAGCAGAGATTGCCAGAGCGTTTGTTCCATGTAAGTGCTGGATCAGTTCTTCACACTGAGTACCTTCGAATGCACGATGCATCATTGTGTTTTTGTAAACCTTGTACTGTACACCAGCTTCTCTTAATTCCTTACGTAAAGCAGTATCCTGTTCAACTGTAAGACCGCTGTAGTTAACAAGTACTACAGATTCTGCCTCTTTCACGTTGCTGATAATTTCGTCTACGATTGGTTGTTTAAGTTCTACTTTTGCCATGAAATGGTACACCTCCTTATAGATTTTGTATACCGCTGCAATGAGTAAAGAAAAAGCCTTACTGCATGACAGTAAGGCTTGTGTAATCTCCATAAAAGAATACTTAGTCCTCGGTAGGCGGTTACATCCTTATGCCTTTCGGCACCTACTGTCTTCGGCAGCGTTCTGATATAAGATAGCATACGAAATTTGAGTTGTCAATAATTTTTTACACTTTTTTCAATAGTTTTTTATAGCTTCCTTATTAGAAAGATGCATCTCCCTTACATTGTTCCGAAAATGCGGTCACCGGCATCGCCAAGACCCGGGCAGATATAGGCATGGTCATTTAACTCACGGTCAAGGTGGCCACAGTAGATCTGGACATCCGGATGTGCTTCGTGAAGGCGTTTCAGTCCCTCAGGAGCTGCTATGATACACATGAATTTGATGTTTTTTCCGCCCTGTTTTTTCACAAAGTCAACGGCTGCTTCTGCAGAGCCTCCGGTTGCAAGCATTGGGTCTACAATAACTGCAATTCGTTCATCAATGGATTCCGGAAGCTTGCAGTAGTATTCGTGAGGTTCATGTGTTACAGGATCGCGGTAAAGTCCTACGTGTCCAACCTTTGCAGACGGTACAAGTGTAAGGATGCTGTTTACCATTCCCAGACCAGCGCGGAGTACAGGGATCACTGCCAGCTTCTTTCCTGAGATCATGGGTGTCATACAGGTTTCAATCGGTGTTTCAATCTGCACATCTTCCACAGGAAGATCACGAAGAGCTTCATATCCCATAAGAATGCCGATCTCTTCTACTAATTTACGGAATTCATTTGTTCCTGTTCCTTTATTTCTCAGCATGGAGATTTTATGCTGGATCAGCGGATGATCCATAATATAAACGTTTTCCATTATCCTATTTCCTCTCTTGGTGGTATCCTATTTATTTTCTGTTCTCCTATTATAATGCATGGCATCGTTTTACAAAAGGGGGATTTTCATTATTTTACATTTGTTTACGTACGATACGATATTCATCACCCATCTTAAAATATGGACATTGATGGAAATTCCCTGTAATGAATTTCACCATCTCATCCTCGTCCAGATTGACTTCACAGGTGTAGCATTCATAATCATCATCATAACTGTAATTTACACAGTATTCGCAGTTTACTGCATTGGACATAGCCAGAATCTCCTTTCTCAAAAGATACTTTTGCAACTTTTGTCATTTCTGATATACTTATAGTAGCAATTTCTATTCAACCAAATCAAAGAAATCCCTTGCTTCAATTGTGAAAAACAATAAGTAACAGGTGAGGCTTGCTTTTATCTGCTATAAAACGAGGTTACATTTATGTCATTATATCATATATCTGCAAAAAAATTTATAAAATGCTGTGTTTTTTCAATGTTCACAGCGTCTCTTATATTATGTCAGGCTGTTTTGTCCGGATGTTCGACACAGACAAAAAGCGGGGAAAATACAGCTGCGGATTCCCAGGAGCCCATCTCTTCCACTGCAATCAAACTGAATACCGCAGTTACAGTTACTATTTATGATTCCAAGGACAGAGACCTGCTCACCGAATGTATGAATCTGTGTGACAAATATGAAAAAGTATTCAGCCGTACTTCTGCTGACAGTGAATTATATAAATTAAATCACCGAAAGCTTACACCTGTGGAGGGAACGGAGGATACTTATCAGGTGTCAGATGATCTGGCGGAGCTGATTTCTGAGGGGCTTGATTATTCTGAATTGTCCAAAGGAGCTTTTGATATTGCCATTGAACCGCTGACCTCTCTGTGGGATTTCACTGCCGAAGATCCCCAGGTACCGAAGGACAGTCTGATTCAGGCAGCATTACCCAAATGTGATTATCACAATATTTCTGTTGATAAAGATAAAAATGAGATTACATTGAAAACAGACGATACTGCAATTGAGCTTGGTGCCATTGCCAAGGGTTATATTGCAGACCGTCTGAAGGATTATCTGGTTTCTCAGAATGTAAAAAGTGCAATCATCAATCTTGGCGGAAATGTTCTCTGCATTGGCGAAAAGCCGGACAATTCTGCTTTTAAGATTGGAATTCAGAAGCCGTTTGCAGACCGCAGTGAGACCATTGCTGTTATGGATATCAGAGATAAGTCCGTGGTTTCTTCCGGAATTTATGAGAGATGCTTTGAACAGGATAGCACATTATATCATCACCTGCTCAATCCCAAAACCGGCTATCCCTATGACAATGGATTGATCGCAGTTACTATTATTTCTGACCAGTCTGTAGACGGGGATGCACTGAGTACCACCTGCTTTGCCCTGGGTCTGGAGGACGGAGTGAAGCTGGCTGAATCCCTGGATGATGTACAGGCATTTTTTGTAACTTCTGATTATGAGATTCACTATACCAAAGACTTCCGGAAAAAAATTAAGGTTACGGAAACGGAATAGAAAATCATCATCACGAAGCGAATAAAGCCAGGGGAACAAATGTTCAAATAGTTCTTGCATTATCGAACATTAGTTTGTATAATAGGAATATGAATTCCATCACAGACAGCACTTATACCACCCAGGAGAAATTACAGATTCTGGCTGATGCAGCGAAATATGATGTCGCATGTACTTCCAGCGGTTCCAGCCGCCGGGGTAAGAAAGGAGAGCTCGGCAATGCGGAGGCATGCGGCATCTGTCACAGTTTTGCTGCAGACGGAAGGTGTATTTCTCTGCTGAAGATCCTGATGACCAATCACTGTGCCTACGACTGCAAATACTGCATCAACCGTTCCAGCAATGATGTACCCAGAGCAACCTTCGCTCCTGAGGAGATCTGCCAGTTAACCATTGAATTTTATAAAAGAAACTATATTGAAGGACTGTTTCTCAGCTCCGGAGTCCTGAAGAATCCTACCTATACTATGGAAAAGATGTGCGAAACACTGCTGCTTCTCCGCACCAAATACCATTTCAACGGATACATTCATGTGAAAACCATTCCCGGAGCCTCCGACGAGCTTCTGGCTGCAGCCGGATATCTGGCTGACCGTATCAGTGTGAATATGGAGCTTCCCACCCAGGAAAGCCTGCACCTTCTGGCACCGAATAAGACCATGCAGAACATCCTGAATCCTATGGGAAAAGTGCAGAACACAATTGCCTCCCACAGAATAGCTGTGGGCAAATCTGCATATATGGACCGAAGCCGTGGAAATCAGTTTTTAAATCAGGGAATTTTTTCAGATAACTCCAAGAAAATATTCAGAGAAAAGCTTGAAAACCAGAACATGAATGCAAAGCTTAAAGCTGACAATGCTCCGACAAAGAATAGCCGAAATATATTTTCAGGCAGGGAAAACGAAATGTACAATCGAATTCTCACCTGGGAAAATGCCTGCCAGCTGGCACCCCGTGATATGTCTGATCTGAAACGTAGCTTTGCCCCTGCAGGCCAGAGCACCCAGATGATCATTGGCGCAACCGGGGAAAGTGATTATACTTTGCTGCAGACTACTCAGGCATTATATCAGGACTTTGATCTGAAGCGTGTATTTTACTCTGCCTACATTCCACTGAATGAGGATAAGGTTCTTCCACAGATTGGCACACCGCCTCCTCTTCTGCGGGAGCATCGCCTGTATCAGGCAGACTGGCTGCTGCGCTTCTATGGCTTTCAGGCAGGAGAACTGTTATCGGAAGAGCAGCCAAACTTCAATGAATTGTTAGACCCGAAATGTGACTGGGCCCTGCGTCACCTGGATCAGTTTCCTGTGGATGTGGAGAGAGCCAGCTACCCAGTTTTACTCCGCGTTCCCGGTATCGGTCCAAAATCAGCCAGCCGTATTACCCACGCCAGACAATATGGAAGGCTGGATTTTGACAGCTTAAAGAAAATGGGCGTGGTGTTAAAACGGGCGCATTATTTTATTACCTGTGGTGGAAGACAGATGTATCATACTCCCATTGAACAGGAATACATCACAAGACAGTTAGTCACTGTAGATAAAAACGATCTGTGGAAGATCCGGCATTCCGGTGAATCCTATTCCCAGATAACCCTTGCAGATTTTGGAATAAAATAGAAATAATAAGAAGATAAAATTCATGAAAATTTTTACATGTCAGGACCGCCTTGAAGACATCATGACCTGCATCTATGATGCCTGGTCTGCTGCCCTAAAGGTGGGTCACAGTCAGATACAATTAAGAAAAGAACCTGTATTTCAACAGACAATGTTTGATGAGTATATCCACGTAGACGGAAATCCCTCCAAAGCAGAAAAAGTGATCCGTTCTATCCGCAGAGATATTTCCGAGGAAGCTTATCTGGATATCTACTATGCTTCCCTGTCTGCAGATGAAGATGCTCTACAGGCAATTTATAATTTTCTGAGGATAGGCTTCGCAGTGGGAAATACTGTAACCCGGTTATATACCAATCCTCATGTGGTAAAGCTTCTGGAAATCCGACGCAGAGTATCCAATGAAGCCCATCATTTCCGAGAATTTGCCCGTTTCCAGAGTCTGGATTTCAAGGTATATATCAGCCATCTGGAACCAAAAAATGATGTGATCATGCTGGTTGGCAGACATTTCGCAGACCGAATGCCCTCAGAACACTGGATGATCATTGACGATAACCGTAAAATTGCCTGTGTGCACCCAAAGGATGGCGAAAACTATCTGCGTTATCTTACGGAGGAAGAGTTTAAGACTCTGCAACAGACGGAAGCATATGAGGATGAATTCACTGATATGTGGAAAACTTTTTTCCATGCTGTCAGCATTAGACAGAGAGAAAATTACGTCTGCCAGAGAAACCTGTTCCCTATCTGGAAGCGGAAACATGCTGTGGAATTTAAAAATTAACAGCATGATTTATCCCCAAATCCCGCTCCTCTGCTCTTCCAGATGATCCAGTATGTAATTATAAATATCTATAGATACACTGTCCGGATAGTGTATTCCATCTACAGTTGAAAAGCCTTCAGATACCAGATGGGAATATACATCTATATAAGTAACTCCACTAAGGTTTGCCTGCATTGCTGCATTAAAGCTCTCTATCTCCCCATTGGTACAGTACGGATCATTCTGTACAGGTCCCACAGATACAAAATATGTCTGGGCTCCACGGTTTCCCCATTCTGCTGCCTTAGAATTAATATAGCTGATGTAATCATTAACATGATAGAGATCA
Organism: Blautia sp. HCP3S3_C12; assembly: GCF_052064155.1. Classification (NCBI taxonomy): domain Bacteria; kingdom Bacillati; phylum Bacillota; class Clostridia; order Lachnospirales; family Lachnospiraceae; genus Blautia; species Blautia sp. HCP3S3_C12. The sequence continues at coordinate 90,338 of NZ_JBQHWC010000002.1, read as the reverse complement.
TTGACTCCCATCAGGATGATGACTGCTGTATTGTCCTCTATCTGATCTTCTACCTGCGGCACACCTGTAGATACCATCCAGTCATATCCCATGGAAGAAAGACAGGACCAGACACTGTCATCCCTTACCGCATCCCTCAGACCCTCTGTCCTGGAATCTCCGATGAAAACAAGCTTATCTGCTGAAATCGTATCCGGGTGATCCGGTCTGCTTAATGTTCCCTGATCTGCCGGATCCGATACATCTTTTTCAGCAGTGTCCGGTACAGGTGTTGATGTTGGCTTCTGTGTTGGTACAGGCTCTGGTGTTGATATTGGTGTCTGTGTCGGTTTTACTGTCGGTGTGGGCGTAACTGTCAGGATTTTCGGCCGTGGCGGACCTGCAATCTCTGTTGCATACACATTTGAAAACATACAGGTAACCGCCAGACACACTGTCAATACTATCCATCTGGTTTGATCTTTTTTCGTAAATCTCACTCCTTTTCAGGTTTATGATCGCACTTTCTGCTACAGACATCCCGCCTGTTGCTTACTTCTGATCTTCACAGGACAAATACTTACATTCCAGGCAGCATATCCGGCCATGAAAGGATCTCGTCTGAAATAACATCCTCATAAGCACCCTCAATATCCTGGCTTCTGCCTGCTTCAAATACGTTTGTCTCAGCTCCCCAGACACGGTCCTCATATTCCCATATATGAAACCTCAGACCGCGGAACATAAAATCAATACTTCCGCACCCGTTCTCTTCCGTATATTCATAGTTAATATTTTTCGTTTCCAACGCTTTCTGTACTTTTTTCAGCCGCATAAAAATACCTCCATTCAACTGCTCAGCCCTGTTTTATAACAGTTTATACTGCAAAACCAATCCCAATATGCAATATTATATAAAATCAATTATAACACATTCTTTGACATAATGTGTAATATGCAATGTCTTTGTAGTATTCTTACTGATTCATTGTTTTCTTTGTAGGAATTGCCAGGATTATGATCGTGGCAATTACAAACAGAGTTCCGATCAAATCCGGTGTAGTGAAGCTAACTTTCATCCAGACTGCAGTTAATACCATAGAGGCCACCGGTTCCACACAGGAAAAAAGGCTGGCTTTTACAGAGCCTATCATCTTTACCCCTGTCAGATACATAGAAAATCCTGCCATAGTTCCAAAAAGAATAATAAAGGCAAGTGCCATAAATGTTTCTCTGTCAAAAATCACCTGATAATCCCATGGACGAAATACAGCCATAAGTACTACACCTCCGATCAGCATTCCCCATGCCAATACCAGCGGTGTATCAAACTGTGCCTGCAGTCTTGCAGGTTTTACTGTATATATTACAACGGAAACTGCTGAAATCAACCCCATGATCAACGCTTTCTGAGACAATGCCAGGGATGTAGGATTCCCGTGGGTTGCGATCAGAAAGATGCCTGTCACTGCCAGGATCACTCCCAGAACCTCTTTTTTTTCGGGAAGCCGTTTCATCCGCAAACATACCCAGACAACGATCAGGGCAGGTCCCAGATACTGGATGACTGTGGCTGTTCCTGCATTGGACCATTCAATGGTCTGAAAATAACTGTACTGACACAGCATCATTCCTGCCAGTCCATAGACAATAATATCTGTACAGTTTCTCTTACTTCTCCAGATGTCGAACGCTTTCCCCTTGTCCCTGATAACATAATAAAGCAACAGCAAAAGTCCGGCTGTCACCAAACGTATGGGAACCAGCCAGGAAGCCGTAACCTCTTTATTCTGAAATAAGAACTGACCGCATACGCCGGAAATCCCCCACAGGATTCCGCCTGTAATCGTCAGGATAGTTCCGAAAATCACCTCTTTCTTTTTATTAATAAGTTTACTTTCATCCTTCGTTTGCATATTTCTATTATCTTTCCTGTCCGTATTATAGAATTGCTATAAGCACAATAGAGATCCCGTCACAGGATTTCATACTCCGATAATTCAGAGCAAAATACATTATTTATGAAAATTACTGTAAACAGCATTACCGGCACACAGCATTTTCATATAACCGAAGTATAATCCGCTGCTGTAACACTTGTCAAGAAAACAAAATACCACAGAGTTCGTTCTCTGTGGCATTTTATAACATTACCGTAAGTCTTTATCCACTGCTGACTGTTTTTTGCAGCTTCTGCAGAAAGACTTATTTAACCGAATCAGGCAACAAAGCAGATTGCGAATATCTACCTGACTATGTTTAGATATAATTTCCGTCCTGGGCATTCTGTACTGCAAATGCAGATTTCTTCTTCACGAAATCAATAGCATCCTTTACGGTGATTCCGTCAATCTGCCAGTTTGAATAGAAACCATCCATATTTTTCAGTGTTCCATCCTTTGCAGTATTTTCATCAAGTACCAGAAGCACGATCAGTCCTGCTGCCTTAAGATGGCGGACAGTTTCTGCGTAATCCTCGCCTGCTGCCGGATGATACAAATAGGTATGTCTTCCAAGTACAGCCAGTCCTTTTTCTGCCTGTTCTGCAAAATCCAGGGTAATTCCCTCCTTACCGATCGGGAATTCCACAACTACCGGTGTCTGACCTTTCAGTCCTGCACGAACCTGCTCGTCTACCTTGCCGATCTGGGATTTATCCTGGGAAACCAGTGTTTTTCTTACAACACCGCAGGCAGATGTCATATTTGTAACACGATCAATCAAGATCAGCTCGCCCAGAGTTCTGTGTTTGTCAAATTCATCTACTACGATCTTCTCTGAGAATTCCAGAGTGCAGGAAGCGATTTCGTTTTTCTTTAAAGTGTAGGCGTTTTTCTTTTCCCCTGTATTCACATCTACAGAATAGTTAATCTTTGTAACAAGACCAGGGATCATCTTGGTACCGATTTTTACAAAGAAGTTCTTGCCATCTGTAAGGGCGTTGTCATCCATCCAGAGGATATCTGCTTCCACAGAATCTGTAAGGACTGCACCGGAATCAATGGTAAGCACGCATCCACGGGAAACATCCACCTCTCTGTCAAGCTGAATGGTTACAGGCTGACCCTGCACTGCTTCTTCTGCTTCTTTATCACCGACCAGAATGCTCTTTACATGAGCCTCTTCTTTACTTGGAAGAGTTGTCACAAGATCACCCACCTTGACGGTGCCGTTCTCTATCTGTCCCTGAAATCCACGGAATTCATGGTTCGGTCTGCAGACTCTCTGTACAGGCATATAGAAACCTTTTTCTGTATCTTCTTTGATGTCTACAGTTTCCAGATGTGTAAGGAGTGCTTCGCCTGTATACCATGGCATGTTGTCAGATTTTGTTGTAACATTGTCCCCCTCTGTAGCGGATACCGGAATGATCGTTACATTGGCAAGCTTCAGCTCTTCGATCAGACCTGCGATCTGGTTCTCGATCTCGCGGAAACGTTTTTCATCGTAACCGATCAGGTCCATTTTATTTACTGCAAATACGAAGTAACGGATTCCCATCAGTGCACAGATTCTTGCATGACGTCTTGTCTGTACCAGCACTCCCTGGGATGCATCCACAAGAATAACTGCCAGATCTGCGAAAGATGCACCAACAGCCATGTTTCTGGTATATTCTTCATGACCTGGGGTGTCAGCTACAATAAAGCTGCGGTTGTCTGTTGTAAAATAGCGGTATGCAACGTCGATGGTAATACCCTGCTCACGTTCTGCCATCAGGCCATCCAGAAGAAGAGAATAGTCAATGGCACCGCCTCTGCTTCCTACTTTGGAATCCAGCTCCAGAGCTTTCTCCTGGTCTGCATAGAGAAGCTTTGCATCATAAAGAATATGTCCGATCAGAGTGGATTTTCCATCATCCACACTTCCGCATGTAATAAATTTCAATAATCCTTTCATTCTAGAAATACCCCTCTCTCTTTCTTCTCTCCATGCTGCCTGCTGCCTCGTGGTCGATCACACGGCTGGTACGTTCAGAGGAAACAGCACTTAATGTTTCATCAATAATCTCGTCCAGTGTATCTGCATCAGATTCGATGCCGCCTGTAAGCGGATAGCATCCAAGGGTACGGAATCTGACTTTTTTGTATTCGATTTTTTCATCCGGACGAAGCTTCAGTCTGTCATCGTCTACCATGATAATATTGCCGTCTCTGTAAATAACCGGTCTTTCCTTTGCAAAGTATAATGGCACGATTTCGATGTTTTCACGCTGAATGTACTGCCAGATATCTTTCTCTGTCCAGTTGGAGATTGGGAAAACTCTCATGCTTTCACCCTTCTGGATCTTTGTGTTGTAAAGCTTCCACATCTCCGGTCTCTGGTTCTTCGGATCCCATGCCTGGGCTGAGTTACGGAAAGAGAAGATTCTTTCTTTTGCTCTGGATTTCTCCTCATCACGACGGCCGCCGCCAAATGCTGCTGTAAATCCATATTTAGTCAGAGCCTGTTTTAAAGCCTGGGTTTTCATAATGTCTGTGTATGCAGAACCATTGTCAAATGGGTTGATTCCTGCCTTTACACCTTCTTCATTGGTATAAACCAGCATATCAATTCCGTTTTCCTTTGCGATTCTGTCACGGAATTCGATCATCTCACGGAATTTCCATGTGGTATCAATGTGAAGAAATGGGAAAGGTGGTTTCTCCGGGTAAAATGCTTTCAGCGCCAGATGGAGCATAACGGAGCTGTCCTTTCCTATAGAATAAAGCATAACCGGCTTTTCACACTCGGCTGCCACTTCCCGCATAATATAAATTGCTTCTGCTTCAAGCTCATCAAGATGAGATAAGTTACTCATTGCATTATCCTCCTCTGTTTGTTTATATCTGACTGTCCGTCTCCTTACTGTCAGCAGTCTAAGGGACAGCTATATTTAATATTTATTGGCATCTTTCTTATTAACCTGAATGGTAATCTGGGTGCCATCCGGCTTCTCCACTGTCCAGGTGGAAATGTCAGGTTTCTCTGACACGATCATACTTGCACCTCTGCCTCCCACATCGGCTCCAAGGAAGAAGCGGATAGCATCACGGCTGCATTCTTTGATACAGGAGGTGCATCCCCAGCAGTCTCTGACCTGACGGATAAAGGCTTTGCCCTCTTTGTCCTTTTTGATCAGGTTTCCGGGACAGGCTTCGATACATCTGCCGCATCCTACACATTTACTTTTCTGAATCCGAATGCTCATCTTTCACCTGCTCCTTTCGCTGCTGTATTGGAATCTGCACTTTCTTTTGTGATCAGATCACGGTACAGAATCCTGATCTCCCCGTTTTCCATACAGGAATTTACATATTTCATCCACTCTTCACTCTGCTCCGGGTAATCAATATTCTCTCCAAAGCTGTGCCACCTGGTTTCTTTTCTGGCTGCCAGATGTGCGATCACAGCCCGGCACAGAATCAGTCGTTCGCGAAGCTCATAAATCTGCATCAATTCGTAGGTATCTGACGCTGCCAGAGTGTCCACTACAGGAAGAAGTGCGGCGATCTTTTCATCTGCTTTTGCAAGACTTGTCTCGCTATATCTGTAGTCTGTACCGATTCCGCCTGCATACTGATCCATGATTTTCTGCATGGCCTCCTCAAGCTGCTCTGCATTCATCAGGGAACGGGGCGCATTTAAGTGAGCTTCATATTCTGATTTCTTTGCTGCTGCAATTTCAGATAGATTCTGTACTTCATCACCCTTCGCAATCTCTGCAATTTCCGCCGATACAGATGACTCTTTTTTATTCTCTGCCAGGGTCCTGTCATCTTTACAGTCCAGATATTCCAGGATCGCTTCTGCTGCGATCTCACCCTCTGCCAGTGCGCCGGTTACATATTTCTGCGGACATCCTCCGGCTACATCCCCGGCTGCATATAAGCCTTCTATGGTGGTCGCCCTGTTATTGTCTACCCAGTATCCGCTGGCTGTATGTCCGCCTACAATGTACGGTTCTGTACCTTCAATTTCTACATTCTCTTCAGATGGTCCTTTGCCTGCTTCCATCCATTTCAGAGTCTGGGACGGTGCCATATTCAGGTAGGCTTTGTAGAGGTCCTGCTCCTGTTCTTTGGAAATGCCTTCCGTTCTGAGGTAACACGGACCCTTTCCTTCTCTGTTCTCCATCACTGTACCGTAAACCCTCTGAGAGGTTGTCAGGCCATATTTGGTCTCATAAATATCACCATGTGCATTGACCTGTCTGGCTCCAACACCCTGGGCAATGGTTCCTGTAGGAGCAATGGTGTCCTTACATCTCAGTGCAATGAAACGCATCTCAAAGGTTGTCATCTCTGCACCGGAAAGAAGTCCCATTGCATATCCTGCCCCTGTGTTAAATGGCGGATACCACATTTTATGTCTGGAAAATCCCGGGTTGTTTGGTCTGTAAAGTCCGGCAGCCCCGCCTGTTGCACAGAGAACTGCTTCTGCATCAATATCATAGAAAATATCTTCATTAACACTGAATCCTACAGCTCCTGTAATCTTTCCCTTTTCTGTTTTATAATCTGTGATGTTTACATGGTTCAGAACTGTAACATTCTCCTGTTCGGCTGCTGCCTTTGCAAGGATTGGTTTCATGTTCTCACCGTTGATCTTAATGTTTCGGTTTCCTCTGGCAACGTATTTGCCCTTTTCATCCTTCAGGATAACCAGCCCCAGGTCTTCCATTACCTTTGTCACATGATTCAGTCTCTCTGACATGGTGAGAAGAAGATCCTCCCTTACGATTCCGTGGGCATCCTTTTTTGCATAGTCCACATAATCCTGCGGTACTCTGCCTTCTGTAATATATGCGTTTAACGCGTTCACGCCTGCTGCCAGGCATCCGCTTCGTTTAATGTTCGCTTTCTCTGCGATCAGAACTTTTTTATTGCTTTTCTGACCAATCACGTAGGCTGCAAAGCATCCTGCTGTACCGCCGCCGATGATCAGCACATCTGTTTTGATTCTCTCTGTCCTCATACTCTATTACTCTTTCCTCTAATTTCCTTAGATAATTACAAAGTCATCCCTTACAGCCTCATTCTCGATCAGCTGTACACTGTCACCCTTTAGTGCGAAAATCCTGTACAGGAATACATTGACAATTTCTCCCTCGCGGACATCTGCTTTCTCCAGACTTCTTCTGGCAGTTACTACAGAATTGTTCACTCTCACCTGAAGCTCCAGGTTATCCCCTCTGAAGGAAACCCGTTCCACCACTCCCTGAGATACAGAGGTTCTGAACTTCTCTACCTCATCCAGTTTGGAAATCTTTACAAATTCCGGACGGACAATAATCTTGTCTGCTCCCTCCGCCTGAGTAAAGGTATAGAAATCATCTGCATTTTCCAGTACAGATGGCTGTCCGAAGAAGGATGCGGTAAAAACGGTTTCCGGGTTTCTGTAAACTTCCACTGGTGTGCCCTTCTGCTCAATCTGTCCTGCATTGGTAATGATGATCTCATCTGCCACTTCAATGGCTTCATCCTGATCATGAGTAACAAAAATACTGGTGATACCCAGTTTCTCGATCATCTCTTTTAACCAGCTTCGTAATTCCTGACGGATTTTTGCATCAATAGCTGCAAATGGCTCATCCAGAAGTAATACCTGGGGGTTCGGGGCAAGGGCTCTGGCAAATGCTACCCTCTGTCTCTGGCCGCCGGACAGCTGGCTTGGATATCTTTTCTCCAATCCTTCTAATCCCACCAGCTTGACCAGCTCCATGACTCTGGCATGAATTTTCTTTTTGTCTACTTTCTGAACCTTCAGACCGAACGCTACATTGTCATAGACTGTCATATAACGAAACAATGCATAATTTTGAAACACAAATCCGATTCCACGCTCACTGGCCGGAACATCGTTGACTACCTTTCCGTCAATAATGATCTCTCCACTGTCCGGATTTTCCAGACCTGCGATCATTCGAAGAATAGTTGTTTTTCCGCTTCCACTTGGTCCCAGCAGGCCGATCAGCTTACCTTTTTCGATTCCGAAATTCACATTTCTTGATGCCTGGTAGGAACCATAGGTCTTATTTATATTTTTTAACTCTACATACATATCAGGCTTCCTTCTTTCCTTTGTATTCGATCACGCTTCGGATCACCAGAATAATAACTGCCATGATCACCAGCAGTGAAGATACGGCAAATGCCGGAACATACTGAAACTCATTAAATAGAATCTCTACATGAAGAGGAAGTGTGTTGGTTTTTCCTCTCAAATGTCCGGAAAGGACAGACACTGCTCCGAACTCTCCCATTGCTCTCGCTGTACAGAGTACAATGCCGTAAAGCAATGCCCATTTAATATGAGGAAAGGTAATCTTCCGGAAAATGGTCCATCCGCCGGCTCCCATAAGAGCTGCAGCTTCTTCCTCGTCCGTTCCTTCTGCTTCCAGAACCGGAATCAGCTCTCTGGAAATAAAAGGAAAGGTTACAAATACAGTTGCAATAATGATTCCCGGTACAGAGAATACAACCTTAATTCCGAATTTCAAAAGGAAAAAGTAGACCGGACTCTGCCGTCCGAAAACCAGAAGGAAAATCAGACCTGCAATGACCGGGGAGATGGTAACCGGAAGATCGATCAGAGTAGTCAGCAGTTTTTTGCCCCTGAACTGGAACTTGGTCAGTGCCCAGGCTGCAAAAATACCGAAGATAGTATTAAAAATAACTGCGAAAAGTGTAGCTTTAACAGTAAGGAGAAGTGCTTTGATGGTGTATTCGTCTGTTACCGCAGCAGCGTAGACCTTCCATCCGCTTCGAAGGGCTTCTGTGATTACTGTAAGTAACGGAAGGAGGAGCATTACTGCCAGAAACAACACGCTGATCCCGATCAGGATCCATTTTGTGATTTTCTCTGAAGTGGTTACATTGTTGTCCATCAGGCATTTCCTCCTTTTAAGATTCTCGCGTTTCTCTGCTGGATCACATTATTGAGAAACAGAATGAAAAATGAAACCGCCAGCATCACCAGTGCTATTGCTGTCGCACTGGAATAATCAAATTCCTGAAGCTCTGACATAATGATCAGCGGTGTGATTTCTGTATAATATGGTTTATTTCCTGCAATAAATACAATGCTTCCGTATTCACCCAGGCATCTGCCAAACGCAAGTCCGGTTCCTGCAAAAATCGCAGGTTTCAGTTCCGGAAAAATCACTTTCCAGAAAATGGTGGATTTCTTTGCTCCCAATACTCCGGCCGCTTCACTGCAGGAGTTGTCCATTTTCTCCAGTACCGGCTGTACGCTTCTTACAACGAAAGGAATTCCTACGAAGATCATAGCTACTGTGATTCCGATTCTTGTGTATGCGATTTTGATACCGAATCCGGCAAAAAAGCTGCCCACCAGTCCGGTGTCAGAAGTCAGGGATGTAAGCGCAATACCTGCTACCGCTGTGGGAAGTGCAAAAGGAAGCTCGATCATTCCATCCATAAGCCGTTTGCCCGGAAATTCATATTTCACAAGCACCCATGCAAGGATGGTTCCCATGATCCCGTTTATCACTGCTGCTGCAAAAGCAGCCACAAAACTGGTGTAAAAGGATGCCAGTACTCTGGCTCTTGTAATGGTTTCGATGAAATCTTTAAAGCTTAATTTCGCGGTGTAGATCACCAGACTGGCAAGTGGGATCAAAACCACCAGACTTAATATGGAAATGGTAATCCCCATGGAGAGTCCGAATCCTGGAATCACCGGTTTGTTTCTTTTTTTCATAATCAATTACCACCTCTCTCGTCTCGTATGTTCCGGTCCTGTTGTTGTGCCAGTGGGCATTTTCCCTGTCTGCCTCTTTATCTCTCATAGATTTCATCAAAAATTCCGCCATCTGCGAAGTGCTTCTTCTGTACCTCATCCCATCCACCGTATTCACTGATAGTTACCAGATCTACGCTCAGATCAAACACATCCCTGTGTTTTTTCAGGATTTTCTCATTGGTTGGACGAAAATAGTTCTCTGCCTCAATTTCCTGTGCTTCGTGGGAATACAGATAGTTTAAGTACTCAGTTGCCACTTCTCTTGTGTCTCTGTAATCTACTACCTCATCCACCACTGCTACCGTGGGCTGTGCCAGAATGCTGACGCTGGGAGTAACGATCTCGTACTCATCCGGGTAATCACGCATAGAAAGATAGGCTTCATTTTCCCACGCTACCAGCACATCGCCCTGTCCGTTTTCTACGAAAGAAGTGGTTGCACCTCTTGCACCGGAGTCCAGGACTACTACATTCTGGTAGAGCTTCCTGATGAAATCTTTCATCTGTGTCTCGTCTCCGTTGTATTTCTTATCTGCATAAGCCCATGCTGCCATGTAGTTCCATCTGGCACCTCCTGAGGTCTTGGGATTGGGAGTTACCACTCCTACCCCATCCCTTGTCAGGTCATCCCAGTCCTGAATCTTCTTTGGATTTCCTTTCTTAACCAAGAATACGATGGTGGATGTATAGGGAGAACTGTCATTGTCGAAGTTGTCTATCCATCCTGCCTTGATCAGCCCTGCGTTCTCTATGGATTCAATATCATATTCCAACGCCAATGTCACTACATCTGCATCCAGTCCGTTGGCTACCTCCAGTGCCTGCTTCCCTGAACCACCGTGAGACTGTGTGATCTCCACATCCTCTCCGGTTTTCTCCTTCCAGTGCTCCTGGAATATTTTATTATACTGTTCAAACATCTCTCTGGTAGGGTCGTAGGAAACATTGGTGATAGATACTGTTTTTCCAAAAGCCTGTACCGGTGTCAGTGCCAGCACAGCTGCCAGACTCAATGCAAATATTTTTCTGATCATGTTTCATCTCCTGAGCATTTCCGTGATTTTTTCAGTCTCTTCTTTGGGATTTTACACCAATACAAGTTCTTCCTTCTCAGATTCTGTTCCTTTTATATGGAAGGAATTCAGAACCGGATTCTCATTGTCCATAAGGGAAAGGATCATATAGCTTGCTGTGCTGTCATAAGCCAGTCTCTTATCTTCTTCGGATGGTCTGGATGGACTTTCCGGATGGGAATGCCAGTTACCCAGAGGTACCAGACCGTTGGCACGCATATCCTTAACTGCTGCCAGCTGCTCTTTGGGATCCAGTGAAAAATGTTCATTGGAATGATCAATATTTGTCAGGCAGTAAACCTTTTCAATAAATTTGTCCTTACCTTCCTTTTTTCCTGCGACCAGTCCGCAGGCTTCTTCCGGAAGATTTTCTCTGGTATGCTTTAAGATTATTTCGTAATCACTTTTTGACATTGTAATCATTATTTACTCACTCTCCAAACATTCCTTACAGAGCCCCGTCACATTCTGCCTGCCCATAATCGATCAGTTCGGTAATTGTAGGATGTTCCCCACATACCGGGCAGTTCTTTACATGCTGCGGAAGTTTGATCTTACGGAACTCCATAGTAAGCGCATCATAGGTGAGAAGATATCCTGTAAGAAGATCACCAACTCCAAGAATATACTTGATGGCTTCCATTGCCTGAAGACTTCCGATCACGCCTCCCATTGCTCCGATGACACCAGCCTGTTTACAGGTAGGTACGGCATCCTTTGGCGGCGGATCCTTGAATACACATCTGTAACATGGACCTTCTCCCGGAACATAGGTCATAAGCTGTCCCTGGAAACGAAGGATTCCTGCGTGAGAGAATGGTTTCTTTGCCATAACGCAGGCATCGTTGATCAGAAATTTCGCCGGAAAATTATCGGTTCCGTCAATGATGAAATCATAATCCTTGATCAGATCCATAATCGTTTCAGAATCTACGAAAGTCTGGTAAGTTTTTACTGTCACATCCGGGTTGATGGCTTCCATAGATTCTTTTGCAGAAAGAACCTTTGGTTTTCCCATATCCTTTGTTGCATGGATAATCTGTCTCTGCAGATTGGAAAGATCTACTTCATCTGCGTCTGCAATTCCGATAGTTCCCACACCTGCTGCTGCAAGATAAAGAGCTGCCGGTGAACCCAGTCCCCCTGCCCCGATGATCAGGACACTGGAATTGAGCAGTTTTTTCTGTCCTTTTGCTCCAACCTCTTTCAGAATAATGTGTCTGGAATAACGCTCCAGCTGCTCATTTGTAAATGCCACTATCTTCCACCTCCCATGAAGTACAGGAATTCAACACTGTCCCCTTCTTTTAATGCATAGGTATCAAATTCTGCTTTGTCGATGAAGTCATCGTTTACTGATACAGTTACATACTGAGGAGTTTCTACATTCTCCTGTACGATCAGTTCTGAAACTGTGATCGCGTCTTTTACTTCTTTTTTATCTCCTGCTACTGTGATAACCATAACATCTGTTCTCCTTTATTCTTATAAATTCTGATCAATAATCTCTTCCAGTTCTGCAGCTTTCTTTGCTCCTGTCAGTCGTTGGATCTGTTCTCCCTCTTTCAGGAAAATCAGGGTCGGCGCTGACATAACCTTATATTCCTCTACAAGTCCCTGTTCGTAAGCTACATTTACCTTTCCAACAAAAATCTGATCACCGTATTTCTCTTCCAGCTTTGCAAGCACCGGAACCATTCTCTTACATGGTACACAGCTGTCAGAATAAAAATCGATCAGTGTCAGTTTTCCAGGCTGGAAAGCCTTTTCCTTAAAAGTCTCACCACTTAATCTCTCTGCCATGATCCGCTCCTGTCAGTCTTCAACTTTCTTCACATAAAGTGTGTAAGTTCCGTCTTCGTTATCATCAAGCTTCAGGATCTGATGTCCTTCTTCCTTAATACTTCGGGGTACATTCTGTACCGGTTCCCCGTCATTCATTCGGATGGATAAGATCTGTCCCTCATCCAGTTCTTCCAGCGCTACCTTTGCCTTTACAAAGGTTACCGGACACACAACATCTGTAATATCTACCGTATCATCAATTTTAATCTCACTCATTTTCATATGCCTCCAGGATTTCTTTATTGAATTTGTCCTCACCTACCCGGTCGATGGTAAATTTCAGTCGTTCACCGGCATTTGCATTCTTCTCGAAGAAATTTATGGCTGCATCACAGACCTTCAGTAATTTCTCATGGTCTTCGATAAACGGGATCACTGTTTTTCCTTTATTGATGTGATTTCCGAAAATTCCTCCGAAAGAAACAATATATCCGTGAGTATTGTCATAGGCATCTGTAGGACAGGCTTTGGTGCATCGTCCACAGAAATTACATTTGGAAGAATCAACGGAGATTTTTCCATCTTCTAATGTGATGGCCCCTTCGCGGCAGGCTTTTACACAGACACCACACTGGATACATTTCTCTTCCTGCCATGCTACTTTGATGCCACCCTTGATTCCTACATCGTTCTCTTCTGCTTTTAAGCAGTTATTCTGACATCCGGTAACACCGAATTTGAATTTATGGGGAAGCTCACGTCCGAAGTATCTCTCGTCCAGCTCCTCTGCCAATGCGTAGGTATCAATACATCCGCTGGGACAGATGGCTGAGCCCTGACAGGCTGTGATGGTACGAACTCTTGGTCCGCATACACCCGGAACCACATCTCCCTCTGCCAGTGCAGCTTTCACTTCATCAATCTGATCTAACTTGATAAAAGGAATCTCCACACCCTGACGGGAAGTAAGATGTACATAGCCCTCGCCGTATTTTTCTGAAACCTCAGCTACCTTTGCAAGCTGTTTCGCATCCAGATGTCCGCCAACTACGCGGATTCTTAATGAAAAATTATTTTTCTGTTTCTGGCGCATGAATCCGCCTTTTTTTAATGCTGCATAATCTGCCATTGTCCTCTTCCTCCTGTAGAACACCTTTTATTCTAAAGATAAATCTGTAAGGTTATTTTTTTATTTTCATAGTTTATTACTAGGTTTTGTATGATATTACACCACCTGACATATTTTGTCAATAACTATCTGAAAATAAATACATTTTTTCACAGACCTTTTATAGCCTCTGTGAAATCCCGGATCAGATCCTCTGCGTCCTCAATTCCTACGCTGACACGAATACTGTCATCAAATACTCCTGCTGCTTCCCTGGCTTCCCGGTTACTGTGAAGATAGATCGTAGATGCAGGATGGATCACCAGAGTCCGCACATCACCGATATTGGTGGCAATCTTTACATATTTTAGCCTGTTGATCACTGCATAGGCTCTCTCCCTGGAACCGGCACGGATCGTCAGGATCCCGCCGCCTTTGTTTCCAAACTGGTCTCCGGCAACCTTATGGTAAGGATTTGATTTCAGCAGCGGATAATTCACTGTCACCCCTTCCAGCTGCTCCAGTGCCTGGGCCAGAGCCAGCGCATTGCTGCAGATCCGCTCCATACGCAATCCCAGGGTCTCCATTCCGATAATATTCAGATAAGCATTCACAGGAGCCAGACAGCCTCCCATATTCCGCCAGATTCCATTACGCAGTTTTACCAGATAAGCAAATTTACCAAATTTTGCATATTCTTTCATACCCGGATATCTTTCAGGATCCCAATGAAAGGTTCCTCCGTCCACAATAATTCCGCTGATGGCATCACCACTTCCATTGATATATTTAGAGGTAGAATGTACTACCACATCTGCGCCATATTCCAGTGGCCGGATCAGATATGGGGTTGCCGTAGTACTGTCCACGATCAGCGGAATTCCTTTCTCATGCAAAAAATCCCCGGTTTCCCTTATATCCATTGCATTCAGTCCCGGATTACCGATAATCTCTCCGAATACCACTTTGGTTTTTTCTGAGATCAACGGTTCTATCAATGCTTTTTCTACCCTAGGGATAAACTTCACTATAATACCGAAGGCCTCCAGATCATGAAGCAGATCCAAAGTGCCTCCAAACAGGCCGCTTCCAGCGATCACCTCATCTCCTGACTGAAGAATATTCAGCAGAGACAGGGTAACTGCAGACATTCCGGAGGAACAGGCAATCGCTCCCATTCCGCCCTCCAATTCATTTACCCTTCGCTCAAAAGCATCCACTGTAGGGTTTCCTATCCTTGTGTAAGCAAAACCCGGTGCGCGGTTCTGAAAAACCTTCTCCAGCTGCTCCGATGATTCATAAGAATAAGCATTACACTGACTGATCGCCGGCACTGTCGCTCCGGCTTCATAACTTTGCACGGATTTTCCATGCAGTAATCTGGTCTGAAATTTCATGGCACTCTCCTTTATACACTCATACAGCATATCAGACAACCTCTTTTATGGGCATCTTTTTCGTTCCCTTTTCATAGTTATTTGATATGAATAATAGTATATTTGTAGTTTCCGGAAATGTCAACGTAATATCTTATACATGCTTCTTATGATTTTATATAGTTTAAAACTATATAACTACAAATTTACCAGTGTCAGCACACTAACAAGAATGATTTTTCAACAAAGGCGCCACTGCATTGCCTGGTTAGCAAATGCAGTGGCGCCTTTGTTTCTTATTTTTACAGTTTCTTATTTTTACAGTTTCTTATTTTTTATACAGAAGCCTTCTCCATTTCTTTCTCAGGAAAAAGCTTTCTGAAAATGAAGCGAACCAGCGGACCGGCATAAAAAATCTGCCAGAAGAACGCCATCGGGAAATTCATTGCTGTTGTCTGAAGCCATGTAGAGATAATCTGGCTTACTGGTGCATGTTTGATCAGCACAGTGGCTGCAAAGCTCATGCACGGGCACATAAATGCTACAGATACTGCAGAAATCGCAAGTACCAGGTGGAACGGATTATCTCTTCTCATATCCACAATACCAAATGCAATCTTCTTTGCAAGACCACCGATGATAAAGAAATCAAGAATAAATGCAATCGGTCCCATAAATGTCAGTTCATG
Organism: Blautia sp. HCP3S3_C12; assembly: GCF_052064155.1. Classification (NCBI taxonomy): domain Bacteria; kingdom Bacillati; phylum Bacillota; class Clostridia; order Lachnospirales; family Lachnospiraceae; genus Blautia; species Blautia sp. HCP3S3_C12. The sequence goes on along the minus strand of NZ_JBQHWC010000002.1, from coordinate 74,581 downwards.
AAAAGCTAACAGAAATGTCTCATTTGTCATTGTCCCTGTATTCAATACAATGTTGTAGCAGATCATGGCATAAACCATTACCAATACCATGATGATCGTAAAAATTACTTCCTGAAACTTGTTTTTTGGCATAAAAAATCCTCCTTAGATAGTGTGTGAATAACATAAACAGAAATTTGTGTTGTTCATAACCATCCAGGAGGATGTACCGTTTCCAATATAAAACCAAATATCTTTTTTCTTAAATTTACCGTTGATTATTATATGGATTCCGGATACAAAAGTCAAGATTTTTTTATAAATAGGGTGTCCCGGGGATCTCCGGGTAGCTGCCCATTGCGATCAGAAGCTCCAGACCAATCTGTCTGGCATTCAGTACTGCTGTTTTTGCAGCACTGGCATCTCCTGAAACAGCCAGTATCACCTCATTGGAATGACTGGTTCCTCTGTCAGGTGTCATATATCTTGCAATAGAAAGGGACGCCGACTTCATTGCAGTATCTGCCATTACCAGCCCGATTGCAGCCGGAGAACCAGCCATAAAACCAAAGGCTTCTCCCATAGGTACTCCGAAAGCCTTATTCAGAGCCTGTCCTGCACTGGCTGAATAGGCAAACTCCAGATGACCGCTCTCACTGATATAGACCTCTCCTGCATATTTATTGGTAAACTCCAGCGCCATAGATATAGCATGACGCACATCGGAAACATCAGAGCCTCCAAGAACAATGTAGTTACCATGGCCGCCCCAGCCCTTTGTATCCCTTGGTAATTCTATGGAAAGAACCTCCGTGTTGGTTGCTTTTACCGCATCATCTATAGCAGTCAGCTGCCCTGCTGCTCCTGTACGGGAACTGAACAATCCCAGGCAATGATACTTCGTTCCTACATTCATCTCTTTAAGCAAAGTATCATCAATTCCGGAGATCACCAGTCCGATGGTATCCAGAACTGCTGTGCCTACAAATTCACTGCGCGTACAATGTGTACTGATCTCATGTACATCTATCATATAAAATTACCTCTCTGACTATCATATTTTCCAGATAATAAAAGCCTTTTTCATTTATATTTAGCTTACCATGTTCATATCTGATGTGCAATGAATTTTCTTAGCAGATTATTTTTATTACTATGTTATTGGTAATATCCCGCAAGGTATTTTTTGTGAGCGAAGTGAACAGTAATTATTTTTCAATATGCACTGCACCAACTGCGCGGATATTCATCGGATATACATTTTCTTTTCCTGCAAATTCAGAAATATAGGAAACATAGTTCTCTGTCTCTTCCTCTGGCACTACGCACATAATAACACCGGCAAATCCACCGCCATGGATACGGCAGATACCTTTGCCCAGCTTCTCAAGGAAAAGGTCTGTCAATGCAAGTGCAACAGAAATCTTCTGCTCTGTGTATGCCTTAATCGGATAGCAGTTCTGAAGCAGTTCCCAGGAAGATTTTCCGGATTCGCTGAGAAGCTTTAATACTGTCTCCCCGTCTTTCTCTTCCACTGCTTTTGCAGCCTTTTCTACTCTTTCATTCTCTTTGAAGAAATGGATTGCTCTTAAGATTGCTCTGTCATTTTCAATCTTATCCATATTTGCAAGCACTTTATCAAGAGTTGTCTCACAGAGAAGCTCTGCTCCTGCTGCCTTTGCTGCTTCTTTCATCTCCATAGGGATCTCAGAGTACTCTGCACTCAGATCAGCATGTCCTTTTCCTGTATTTACGATCACAAGGTGATGGTTATAGTCATGGAAAGAGAAGTTTACTTTCTCATATTCCGGGTTTTCTCTGTCAGAGAAATCAAGAAGAATCGGGCCTCCAACTGCACATGCAAGCTGATCCATCAGTCCGGAAGCTTTCAGCCAATATACGTTCTCAGCGTACTGTCCTGCTTTTGCATAGTTGATATATGTCATTGCTCCATCATTGAAAAAATAATTAATAATAGAACATACAAGCATTTCGAAAGATGCAGAAGAGCTTACACCAGCTGCACGGATTACGTTTGTTGTTACATAAGCATCAAATCCTGCTACTTTAAATCCAAATTTCTGAATAGCTTCCACCATACCTGCTACCAGAGATAGGGTTCCCTGAGCCTTCGGTACGCTGGCAAGATCATTGATGTCTACGACAACTTCCTTGTCATATCCTTCACTTGTGATACGGATAACACTGCTGTTATTCGGGTAAGCTGCACCGATGGTATCCATGTCAATGCAGCCTGCGATCACACGGCCACCATTATGATCTGTATGGTTTCCGATGATCTCTGTTCTTCCCGGTGCTGTAAAAAATTCTGCTGTATCATGATGGTAAATTTCTGCGAAGTGATCAGCTACAGTCTGAAAACGTGCTGCTGATTTCTCTGCTTCGCCGTAAATACGTGTCAATTCATTTTTATTTGGAATATTCATTGTAAAAATCCTCCGTTCATTTTTCCGGTCTGACCGCTGATACATAGTTTTATGAGTACTATGTACTGACAATTTTCACGATTTACAGTGGCAGTGCAGGTGTGAAAACCAGCGGCAGACGGGAATATGTGTATGAAAGTTTGGGAGCAGCCTTATCAGCTACACTCTTGGATTAAAGTATACCCTGCTGTATCATAAAATTCCTTGATAATCTAAGGGGAAAATAGTAAAATCTTGCGTTTATATCTATATAAGTGTACAATATGTTATATAAATCATCAACAGCAATTTCACATAACGGTCTTTCTCTGATGCAGCGGGTTGTCTGCAATATTTTTCGGAATTGCTATAAGATAGGATAATTAAAAATCATCATATATTCTCAATGGAGGGAATTAACAGTTAAATATAAATTATAAAATCATATAAGTATATGTTGAGTTTTATAAGATATTAGAGTAGAATATTATTGAAAGGAGTTGATACTTTGAGTAAATATTATTCTATACATGAATTTTCAAAAATTATAGGCGTATCTGCCCAGACATTACGAAATTGGGATGCCAATGGAAAACTTCATCCGCATCATACTACAGTAAGTGGCTATAGATATTATTCTGATGAGCAACTCAACCAGGTAATAAATGTAAAGCCTAAAAACCGCATTACAATTGGGTATTGTCGTGTTTCCAGTCATAAACAAAAAGATGATCTGGAACGACAGATTGATAATGTTAAAACATATCTTCTGGCAAAAGGACAGCCGTTTGAGATAATAAGTGATATCGGTTCCGGAATTAATTATAAGAAAAAAGGGCTCCAGGAATTGATCAGGCGAATATCTCAAAATCAGGTTGAAAAGATTGTTGTTTTGTATAAAGATCGGTTACTGCGATTTGGTTTTGAGTTGATAGAATATATCGCTTCACTTTATAATTGTGAGATTGAGATTATTGATAATACTGAAAAGTCCGAACAGCAGGAACTTGTTGAAGATCTGGTTCAGATAATCACTGTATTCAGTTGCAAATTACAAGGAAAACGAGCAAACAAAGCTAAGAAATTTATCCGGGAATTGATACAGGAGGAAGCAGATGGTAAAAGCCATAAAAGTAATGTTGATACCAAATAACGTGCAGAAAACTAAGTTGTTTCAGTACGCCAGTGCTTCAAGATTTGCCTATAACTGGGCTTTGGCAAGGGAAATAGAAAACTATGAAAAAGGCGGAAAATTCCTTTCAGATGCAGAACTCAGAAAAGAATTTACAAAGCTTAGACATTCTGATGAATATGCATGGTTATTGGGTATTTCAAATAATGTAACCAAACAGGCGATCAAAGATGCCTGTACTGCGTATAAGAACTTTTTCAGGGGTTTGCAGAAATTCCCAAGATTCAAGTCAAAAAAGAGATCAATGCCGAAGTTCTATCAGGACAACGTTAAGATACGATTCAGTAATACCCATGTTAAATTTGAAGGCTTTTCTTCCAGCAGGAAAGCAAATAAACAAAAAATGAATTGGGTAAGACTTGCAGAACATGGACGTATTCCGACAGATGCTAAATATATGAACCCGAGAATATCCTTTGACGGATTGAACTGGTGGATCAGCGTATGTGTAGAATTTCCTGACTGCAGGGAAACACTTAATGATGACGGGGTCGGCATAGACCTGGGAATCAAAGACCTGGCTGTCTGCTCTGATGGGACTAAGTATAAGAACATCAATAAGAGTCAGAAAGTAAAGAAATCAGAAAAACAGAAACGCAGATTACAGCGTAGTATCTCTCGTTCTTACGAGAAAAATAAGAAAGGGGAAAGTTACTGTAAAACAAATAATGTAATCAAAAAGGAAAAACTTTTATTAAAACGAAATCACAGATTAACAAACATCCGTAAAAATTATTTAAATCAGACCATATCGGAGATCGTAGATCGAAAACCAAGATTTATATGTATTGAAGATCTGAATGTCAGCGGAATGATGAAAAACAGACATTTATCCAAAGCAGTTCAGGCACAGGGATTTTTCCGGTTTAGAAAACAGCTTGAATATAAGTGCAGCGATAAAGGGATCCAGCTTATTGTGGCTGATCGGTTTTATCCATCATCAAAGCTTTGCAGCTGTTGTGGAAACATCAAAAAAGATCTGAAGTTATCTGACAGAGTTTATAGATGTGCGTGTGGGAATATGATTGACAGAGATTTCCAGGCATCTATAAATCTCAAGACTTATGGAGAAAAATTTGCAGGTTGACACTGAAACGTTAATGCAAATATGTACGGATACGTTAGTCCGGAATTTACGCCTATGGAGAGTACAAGAACTTGTGAGTAGATAGATATTTATATCATCAAAAGCATACTCGTTGAAGTAGGAATGGAACATAGAAGTTTATAACTTTTTATAAGTTTTCAGTAACGGACGCATATATAATGGCAGAGATCATAACCGACGGCTCACAGAAAGAACTGAAGAAACATGGCAGTGATGAATTTCCACTGCTGGTAAGCTATGAGAAACTTTCCGGCTACAAATCCGGCTCCTTTCTCTGGCACTGGCATCCTGAGATAGAAATTACCCTTGTCCTGGATGGACAGATTCTCTATAAAGTAAACCAGTGTACCTACCACATGAAAGCAGGAGATATCCTTCTGGGAAATGCCAATGTACTCCACGCAGGCTTCATGGAAGATATGAAAGACGGCAAATATGTCTCCATCACTTTTCTGCCAAAGATTATCTATGGTTCCTACGGAAGTATCCTGCGCAGGAAATATGTGGAGCCATTTTTACACAATTTCGCCCTTCCTGCAGTCTACATTGACTATTCGCAGCCCTGGCATGAAATTTTTTCCGAATATGTGAGAGAAATCATAACTCTGTATGAAGAGAAAAAGGAATTTTACGAACTGGATATCACCGGAACTCTGCAAAAGCTGTGGCGCTGTATGCTGCAGAATCTTCCGGAGAACCTCCCCTATACGGAACACAGCAAACTGGAACGCAACCGTATGCGTGAGATCATGGATTATCTGGAACACAATTACATGAATAAAATCCAGATGAAAGATATCGCAGAGGAAATCCACCTCTGCGAGAGCGAATGCAGCCGGTTATTCAAGAGATACATGAACGTATCCCTGTTTACATTTCTGCAGGAATACCGGGTGGAACGGAGCCTTGAATTTCTCCTCAGCTCCGATGACAGCATCATGGAAGTCGCCCAGAAATCCGGCTTCACAGACTCCAACTACTATGCCAAGGTATTCTCCAGAGTAAAAGGCTGCAGCCCGCAGAAATATAGAAAACAGAATATACGGAAAGATATGTGAGATTATATACAGGTTATATTACTCCGCAGAAACAGTATTCTGCTCCAGATATTTCTTCAGTGAAGAGACATACAGATTCCCCACCTTGCTGAGGATGGAATTCTTTCTGGTAATATAACCGATTTCCATATCACTGTTCTGATTCTGCTCATCCCCTTCGAAAGGAATTGCCAGATAGTCACTGCCATTCAGCTCCTCACAGATAATCCCTGAACACAGGGTATAGCCATTAAGTCCTACCATCAGATTCAGCATAGTTGCACGGTCTGAAGCCTTAACTGTTCTGGAATATTCATTGGTAGACAGAATCTCCTCTGACAGATAAAAACTGCTCTTATCTCCCTGTTCGAAGGACAAGCAGGGGTATTTAGCCAGCTGGCTGTAGCTGATAGATTTCTCATTTGCCAGTGGATGATTTTTCCACAAATATACATATGCCTGACAGTCAATCAAATGATGAAACTCCAGATTCGCAGAGTGGAGAAGCTTTAACAGTGCCTTTCTGTTGAAATCACTGAGATAAAGTACTCCCACCTCGCTTTTCATGGTGCTGACGTCACTGATCACATCTGCAGTCTTTGTCTCCCTGATGGCAAATTCATATTCCGACACATCAAACTTCTGCACCATATCCACAAATGCTTTCACTGCAAAAGAATAATGCTGGGTGGAAACGCCGAATTTCTTCTTATAGGAACCACCCTCACTGTATTTCTCAACCACACTCTCATACTGTCCATATATCTGACGGGCATACATCAGAAATTCTGTCCCGTCATTGGTCAGTGTCACACCACGACCGCTGCGGTTGAATATAATGATTCCAAGCTCCTTCTCCAGTTCCTTCACTGCATTGGTCAGAGAAGGCTGGGAAATATACAACGCCTCCGCAGCTTTATTCAATGAACCGGTTTCGGAAATTGTGATGATATAATTCATCTGTGTTAATGTCATATGGTTTCTCCCTTATATACCATTAATTTTTTCTATAGCAATCCTCATAAATAATTCATCTGAGACAATTCTGGTAAATTGATTCCATTTTACCCATATAATTATTTTCCTATTTGTGACACTACCAGTGGCATAAATAGTTACTGCAATAATTTTACTATATCTTCTCAGGTTTCTCAACATTGCAATTTCTACAAAAGGGAAGCATAAAATTACAATTTACTATGTGCCTCAAGTTTTTTGTTTTTATCAGTCTGTAAGAAACCGGCAATGATAAAAACTAACAATTGTATCCTAAACACATATAGGATACAATATCAATAGATAGCACAATTCCCTGAAGAATTCATATAATGGAGAAATTATCATGCAGATAAAAATAGATCACTCCCTTGCTACACAGATTGTCAATACTGTAAAAGACGTATGCGGCCAGGATGTTAATTTTATTGATCAGTCCGGGATTATTTTTGCCAGCACTAATCCGGAAAGAGTTGGAACTTTCCACGAAATCGGGCAGAAAGCTGCAGCCACAGGAAATACTATCGAAGTATCTTCTGACAATAGCTTCTACGGCAGTCAGAAAGGGATTAATATGCCGGTTTACCATAACCAGTCTTTACTGGCTGTGATCGGTATTACCGGTGAACCAGATACCGTGAGAAAGTATGCCCATCTGGCAGAACGCATCACCAATCTTCTAATCCGCGAACAGGAGCTGAATATGATCAGCCGTAATCAAAATGATAAACGTCAGTATATCATCGATTCTCTGATTCGTAATCAGAATCTCAATATGGAATATATCCAGAGTCTCCTGGCAGAGTTTTCTGTAGATGTTCAAACTTCCAAACGACTCATATTGCTACAGATAAATGAAAGATATAATATGGCTAATTTTTCACTTCTGGAACAGAAAGTAACTCAGATGTTTTCCATTTTTCCTCTGAATTTATATGCCTTTCATTATCCAGATGAGTATCTGGCAGTTGCAGATTCTGAACTTTTTGACAGAAAATCCTTTATCCTAAAGCAGTTTGCCGCAGAACAGCAGAAGCTTCTGAAAATCGCAGTTGGAAAGAGCACTTCCATCTATCAGCTGGCAGAATCTTATTCTTCCGCTGTGACGGCTTTGAAAAGCATAACTAATCCTGACAAAAATTTTGTAATGTATGATAATCTCACGCTGGAACTCCTTCTCTCCGGATCAGGGAAACAAGAAAAAGAAGAGTTCCTCTCCCGGACTATTACAAATCTTACCGGAGAAGAACTCAAAATTATAACCACCTATTTTGATCAGGATATGTCTCTGCATAATACCTGTGAAAAGCTTTTTTTACACAAAAACACACTTCAATACAAACTCAATCATATCTACAGAAAAACCGGGCTGAATCCACGTAGATTTAAAGATGCCGTTCTTCTGTACCTGGCTGGGAAACTGTAGTATCAGGATTTGATATCTTTATATCAGGTACACAATTACCGCCACAATTGTACTCGTAAGACCAATACATGCCTCAAACGGAATCAATTTCATTCTTTCCTTAATATTCATTCCTACAGAACCACCTGTCGCGTGGAAAAAAGAACCATGCGGCAGAGAATCGATTACTGTTGCACCGGCATGAATCATAGCTCCTGCGGAAATAGCCGGAATTCCTGCATTTAACAGTGTTTGTGCAAAAGTCTGAGACGCAATGGTCGCACCGGCTGTAGTAGATGCAGTAGCTCCTGCCATCAGAATACCTGCAATCGGCGCAAGAATAAATGCCGGCATCTTCATCATTTCCAATAGAGAAATCACATCATACTGTAAAGCAGATGCTTTAATGATTCCTGCAATAGTTCCTGTTCCAATAAGAAGAATAGATACTCCTGCCACCTTACTAAGACCAAATTCTGCAAACTCACGGAATTGTACCAGGCTTCCACATGCAATTGCACATACCAGACCACCAAGTGGAAGGGCAATCAATGGATCAATTACAATAGAAAATATCGGACGCAGTGCCAAAAGTATAATAACTGTCAGCGGACCTGCAAATGCCTGAATAAAAGTTGGAAGTTTTTTATTGTCTGCATGTTTTTCCAAATCCTGATCACTAACCATCGTTCCTGCTTTTTTTGACAGTATTGTTGCAATAATTACAGTTACAATTAATGCACAAACTGCCGGAATAATATTTTTTATCATCAGAGATGTAAGATCAACCCGGAACGCTTCAGAAACAGCTATTGTATTTGGGTTTGGAGAAATAATATTTCCTGCTTTTCCTCCACCAATCATTGCCAAAAGAAGAGAAGCTTTATTATATCCTGCTTTTTTTCCAATCGCCAGTGCAATAGGTGCTACTGTAATAACTGAAATATCCACAAAAACACCTACTGCACATATTACCATTGTTGCAGCCGCAACAGCAATAAGGGCTCGTTTCTCTCCCAATTTCTGTACAATTACTTCTGCAATTTTTTCCGCAGCTCCGGTTTTAATAAGAGTTCCCGCCAGAATACCGGAAGTCATAATTCTCAGTACAGAAGAAATCATACTCTGTGCTCCACTTACCATAGTATCGACAGTCAATATCAGATTTCCACTTCCGATTACTCCGCCAATAAGAGCACCCAAAATCAGACTATAAGCGGGCTGAACTTTTTTTATGATCAGAATAATCGCAACTGCCATTCCAATCAGAGCACCTATGGTTGTAAAACTATAATCCATTCTTTATTTCCTCCTTATGTTCAGCAGACGAAATACCTGTTCTACCGTATCCGCCATGTTAGCCTTTGCATTTTCCGGTTTCATAGCATCTTCCAGAGTAGTTACTCCTCTTAAAATCGGGAAAAATGCATCAATTCCGTTCTGATTGCAGGCAATGGCCTCTTTTGTAACACTTCCTGCAAAAGCAGTCACAGGAATGTTATGCTTCTTTGCCAGACGTGCCACACCTACAGGTACTTTTCCCATGGCAGTCTGACCATCCAGTCTGCCTTCTCCTGTAATCACAATGTCAGCATTTTCCATATATTTTTCCAGAGAAGTTTCTTCCAGCACAATCTTAATCCCAGACTCCAGAACTGCATTGGTAAAACTCAAAAATGCAAATCCCAGGCCTCCTGCTGCACCCGTACCTGCCTGATTGGCATTGATCTTTGTGCATTTTTTCTCTGCAAGTGCGGCATATTTTTCCAGCCATTTATCCATCTGCATAATCATAGAGGGAGTTGCCCCTTTCTGTGGTCCGAATACTGCACTGCATCCTTCCTCTCCACAGAGAATATTTGTTACATCACAGGCAACACGAAATTCACATTCTGCCAGTTCAGGCAGTACATATGTATCGGTAATCTCCTCCAGTACCTCCAGTCCTCTGGCACCAAAAGGAACCTGTTTTCCTTTTTTATCAAGAAAACCATATCCCAATGCCTGAAGCATTCCAATTCCACCATCATTGGTAGCACTTCCTCCAATTCCTACAATAAACCGGCGGCAGCCTTTGGAAATAGCATCTTTAATCACTTCTCCCACACCATAAGTTGTAGTATAAAGTGGATTTCGTTTTTCATCAGGAACAAGTGTGATACCTGCCGCACCTGACATTTCAATCACAGCGGTATGACTGCTTTCAATGATTCCATATTCACAATTCACCGGCGTTCCAAGCGGACCTGTAACCATCACGTTCTGTATGATACCATTCATACCACTCACCAGTGCTTCCACTGTGCCTTCCCCGCCATCAGCCAGTGGTCTTACTATAATTTCTGCATCCTGACCATGAACTCTGCGGATTCCGTCAGCAGCAGCATATCCTGCTTCCATGGAACTCAGACTTCCTTTTAGAGAATCAATTGCGATTACTGCTTTCATTTTTTTCTCCTTTGATTTTTTCTCTTTGTATTCATTTTTATACAATTTCAGCATACATTTAGTATAGCGGTTTAGTGATTAGATTGATATATTACATGTAACATATTTATATATATTCTATGTGTTTTATTGTTATACATACCATTTACAATTATGTGGTAATCTGACGTATTACAGGAACATTATGGAGTAATTTTTATGAATGATATACAGCCGTTGGGCTTTCTGTTTCATTCATTTAAGACGGATGATACATATTATGTTCTTTCTCCAGTTCTTTATAAAGCTGCATACAGTTCCAATTCTGATTATGCTCCGTCAGAACCGCCTTGTAATCCACAGGTGTACCTGCTTTCCGCAAGGTATAGAGCACCTGGTCAAACAGATTCCCCGTGATTCCTGCAAGAATCAGCATTTCCTTCTCCATCTGCTCCTGAGGGATCAGCGCTGATGGAATCTGTACCTGAGAAACCTCTTTCACTCCTGCCAGATATCCGATTGGCTGACTATAGTCCTGAGTTTCTACAGTTTTTAAACGAATCTTAAAAGGCAGTAATGCCATCTTTAACTTGCGAAGCTTCTGCTGATTCTGAAAATTTATTAATAAAATAGTTGGTTTCATATAAACACTCCTTCTGATACAAGTAAATCCCCACCCACTACTTACTGCTCTTTACAATTGAAGCAGGGACTTCCTTGATTTGGTTAAATAATTACAACTATTATACCCTCTTCACCTGCACCTGACAATCATAATAGCCTGCATAGGACTTTTTATATCACAGGAATATTACAAAATAATTTCCGGCAACGCAGAAAAACAGGCTTCGATATCTGTATCATCGATGCCTGTTTTTCTGTGTTACAATTTGGAGCGGCATGGCTTTATCAATTACAAACTATTTCGCAGGATGTTCCTTGAGCATTTCGGAAACACTCCCACTCAAATAATAAAACAGCGGGAAATATTGTAATTCACACATTATTGTGGTAAAGTATTGTGGTGTTATTTTTCCATATCAGGAAGCGAAAATAAAGAGGAGGGAACAAATGAAAAAATTCTATTCGTGGTATAAAAAACATATTACCGCAGCAATCTTTACCGGACTGATTCTGGGTATCATTACCGGTCTGTTTCTGGCAAACCGTTTCGAACCGGTTCTTACTGTCACAAGTCTTATCGGAAGCATTTACATGAATGCCCTGAACATGATGATCTTTCCACTGGTCTTCTGTTCCATTATCATGGGTATCTCTAGCATCGGTAATGCCCGCACAACCGGCAAGATCACAGCCGGTGCCATGATCTTTTTCCTGTGCACCACAGCACTTGCCAGCCTGGCAGGACTGATCATCCCGCGACTGATCCATCTCGGTGAGGGTGTTAAATTCGAGATGGCAACTTCCGACATTCAGGCAACTGAGATGACCAGCATTCTGGACACCATCAAAAACTTAATCCCATCCAATCCGGTTGCAGCTTTCGCAAACGGAAATATGCTTCAGGTACTTGTATTCGCAGTCATCGTAGGCTTCACACTTATCGCTATCGGTGAAAAAGGTAAAGCACTTCTGAATGTGATCGATTCCTGCAATGAAGTCTGCCTGAAAGTGATCAGCACAGTTATGTACTTCACACCTATCGGTGTATTCTGTACTATCGTTCCTGTTGTAGAAGCCAACGGTACAGAAACCATCATTTCACTGGCAACTCAGCTGATCATCCTGTATGTGGCATTCTTCGGATTTGCCCTGGTCATTTACGGTGGCTCCGTGAAATTCATCGGCAAAGAAAGCCCTGTGAAATTCTTCAAAGCAATGCTTCCTGCAGCTCTGAACGCATTCGGAACCTGTTCCAGTTCAGCGACCATTCCAATCAGTAAACAGCGTATGGAAGACGAAATGGGCGTATCCAACAAGATCACAAGTATTGCCATTCCTCTTGGCGCTACTGTAAACATGGATGCCGTATCCATCCTGATGTCATTCATGATCATGTTCTTCGCCAATGCATGCGGAATTAACGTAAGCATTTCCATGATGATCATAATCCTTCTGGCAAACGTACTCCTGTCAGTAGGAACCCCGGGAATCCCGGGCGGTGCCATCGCATCCTTCGCAGCCCTGGCAACCATGGCAGGTCTGCCGGCCGGTGTCATGGGCGTTTATATCAGCATCAACACACTCTGCGATATGGGTGCAACCTGCGTCAATGTTATCGGAGACATGGCAGGATGTGTGGTTCTGAAAGAAAAGATTAAATTGGAAGACTAATTTTAACGATTTCACAGTTCAATATTTAACCGAATCAAGTAAGTCCCCTGCGGAGGTTGCGAAAAGCAATAAGCAGGGGACTTACTTAATTCGGTTAAATTCTGTTTCTGAGAATCTCCGTTTTACATCTGTGTATTTTATCGGTTTTACTATAACTAATTCCAACACCTAAAATCTCACCAGTATATTTCGGTAATTCACCTAATTTTCCCATAAACCGTAGCATATAATCCTTATCTCTAATCTGTTCAATGGCTTCTTCCGGTGTATGGTCCACTTTTAATTCTAAAATAATACATGTATCCGATCTGTCTTCTGGATAAAAAATAAAATCAACAAACCCCTTCCCTGACTTATCCTCTCTCTCCACACGGTATCTATCTCTCGCTGCCAAATAAACAAGATTCACAACCGCTGATAATTCTGTTTCATTATTGTAAGAAAGGATTGGAGTCTCTGTATTGTGAACATAAGCCAATATATTCTCCATAGTTTCTGTATCCCCATGAAGTGTGGCCTCCAGCATACGCTCAGATTCTTTCGCCAATCTGTATACATATCCCAATGAAGCTTCTTTCTGAACCATCTCATCAAATTTGTCCATCAATTCTTTATTAGGAATATACACCTTTCCATTATAGTAGCTTAAAAAGCCATATACCACCATGGCAGATAAAATTTCTTCTCTGGTCAACAAATTCATAGAAGTGGCCGCATACTCCTGAATCTTCGCCTTGACACCCTCACCAGAAATCATAAGCGCAATATCTTTACGCACATCTGCAATATTATTCTCAACGTAATAGAATATTTCATCATATGGTCCTGAACTTGTCCAGTAACTGCCCAGATTATTATTCTCTAAGGCTGCCACAACCGATCTTGGATTATACATTCTCTCCCCATTTTTAGTAAAATATCCATCATACCATTCACGTAATCCTTCCCTGGTCACATTCAGCATTTCTTCTTTTCTGGCATTGTTCTCGCAATATCTTTCATAAAGCATATCAACTTCTTTATCTGAAAATCCAAATACATTACCAAACTTAGACTCCGAAGCCATCGTATACTCCATAAACATGTTTAATTCAGATCCACTGGAATACTTGGCGATTGGCAATATTCCCGTCATATATGCCAATGCAACATACGGCTTATCCTTTAACAATCCCTTCAAAAATAGCAAATAAGACTTTTTATCATCCTCTGTCACAAACGGCATATGAAATACCGAATCCCATTCATCAAAGACAAAGACAAAACGTTCTTTTTTTTCCGCAAAAATCCTCTGTAGGTCTTCTCTTACAGAACCATTCTCACGAAAATCAATATCCGGATATCCCCTCTTTAAATCCTCTTTTAAATTCCCCTTTATCTCATCTATATATTCCTTATAACTTATACATTCATCATCAACCACGCTAAAATCAATATAAATTGTATTATACTGGTTCAAATGCCTTCTGTAATCAGCAAATTCTGAAATTTTCAATGTCTCAAATACATCCTCCGACGCAACATCTTTCCCAAAAAAAGCGCCAATCATATTTGCCATCACTGTTTTTCCAAATCTGCGGGGACGTGTCACACACACATGACGATTTCCAACCTCAGCCAATGGAATCAGTTCTCTTAGCATCTGTGATTTATCCACAAAATACGGACTACATACTTCGCTTTTATATAACGTATACGGAGATACGCTGTTTAAATAAATTCCCATGTGGACAGTCTCCTTTCTGGACAATTTCCCTTTTCTCTTACTCCAAAATATCATAAAACATACAAAACTGCAATTATTACCAATCTTATATCCATCTTTATTTTTGCAAAACATCACATCAAAGATTTTTTGACCCGATTAGCATTTCATTATATATAATAAGTTAACTGTTATTTTTATTTCTATAAACCGTCTCACTTCCTCTAAACGTCAATGTATCCAATGCAGAAATCGTATGAAAGCTAATCTGATATATCGGATGATTATATTTGACAAGTTCCCAGAATGCCACTCTTTTTATTTTTCCGTCCACAAAATCCTGTACATAATTAAATATCGCATCATCAACCATAGGTCCTTCAACAATATCATAAGTATGCGCTTTTCCAGCCCTGCAAGCTACAATAAAATCAAGCCATTCGTCTGTTATTCTCTCAAACTTCAAATATTTCAATGCAGGATTTGGAATATAGTTATACTTGTTCACATATCCTTTTTTCTCATACCTGATTGCACACCTTTCTGCCTGCTCTTTATTCGCAGTACAATAAAATCCAAAATAAAAATCTCTATTATAAATAGACTTTCTTATACTCGGATACACAACAATTTCTTTACTTCCATAAAATAAAACCATTCCTTCTCCTTTCCCTGTTACTTATATGCACTTATAATTGTAAGTCTTTTCTCTAACAGAATCAACATCTTTGCATCCAGCATTACAGTCATTACTGTTCCCTCTTACACTTCCAATCCCCAGCGTGAAGCAGCATCTCTCTATTGCAAGTGTACGCCCCACACCAACAAACTTCCCCCAAATACTTACAAAAACCTCTTGACTTTCAAAACAAACAGCGTTAAAATTGCTTTAGCTTTTTAAACAGCTAAACCTATAACGCATAAATTCAACGAAGGGAACCAGTAAAAACAGTCCCCCTGTCCCCAGAGAGCTGCAGTCCGGTGAAATGCAGCGACAGACCTGTTTCGAATATCATCCCCGAGAAGGAAAGCCGAACCCTTGAATACCATCATTACAGATATAACCGTATTCACAGTAAGCTTCCCCGGCCGCCCCCCGTTACAGGAGCCGCGTATATCGGTACGTTGCAGAATCGTACTTGTTTCAAAGATGAAACAGGGTGGTTACGGAATATTATATGTCCGTCCCTGCGTGGGGCGGACTTTTTTTATGCCCTGACATACGAGACATACCTTTCCTTCCAGACTGCCTATCTGAAACCGAAAACGTCACTGTTCCCCCGACATCAAGAACGCACAGACATCGAACAGTACAAAAAACTTTTGAGAGGAGTAGAGAGCATGAAAATCTACAAAAAAATCATGAACGCACTGACCGCAGTAGAAAAGATCGTCCTTGTGATCTCCACACTGCTGATCCTGGTGCTGACTGTGGGAAACGTATTTTCCCGTAAAGTCATCCACCGTTCCTGGTCCTTCACAGAAGAACTTGTAGTAGCGGTATTCGTACTCATCACCCTGCTGGCAGCCGCACTTGCCTGCCGCGAAGGAGAACTGGTCAGCCTGACACTGGTCACAGACCGCCTTCCAAAGAAGCTGAAGAAACCATCCGTAATCCTGATCACAGTCCTGAGCATCATCTTCAGCGTCATCCTTTTCAAATACGGAATGGACAAGGTTATCACCCAGCTTCAGAACGGAAAAAGAACCTTCGTATTAAACTGGCCTGAATGGATCTTCTGGTCCTTCGTACCCATCGGTGCAGGATGCATGATCCTTCACTTCATTGAATTCTGTCTGGACTTCTGCTGCAAAACCGACAGCGCCAAAAATGCCGACAACAACACAAAAGGTAACATGAACACAATCACAACAGACAAAAAGGAGGGCAAATAAATGATCAGTGCAATCTTATTTATCTCCTTCTTCATATTCCTGATCCTGGGTGTACCCATCGGAATCTGCCTGGGACTTTCCTCCGTATGCGCGATCCTCTACTCCGGTACATCCCTGACGATCGTAGCAACCAACATGTACTCAGGAATCAGCAAATTCCTGCTCCTGGCAATCCCATTCTTCGTACTGTCAGGAAACATCATGGCAAAAGCCGGTATCTCCAAACGACTGATCAAATTCGTTGATACCTGCGTAGGCCACAAAAAAGGCGGTATCGCCATCGTATGTGTTATCGTAGCCTGCTTCTTCGGCGCCATCTCCGGTTCCGGTCCTGCAACTGTTGCAGCCCTTGGCGCCGTACTGATCCCTGCAATGGTAGAACAAGGCGGTTTCTCCGCACCATTCTCCACAGCACTGATGGCAACCTCAAGCTCCATCGCCATTGTCATCCCGCCAAGTATCGCCTTCGTTGTATATGCCTCCATCACAGGCACATCCATTGCAGATATGTTCATGGCAGGTATCGTACCAGGTCTTCTTATGGGCGTGGCACTGGTAATCGTAGTAATGCTGGAAGCAAAGAAACACAACATCAAACCATCCAGAGAAAAAGCCTCAGGCAAAGAACGCTGGGACGCTTTCAAAGATGCTTTCTGGGGATTCCTGATGCCGATCATCATCCTGGGCGGTATCTACGGCGGTATCTTCACACCAACCGAAGCAGCAGCCGTATCCGTTGTATACGGACTCTTCGTAGGTATGGTCATCTACCGCGAAGTTTCTATCCGCGATATGTTTGACATCCTGGTAGACTCAGCCAAGACAACCGGCGGTATCATGCTCATCGTAGCAAGTGCCTCTCTGTTCTCCTTTGTATGTACCAAATTCGGTATTGCAGATGCAGCCTCCAATTTACTTGGAAGCATCGCACACAATCAGTTTACCTTCCTGCTGATCGTAAATATCATCTTCCTGATCGCAGGATGCTTCATCGATGCAAACTCCGCTATGTACATCTTCATCCCGATCATGCTTCCTGTATGTAAGGCTCTTGGATACGATATAGTAGCATTCGGTGTTATGGCAACTGTAAACCTTGCAATCGGACAGGTAACTCCTCCTGTAGGTGTAAACCTTTTCGTAGCAATCAGCATCAAGATCAAAAAAGGTCTGGAAGTTACTCTGCAGGAGATCTCAAGGGCAGTTGTGCCAATGATCGCAGCCTGCGTTGCAGTTCTTCTGATCGTTACATACATCCCGATCACCTCCACTTTCCTTCCGAAAGCTCTTGCAAAAGAAGGCTCCTACACAGGTGATCAGTCCTCCGCTTCCTCTGACACAGCTTCCAAGGACGCAGGAGACGGCAATAACTCCTTTGACACAATCGCAGATTACAGCGACCTTGACTGGCCGGAAATGACCTGGAACTTCGCTTGCTCCACTACTGAGACAAGTACATGGGCTGATGGCGGACGTAAGTTCGGTGAACTGATGGAAAAAGCCACAGGCGGCAAAGTCAAAGTCAACATTTACGCTGCTGACCAGCTTACAAACGGCAACCAGTCCGAAGGTATTCAGGCTTTGATGAATGGTGATCCGGTTCAGATCTCCATGCACTCCAACCTGATCTACTCCGCATTTGACCCACGTTTCAACGTTGTTTCTCTTCCGTTTGTCTATGATTCCTATGAGGATGCAGATGCGAAATTCGATGGCGAAGCTGGCGCAAAGCTGAAAGAACTCCTCAGTGAGTACGGACTCCACTGCATGGGTATTGCAGAGAACGGTTTCCGTGAAATCACAAACAGCAAACATGAGATTAAATCTGTAGACGATATGAAGAACCTGAAGGTTCGTGTAGCAGGCTCCAACCTTCTGATGGAATGCTACAAGAGATGGGGCGCTGATGCCACAAACATGAACTGGTCAGAAACTTACACAGCACTTCAGCAGAACACAGTAGAAGGTCAGGAGAATCCGCTTCCTGCTATCGACGCTGCAAGTGTTCAGGAGGTTCAGCCTTACTGCTCTATGTGGGATGCAATTTATGACTGCCTGTTCTTCTGTATCAACGAAGACATCTACAACAGTCTCACACCACAACAGCAGGAAGTAGTTGACGAAGCAGGACAGAAAGCAGTTGAATATGAGCGTTACATCAACCGTTCCGGAGATGACGAGATCAAAGAACGCTGGGCAAGCCAGAACGGTGTAACAATCACAGAGAAAGAAGACGTGGACATCGACTCCTTCAAAAAAGCAGTTGACGGTATCGATGACTGGTTTGTAAACGAACTGAAGAGCCAGGGCTATGACGATGCCCAGGATCTGGTTGACCTTTTCACAAAGGATTCCTTCAACACAGTGGAAGATTACAGTGATCTGGACTGGCCGGAAACAACCTGGAACTTCGCTTGCTCCACTACTGAGACAAGTACCTGGGCTGACGGCGGACGTAAGTTCGGTGAACTGATGGAAAAAGCTACAGGCGGAAAGGTTAAAGTCAATATTTATGCAGCTGACCAGCTTACAAACGGCAACCAGTCCGAAGGTATCCAGGCTCTAATGAATGGTGACCCGGTTCAGATCTCCATGCACTCCAACCTGATCTACTCTGCATTTGATCCACGTTTCAACGTTGTTTCTCTTCCATTTGTCTATGATTCTTACGACGATGCAGATGCGAAATTCGATGGCGAAGCTGGTGAAAAACTGAAAGAAATCCTTGGCGAATACGGACTCCACTGCATGGGTATTGCAGAGAACGGTTTCCGTGAGATCACAAATAGCAAACATGAAATCAAATCTGTAGATGATATGAAGAACCTGAAGGTCCGTGTAGCAGGTTCCAACCTTCTGATGGAATGCTACAAGAGATGGGGTGCTGATGCCACCAACATGAACTGGTCAGAGACTTACACAGCACTTCAGCAGAACACAGTTGAAGGTGAGGAAAATCCACTTCCTGCTATCGACGCAGCAAGCGTTCAGGAGGTTCAGCCTTACTGCTCCATGTGGGATGCAATTTATGACTGTCTGTTCTTCTGCATCAATCAGGATATCTATGACGGCCTCACACCAGAACAGCAGGCAGTTGTTGACGAATGTGGCCAGAAGGCAGTTGAGTATGAACGTTACATCAACCGTTCCAGCGACAATGAGATCAAAGAACGCTGGGAATCCAAAAACGGCGTAACCTTCACAGAGAAAGCAGATATGGATATCGATTCCTTTAAAGAAGCTGTAGACGGCGTAGACGAATGGTTCGTAAATGAGCTGAAGAGCCAGGGCTACGAAGACGGCCAGGATCTGGTTGATCTGTTTACCAAATAATCCTTACAGTTACAAAACTCCATAAAAATAAACGAACAAGGTATGAAGCTTTATCAGATTACGATGAACTTCATACCCTGTTTTGTTTTTAACCGAATCAAGTAAGTCCCCTGCTTCAATTGCGAGAAGCAATAAGCAGTGGGTGGGACTTGCTTGTATCAGGAGGGGTACAAGCCCCTCCTGATAAACTGCGGAGCAGTTATTCGGTTATGAGCAAGTAGCGAAAGCGGATTGCGAATATCCGATTGACTAATATAGAACGTAAAGTACTTGATATCTTCTATTTTTCACGTTATACTGAACAAGTATAATTGAACAGACCCGGATGCGAAGTTTCGACCCCTGCCCTCCAGTTTCACGAAAGGAGGGTGATGCCAGATGAATACAATGGAAGTTCTTACTTTATTGTTAGTAATTTTTACGGCATTGACTTACATAGATCAACATAAAAAGAAATAAGCATCCCCCCGCTCAAAGTGAGATGCTTACTTTCTTTTTAACATTATAATTAATCACAGAGGGCAACCGGAACACGCTTCCGGTCATCTTCTAAGTAGATTATACAATGGGGCACCTGATTTTTCAAGTGCCCTTTTTTATAAAGTAAAATGGACATTCGCAATCCGCTTCGCTACTTGCTCATGAACGCAGTCACTTCGCGACCTGCGTTCAAATCTCAGATCTTCAGGTAAGACTTGATTTTCTCCTCCTGCAGTTCTTCCCCGATCACGATCAGAACCTCCTGTCCCACATGAAGCGGGCGGATTGTAATTTCATTCTTTGTAGCATTTAATTCAATCCACTGCTGTTCTCCGCTATCTGTCTGAGCAGACTTTCCAGATCTGTCTTCGCTATCACTGTCCACTCTCATAAATCCCTTCATCCGAAACACTCGCCCGCATTCAGGATCAGACAAAATATGCTCAGCCGCTTCCCGCAGCTCCCTCTCAGTCATCTTCACATTCATAAAGTACAGAGAAGTAAAAGCATCCTCTGCCTCAAACTCCGGTTTCCTGTAGCTTTCCATCACATATCCACAGGATGCGATCCGATCAAAGTCCTCTTTCGACATTTCCTCCCAATTCTTGTGGATAACATTAGCAGTATCCACACCATTTATTTCACAATGAAATCTCCTGCTGCAGTGAACCTTCTCCAGTGCATGATTCACATGCTCAACCGTCCCCCTGATTTCCTCAGGTGATGCATCCTGGCTCTTGCTCATCACAATGCATCCCGCATCTGCCACCTCCGAAGCCAGAATAAAATCCGCCTCCTCTGACAGATCACGCTCCAGCTTCGAATCCACGATCCCGATCACATTCCCAATCTGATACCAACGGTTTAAGGGCTCCTCATGAAGAATATCAAAAAACTCATCCACATCAAAAATCCCCGACGGCTCCACGATCACCCGATCATAACCGCACATCCCCATAGCGATCAGCTTCGTCTTAAATCTCCTCCTGTGGCAGTCCTTATCACACCCGCCTGAAATCATCTCCAACTCACAATTGTCTCCCATCAGATCCTGAAGCAGCATCATATCCACATTCACAGCCCCGTAATCATTCTCCAGAATCCCAATATTATTACCGGCATCCATCAGATACTGCGCATACTTCCTGATAAACGTGGTCTTCCCTGAACCAAGGAAACCAGTGATCAAATCTACCTTTACCATTTACTGTCTCTCCTTTGCTGTATTATTTTCCTGTTCTTATCTGTCAAATAAAACTTCATCATCTATCATCCATGAACCACTGCGGTTATTTCCTTTTCTTATAAGGATACCTTCCTGTTGTAATCTGCTCATGATACGTTTTACGCTCCGCAACGATATCCCCATTTCTTTTTGAATCTGGCTCTGCGTCAGATGTGGATTCTTCTTAACCCTGTCAAGAATTTCCGCTTCTTCCTGAGAAAGTATACCCGCTGATTTTTCAAAAAAAGAACCCCTTCTTGCTGCATACGGAATTGATGACTCACGGACACAACTTCCTCCCTGCTCCACATCATTTTGTATAAAATCAGTTTTATAATTAATACCATTAGCACAAATGGTGTCAATGGTGCCACAGCCACTGTCACCATTGGCACCATTCCCATGATCCAGAGAATAGTTGTCATCCAATGGCACAATAATCTTAAAAATATCCCCTTCCACAAATTCAGGATCCTGTCCGGAATAAAATCTACCTGACATCTTTGTTATCAAATCATAGCATTATAAAACAGGAAATACAAGAGCCAGACTGCCCAGGGAATACATTTGGGAGACAGAAAAAAGCACCCCGGAAATTTGCAAATCTGAAGTTTCCGGGGTGCTCCCTATTTCACTTATTTTTTATATCCTTCGCTTATCTTTTCCGTCCTCTCTATTTTTTTCTCACCAGACACCGCTTCTTAAAGAATGCGATCCCATAGCACAGAACCTCGTCGTAATCCTCTTCAAATTCCCTGGCATACATCCGGTCATTGATCTGCTGCAGAGCTTTGTCACAATCCCCTGCCATATTTTCCAGGGCTGTGGAATATTTTGCCTCAAAAACAGCGACTCTGCTGTTATCAGAATCATATACAATGACATCACTGCGCCCCTCGCCATGTTCCCTGTTGGATTCCGTCATATATCCTGCCCCTGCAAAAATTCCTGCAAGAAAAGCATGATAAAAATCTTCTTTATAATCATGATAGCTGATTGTTTTGCGGAGCAGCTTGCTCATCTCACGGGTAATGGTTTCACTGTCTGCATTCCAGACTGCCTGAAACAGATCCATACGATTCCATGTCAGGGCACTGTCACGAAACCACCTGATCACCGTTGTTTCAAAAATTTCTCTGATCTCAGCATTAGGAATTGCCAGAGCAAACATCCCGTCAGGCAGGGATTCCGTCAGATCCTCTCTGCGTACTCTGGTCAGATATCCCGTCAGATATAAAAGGCTCCACAGATTATCTTCCGATGAATGCAGATAATCATAGGTCAGATTCTCATCTATATGCTGTATAATATAACCGCCGGAAAGAAGATGCTCCAGCTTCCTGGTAATCGTACTTCCTGCATAATCGATGAAAGAACGGATAATGGAATTATCGCTGGTATTTCTCCAGTAACTGGCAGGACGGGCATCCGGATTTCCCTGAAGATCCCTCAGATAATTTAACACATCCCAGGGACAGTAAATGTCAAAATCCCCAAAATGGTAACCATCATACCAGGTACGGATCTCTTCAGCATACTCCACTGCGCCGGCATCCTCCAGCAATCTGTCCACATCCTCCTGTGTAAATCCGAAATATTCATTTAATCCAGAATCTGTAATGGTATCCGAAACAAAATTATTTGTACCTGTGAAAATACTCTCCTTTGCAATCTTCAAACATCCGGTGATCACAGAAAAACGAAGGGACGAATTATCCTTTAAGGCCTGCATCAACCCCTTCATAACATCCATCATTTCCTGATAATATCCATGATTTGTAGACTTTGCCACCGGAACATCATATTCATCGATCAACAGGATAACCTGCTTATCATAATGAGCACTCATGGCACGTGTCAATACCAGAAGGCTGTTCCTGATCTCTACAGGAGTAGCCTGATTATGCAGGATATGGCGAATCAGCTCTTTATCATAATCTGTAGGTGCAGGACTGTCCAGGAGATACCTGTGTTCCGCACAGACATCTGCAATCGTTGCACAAAGCATCCCATAAGCAGTAGGGAAATCAAGACCATCCACACGTTTGAAGGAAATAAAAAGTGTAGGATACCGGTTCATCCACTGATCACAGAGGGACGTGTGCCGCGAAATTTCCAGTCCGTCAAAAAGAGCCACATTGTTTTTCCTGATATCAAAAAAAGCCGCCAGCATGCTCATACCAAGGGTTTTCCCAAATCTGCGGGGACGGGTGATCAGGGTGACCTTTGTAGCGGAAGTATTTAACAGCCTAATGATCAGACCGGTTTTATCAATATAGTAATAATTATTTTCGCGTATTTCCGAAAAATCAGAAACGCCAACAGGAATATTCAGGCTCTCCACTTGTTATCTCCCTTCGCTTATATTATGTAATTTTATGATAGCACGGTGATACCAACTTTACAAGCAGTCGTTTTTTTGTAAATAGGTTCACAAAAAGCCCGGGGAAAATCCCCCGGGCGTCTATTATTTCTTACGTCTCTTCAGATATACTACAACTCCGGCGATCACAGCCGCTGCTGCGAACAGGCCGATGAACAAGCCAACCGGTGTACTGTCTCCGGTTTTTACCGGTGAACTTCCGGATATGCCGCCGGAACTTGAACCCGGTGTATCACTGCCAGGCGTAATACTTGGGGCCGGTGTAGGAGTTGTGGAAACCACCGTATTGGTGATGGTGATGGTCTTCTCATCATCCTCCGGCTGGAACACAACATTGCCCTCGCCGCCTACCTCAAATCCAAAGGTACTCTTATCTACAGGATTACCCTCCTCATCTGACTCATAAACACGGTAGGTATGAACCTTCTCCAGCTCCTCCTTATCCAGGAGCTGGAAATTCACTGCCACACGGTCATTCTGTGTCAGCTCAGTAGTGATAACCGTAGTCTCCTCACCGGTATCCGGATCCACCTCCTTCACTGTAGCATAGAAGGTATCATCTGTGGTGATCTGCTGGCCATCCTTTATTACATTCTTCTGGATCCACAGATTCCGCTCCAGATAGAAACCATCCGGCAGATCCGTATATACATTATCTACCACCACTGCCTGATCCTTGTAGGCATTGGTAAAATTCAGAGCTGTGCCATCTGTACCATTGACAGCAATAAAGCAGCTTACCTCCTTGCCATTCTCATCCTGAAAAGCATCACCCACCGGTCTGGGATTTCCCTCTGCATCCGTCTCGCGGATATAATAGGTGCCCTCAGGCAGGTCTGTGAAATCCACGGTACCACTGCTCTGTCCCTGGATGCGGATTGCCTTTACCTCACCATAGGGAACTGTAGCCGCCTCATCCCGGAAAAGTCTTACATAGTAAGTAGCATCCGGTGCACTGATCGGCTTTTCGTTCAGATCCTTATCCAGGATACACAGCTTCTTGGTCACTGTCAGCCTGCTTTTTTCCAGCTTGCGGTCTGCCTTTGGAAAAGCCTTCACATCATATTCCAGAGTCTTGCCGTCTGCGCTATAAGGCACCGAAAGAAGCATGGCGGAAACTGTACAGATCTCTGTCCCGCCGGTCTGCACCAGAAGGTATACTCCCTTTGGCATATCCTGGAAGCTCACCTGGCCATTGGCATCTGTGGATGCTGTATAGGAAACCACCCCCGCCGAAGCCACAGCCTGGGATAAAGCTGCTACGGCCTTCTGGGAATCTGCTGCTGTCCTTAGCTTATTCAGATCTACACCTGTGGCTGACAGACTGGGATCCAGATGGAACTGCACAACCGGCTGAGTATCCATGGTTCCTACCTGGTACAAAGCCAGCGGCACCTGTGCCATAGGAACCTGTTTGCCATTCTCTGTCACAGTGAGAGTCATTGTCAGATTTCCGTTTGTAGGCTCAGAATCCGCTGCCCCAGCCTGGACAGCCAGCCCCATAAGGAGCATACACATTACCCCAAGAGCAATGAAAACTCTCAGCCCTCTTCCCTTTTTCACTTTTTTCTCCATATACCATCAGCCTCCGTTATCTCTGTTGATTTCTATGCTTTCTGCGGCGTCTCACCGCGAAAATTATGATAAACAGTACCACTGCACCAACCGCAGCCCCAGCAATCACCGGCCTGGTATCTGTTTTCGGTTTCGACACTTCCTTCTGCTCCTGCACCTTGGTCTCCACATATTTTACCCGGTGCCCCCTTACCAGCAGACGGTGGGTATTGATCCCATAGGGAGTACAGGTTACCAGGGTACACAGATCCTTGCCCTCCTGGATCTCCAGGTCGGACATTTCCTCAGGCAGGACCACCTTGATCTGATCCACCTCATAGGCCAGCTTATGACCCAGAACATTCAGGATAAAAATATCTCCCTCCTCCATCTGGTCCAGATCCGTAAACAGTCTGGCGCTGGGCAGCCCCCTGTGCCCGGAAAGCACACAGTGGGTACTCTTACCTCCCACAGGAAGAGAACTCCCCTCCAGATGCCCGATGGCAATCTGCAGAGCCCCCTCATCCGTCCCATGATAAATGGGTAGGGAACAGTCAATCTTCGGAACTTCTATATAACCCATGATCCCGGTTCCGGAAACATCCAGAAGACTCTCATATTTCTTCTTATCCTTCTTCGAAAGTTTCCAGTGGTCTGATTTCTTCAGTAAACTCTTATTGTACTTCCTGGCTGCCTTAAGCATCTTCTTATTCTCGGTATCATCCAGCTTCTCCACCTGCTTGCTGTATGTGGCAATAGCCCTGGACTGATGCGCCTGATTCCACAGGTTACTCACTGTGGGATAAGAAATAAATCCCAGCCCTGCCAGAAAGATCACTATAATGAATATTGTTGATATGTGTTTTCTCTTCATAATAAAATTCTATCTCTTTTTACGCGTGCTGACAAGAAGCCAAATCAACAGAACCAGCAAAATCGGAACTGCCACAAATGCAGCCACAATCCTGGTATCCACCTGCATAGCTTCCGCAGTGACACGGATATTCTCGGCATTCTCCTGATTGGCAACACGATGTCCCCTCACCAGAAGCCTGTGGGTATTGATCCCGTAAGGAGTACAGGTAACCAGTGTACACAGATCCTCGCCCTCCACGATCTTCAGATCATCAATCTCCTCCGGAAGAACAATACGGATCTGATCCACCTCATAGGTCAGTGTCTGATCCAGAGTACGGATCATAAACAGATCCCCCTCCTCCAGCTTATCCAGATCAGAGAAAAGCTTCGCACTTGGCAGTCCTCTGTGTCCGGAAAGCACACAGTGGGTATTCACCCCGCCTACAGGAAGAGAACTTCCCTCAATATGACCAACTGCAATCTGCAGAACCGCCTCATCCGTACCATGATAGATGGGAAGGGAACACTTGATACTCGGAATCTCGATATAACTCATGATCCCTGTTCCGGAAACATCCAGAAGACTGTCATATTCCTTCTTCTCATCCTCCGCCAGCCCCAGACCATGCCCGGATTCATAAAGCTTCTCATTGTAGGCATCTGCCTCCGCCCACATCCTCTCATAGTCACTGGTGTCCATCTCCTCCACAGCATCCGAATAGGTGGCAATCGCCCTGGACTGATGAAGAGAGTTCCAGTAATCACTGACTGTCGGATATAACAGCACGGAGAGACCCACGAAAAACACCACTATCAGAATAATATTGGACCAATTCTTTTTTTTCATGTGCATCTCCCTGTTGTCAAATCTTATTTGTTATCAGGGGAACAGGTAACCCTGCTCCCCCTGATAGGTCACTCACTGCAATGTACAGCAGTAAGAATCTTATTTGTTATTGTAAAACCACAATTAGTGTTTTGCACTCATACGTCTCTTAGTAATAAGAAGAACGCCTGCACCAAGCATAAGGACAACACCAACTACGTAGAAGATTGTTGTACCGATGCCACCGGTGGATGGAAGCAGAGAACCTGAACGGTTTTCAACCTTAGTAGATAAGGATCCATTTGTAACACTTTCATCAAATCTAATAGTTCCAGTTGTAACATTTCCTGTTAAATTTGTTAACTTTGGATCATCACTTTCTGAATCATGAGTTCCTGTTACAGTGAAAATCTGATCATCCAATTTGTTATAACCATCAGGAACTTCAGTCTCAACAAGTTTGTAAATACCATCATCTAATCCAGACCATGCAAATTTATTTTCATCTGTACCAGTTCCGGCCTGTTCTCCTAATGATTTCCAAGTACTATCTTCATTCTGTTTAAACAGTTCAAATTTAGCACCTTTCAATGCATTTCCATTTTCATCCACTTTATCAGCAAGAACTTTATAGGTAAAAACAATATTTTTATCTGTTGGAGTTTTTCCTGTATCATTTGTTCCATCACCATTTTGATAAGGATTATTAGCATATTTTAAATATACTGTATTCGGATTTCCTTCGCTTCCAACAACTGCATCATCATCTAATTTTGCTTTATATGTAACTACAACTTCACTACCTTCGTTAACACCAGAAATTGTCTTAAGATCAGCAATTTTAACAGTTAATACTTTTTTAGCAGCTTCCCAGTTTATTTCAAAGTCATTTGTACAAACCTTACCATTGACTGTAACTTCAGCTGAATTATTAACATAAGTAAGATGTGTCATTGTATCGACAAATTCATAATAATATCCTTTATAATCCCTGATTTTTTCTGACACGGTACCTGTTAACTGATATTCAATCTCATCCCCAATATCAGCATCAGCAGAATCCTGCCATCCTGATTTTTCTCCCGTACTGTCATTAACATCTTTAACTTTTTTAACAACCTCAGGAACATCTTCCTTAGTTTTAACACTAATGTCCTTATTTCCTGCAGTATCTAACATAACAAGTGAAACAGAACCTGTCTGTGCTGGCTTGCCTGTAGTGCCGACCTTAGTTTCGGTAATTAAATAATATCCCTGGTCTACACTAAATTCATCATTTTCAGTTGTATAATCTGCAGACATATTTTTAACATTCTGATAAACGGTATCTGCAAAAGTTCTTATTCCCGCAGCATCTAAACTAGAAATATAGGAAAGAATATCTTTTTCTGTTGTTTTTCCAGTTACACTTTTCAACACGCTTTCGTATTTAGAATTTAATGTGTAAGAATAATTGGTTTTTTCATTTTCTCCTGTTCCAGTCGTACTTGTAGTCAGATTTAATAAACGATATGCACTGTACTCAGAACCATTATCACCACCAGTAATTGTAATCTTAGTTTGAGCTGCAAAAACAGTTGCACTCATTGCCAGTATCATGATAACACTCAACAATAATGCCATGACTTTTTTCATCTTTTTCATGTTCATGTTCCTCACTTTCTTTTTATAAATATTTTCTTTTTTAATTAATTTATTGAATACGTTTCAGCGTAGATAGATTCACCTGAACTAGGAGAGTTTAGTTTCCCCTCCTTTCTCTGCGTTTCCGCCTCATCACGTATCCACACATCAGTGATCCTGCCATTAAGGCCAGACCCACTGCTGTAAACCTGTTGGTTCCGATTCCTCCGGTTTCGGGGAGGACATAAGATGGGGAATCATCAGCTCTGTTTGTTAATGTGATTACCCCTTCTGTGATACCTTCATTATTTTCCTGCGAAATTGGTGTTCTGCCAATTTCCTTTACATAGTAACTATAGTAAACTGTCTTTCCATTTTCAGTTCCTGTTTTAGGAAGATCTTTGATAGTTGTTGTCCAATTATTTTTTTGCGAAAGTGTATAAATTTTCCCTGGAACCTGTTCATCTTTTACATCATCTCCACCCGTGCTCGGTTCTGTATATGCGACACTATATTTTATATTATTATCATATATCTCTGCCTTTACATTTGTATCTGTAAGAGCATCAAAAGAGTACATCCATTCACGTACGGAAACATACTCCTCTACATAATCTCTCTGTGATACCGGAGTTACTTCAACACCTCTAATCCATACCCGAAGCGCGGTCTTATTATAGTATTCTTTTATCGTCAATACTACTTTTGATCCCTTCATTACTGCTGTAGGGATACTTCCCTCCGGTTTTGCGGTTCCATTATTAATATCAAATCTCAAACCTACATCTTCAATCTTCCCAGCACCATACGGATTCGTACTCACCTTTCTCCAAAGCTCCAACCCAACTTCACCCGTCTGACTTGCAGTGACATCATCTCCCGCTTCATTTAACCATTTTTTGTTAATCTGAATGTCGGTATTATTTTTCTTATTCGTATAATACACAACTTCGCCAGCAGAGCATTTCTTACCTGCAAATCCTCCCGGCTGACATAATGGATGATTTGTAGTATCACTATTATCAACCATAAAATAAAACGGTTCTGTGCTCTTAATATATCCTTCAGGCGCCTTTTCCTCAATTAGTTTATATGCAGTATTATACGCCAGATTTGTCAGCGATACACGCCCATCCGAATCTGTCTGGAAAATCTCCGATGTATCATTTGATACAGGTACATAGTCATTTTGATTTGCATCCCATCGGAATAATTTAAATTCTGCGTCTTTTAACCCTATTGAAGCATTATTTTCATCGGTTTTATAAATAGTTATACCATCAATCTGCGCTGTAGCTGTACTTGATTGAATCGTCAAACTGACATTGCTTCCTGATGATGTATCGTTTCTGTTCACTCCCTCCAGCTTTGCAGTATTACTAAACGTTGTCTGCAAACCAATTTTTCCGCTTACTTTATATTTATATTTTACCAGGACAGCTTTTTTATTTGGAATCGTTATTTTTAATACATTAGCTCCCTTCACATTACCATCGGATGATGGATCCCTTTCCTCAGCATATGTATATGGATAATCCTGAGTCGATAATTCAGCTCCCATCACTCCATTTGTATATTCATAAATTTTCAGTGAATCAGGAACTAAGGATACATTTACAAAGCCATTAGGTATGTAATAAGCAAAGGTCATTTCATCCGTTAAAGTTAATTTATCTTCTCCCTCTTTTGCAGTTCCTTTTAAAAGATCTTCTCCCTTTTCATTAATAAGAATAGAATACGGAATAATATTGTCTTCAGGTGTATCATATCCCTTATTTACAACTTTGTATCCATCATCCTTAGTAATAATCTGGGTTTGGCTATCTGAAGAAATGATATCATTGTCCTTCTGAACCAAGTTTACTTCATTAGTAAATCTACCCTCTGGCTTTCCATCTTTATTGAGCGTCCATTGGTAATCACCTTTTATCGTAACTCGAACTACAAATCGAATTTCTTTTAATCTTGGATTCTGTGCTAATTCTTCTGGAATGAAAATTGTTATATTTTGTCCATCCATAGAAGTATGAATATTATAATATCCAATTTTATGGTCACCCACAGATGTAATATCCATAGCTCCAAAAATAGGATTTCCAGATGTAACATCTGCCAGAATTTCCAGATATTTTAAATCAACACCATCTGGCAACTGCTCAAAAACTTTTAAAGCACCACCATTATATCCGGATGGTATTACTACCTTCAGTTCCCATTGCATTGTAGTTTCATTATCCGTCTGCATATTCTGATCGTAGTAATTATGTTTTGTTTCATCACCACTTGTTCTGCTGTCCGTCTTGATAATTACAGGTTTCGTGGGTCGATAGTTTTCTTCTCCAAAATCATTTACTTTACCATTAATATCCGCCTTGTTACGAAAAACTTTATTATCAATGACTTCTTCAATTGGTGCTGTGGAACAATAGTTATAAGTAAAGGAAGCCCCTTTTTCCATGGCTGTCGAAAAATTTAATATATATACTTTATATTTTCCATCATCTGTTATCTGATCTTCACTTATTTCTTCTCCAGTATCATCCTTGCCCTTTAACTTTTTGGCTTTAAGCGTATAAGTCTGTTGCAATCCGACCTTAGACAGAGCAGCATCCAAAGCAACTTTCATTTCTTTTAATTGTTTTCCGGTAAACCACTGTCCATCCCACAGCTCATCTGTATATACCCAACCTGCCGGAATTGGTCCTTGACTTGCATTAATAGTTACTGTCCAGTTGATAGTCGCTGTTTTTCCGTCAGCATTTTCAGTGATTCCTGTTCCTTCCTTTTGAATAGGATTATAATTTTTTCCATCTCCGACATCCCAACCAGCAGAAACAGAACCCGAACCATTAGACAAAGTAGCATTATTTATTGTCTTGTTTGCTCCTAAATCTTTATCCTTACTCGTTTCATAAGTAATTGTATAAGTTCCTTTTGTTCCTTCCGGAAAAGTATATGGGAGTCTGATTTTATCTGAATTCCCAATGGCAGGACTGATACTTACTTCTTCTTCATAAGATTTTCCATTAAGTTTATCACTTAAAGTCCATCCACTAATATCATCCTGATTCTGGTTAATAATAATCTTCCATCGAATTTTATCACCAACGATCTCTCCGGATTTTTCAAGATGTTTCTGTTCAATATCAGCTTCTACTCTGGCATTATCATGCAAATTCGCCCCATTATTTTTTTTAGAATCTACCTCTACATTATTTGCAGCTTTAACTGTTCCATTCAAAAGTGTATTCTTCAGCTTAGCCTTATAGGTAATCGTATATTTTCCATTTGCACTCATCTGGGGCAGTTCAATGTTAAATCCATTATTTGCATTTGTAATCGTATAATTTGAATCCGCTCCCGTTATCGTTATATTACCATCCAGTTCAACGTTTTCCATCACATCTTTCAGAAAAACTTTATCTGCCGTACCATTTTCGCTTATAACTTCAATTGTGTAAGTTATAGTTCCATTTTTTTGATCTACAACCTGAGTTTTCCGGACTTTTAAATCTTCTGTTGTAATTGTTTTATCCGGAATTCTCACATCCACCTTTACGGTATCAGAGAAGGGTAACTCTACTCTGCCAGTTTCATCTGTATCAATTTCACTGGCTGAACATTCGAATAAGAAACTTCCCTTTATAGCGTTTCCATCTTTATTGGATTTTACATACTTATCCAGAAACTCAAATTCTACCTTACCTGTTGTATCAATATGATAAGTTCCGATAACAGCTCCAGAAGGATCATAAATTTTTCCATCTTCATTATGATATATTTTTATGTTTGATGGTATCTGATATGTAATAGTCTTATTTTCATCACTCAAAATCCCACCAGGTAAAACATAATTTAACACAAATCCAACTTTATCATTCTTCTTAATCGGATCTTGTTCTGTCACCGCTTTCCAGTCTTCATTATCTGAATTCCTGTGTTTTATTTCTACATTTTTTATATAAGTGTCTAATTTAATTGTACTATTTTTAGTCATATCAAATGCAGCTGCATAAATGGAGAAATGTTCTGCATTGAAACTGATTCCATCATCTGTCACTTCTGACTGGATTTCTTCTGGTTTTTCGTTTCCGCTTTCATCCGGAACATAATAAATACTATAGTCAGCATTTTCTTCCGGGAGTTCGCTAAGCTGGAACCGAACTGCAATCGTATTTCCTTCTGCCGGCTCCCATTTATTACCCTCAGCATCAAATATAGTAATATCCCATGCACACAGGACTTTCATCCCTTCCATGTTGATATTATTAACAGGGAATGCTTTTACGCTTCCATTTTCCGGAAGAGCACCACTTACGATAACTGCATTTTCACTCTGCTCTGCTGTAACATATGTACTATCTGTGTAGAGTTCTGCAGTTACTGTCTGCTGCTCCAATTGAACTTCCTGTGTTGCTTCAGAGGTTGGTGTCGGTGTAGGAGTTACTTCTATATTATTAGCAGTATCATCCTTCTTGGAATCGTCTTCCTTAACATCCTCATCCTGAGTTTTATTCTCATCCGCCTTATCATCTGCTGCATCATCCGCTTTGTTCTCCGGCTCCTGAGTCGGTTCTTCGGTAACTTCCGGGGTTGCCTCCGGCTCCTGGGTCGGCTGGGCTTCCGGTGTTACTTCCGCTTCTTTGGTCGGTTCCGGTGTCGGGGTTGCCAGTGCGGGATTCTCCGGGATGGAGACGTAGCCTTTGATATTTTCGCTTCCTATATTATAGGTGTTGTTTCTGACTGCTTTATCGGCGTCGCCTACGATGGCGGTCAGGGTGCTGTCGCTTACGGAGGTTACGATTCCGGCGTGGTCGGCGCTGCCGTTGCTGTCTGTGTCCAGAAGGAGCAGGTCGCCGGTTTTCGGTGTGTAGCCATCAGGAATTGTATAGTTCCATGCGCTGCAGTCGCTGTTCTGAGGTACTGCGCTCGTTGGTACTCCCGCGTAGCTTAAGCAGAAGTCTGCGAACTGGGCGGACCAGTTATCGCGGTATGGATCGTTTGCCCATGCGCCGTAGCGGGTGTAGCCGTGGATGGTCTGTCCGTCCTCTGCTACTGCGTAGTTGGCTGTGCTCTCTGTGTATCCGTTCTGGGTCTGGGCAATGGCTGCAAGGTCTGCACCCCAGTTTCCTGTGAGTGTAACGCTGCTTACAGTTCTCTGCCATACATTGCCGTCTTCTACATCTGCGTTCGGGTCGGAGTAGCAGGCAAGGATGTGTTTGTGTTCTTCTTTGCCGCAGACAAGTTCTTTCTTATAGCAGTCGTCTGTGTGCTTATGTCCATCGCTCTCTTCCTGTCCGCAGATGAGTTCTCTCTTTGTCTCGTAGCACTCTTCTGTGTGGTGATGGGCACCCTCTCCTTCTTCTTTGCCACAGGTGAGTTTTCTCTCGGTTGTGTAGCATCCGTCGATTTCATTATGTACGTGGTCGGGATCTGTATTTGTGCAGGTCAGGACCTGTTCTTCTGTGTAGCAGTCATCTGTGTGCTGATGTCCGTCGGATTCAGGCGTTGTACAGACAAGAACCTGTTCTTCCCGGTAACATTCATCCGTATGATGATGTGCACCTTCTCCTTCTTCTTTGCCGCAGATCAGCTTCTTCTCATAGCAATCCTCTGTATGTGTATGTTCTTCTTTTCCACAGTGAGGTGTTCCTTCTGCCGTAAGTGCCGGAAGAATCAGTGCATATACAGTACAGAAAACTACCATGCAGGCAAAGATGCTGACTATGCCTTTCCAGCGTTTATGTCTGTTATTCTTATGTTTCAGGTTTGCTGTCTGCTGAGACAGAGACTCTTTCATATTCCTCTTCCTCCCTCTTTATTATTCTGTACAGTTTTGTACTTATCAGAAAATACGGTGTCATTTCTATGAAACCGTGCCAAATGTTTCCAACGGCCATATGCTGAATACGATCTTGCCGACGATCTGTTCCTCTGCCACAGGACCTACGGCTGTATTTCGGCTGTCCACAGATGTGGAACGGTGGTCACCCATTACGAAATAACGTCCGTCCGGTACCTGATAGGGGAGCTTGATGTTGCAGTCTCCCAAAGCTTTCTCTCCTTCTCTCAGGTATGGCTCATCCAGAAGCTTATCGTCTACGTAGACGTTTCCGTCTTCGTCAATATTGACCCAGCTTCCCGGTCCTGCGATAAGACGCTTCACCAGGATCTTGTTGTTATAATAGAAGGCAATTACATCGCCCTGTCTGAATTCCGAACCTTTCAGTGAAACTACGATCTGACCTTCCCGCAGTGTGGGGGTCATGGAGCTTCCGTAGATCTGAAGCACCGGCAGGAGCAGTACAGCGATCAGAACTGCCGCAGCCGCCACTGTGATCAGTGTGTAAATGGTGTTTCTGAGTACCTGGAAATACCGTTTCTGATATTTCTTACGGTTTACTTCCTTTTCCAGCAGTTCCACCGAAGGCATAGAAGTGATCTCTCTTCTCTTCTTATTCTGCTTCATTCTCTGTCTCTCCGTTCTGTGAAATCTCCGACCGGATTCGGATATTCTCCAGATACTGGTCTGCTGCCTGCTGTGCAGCTTCGAATACTTTATTCAATTTCAGTGACGCCTCTGCGATGGAACCTGCTTCCTGTTCCATGATCCTGCGGTCGCTGAGCTGGTTCTTAACTGTCTCCAGTTCTTTCTGAAGTCTCTCTACTTCTCTGCTCTGTTCCAGAAGCATTTCCAGTAAATCCATACGGCTTAAACGCCGTAATTCCTTTTCCGTCATTGCTGTATAGTCCTTCCTGTCATTTCCCATGTAACAAAAGCATTACAAAATTTTAATTTTTTTGAAATAAAAAAAAGTTGCAATTATCCCCCTTAAGAAATAATTGCAACCGAACTACCTTTTTCACTGAGTATGCCATCCTTCAGGCTTACTCTTTACGTTCCTTAAGGCTCCTAGCTTTGCGCCCCTGACTCTCATCAGGTTTGCCCTCATATTTCCTATATTTTACCATATACTGTTTTACTCGTCCAGATTTTTTGTCTTGTCTATTTGAACAATTTTTTTCTTCACTTTGACGAAATTTTTCGTTAAATATATTACATTTCGTCTTTATTGTGAAAGATGAACAGCAGAAGTATGCATAGCCTGTCCGTGGATATCTGTCCCTCTGTATATCCTATGCAGCACGCACAAAAAAAAGACCGCAATTATTCATATTCTGAAATAATTGCGGTCAAAACTTTCCTTAAAAAGTCCCTGATCCTCAAAATATTTTGCCGGTGTTTTATGAGAGCTCCAGCTTACCGGTATATAACTGATAATAAGTTCCCTTTAACTTAATCAGGTCTTCGTGGTCGCCTCGCTCTATGATCTTGCCGTGATCCAGTACGATGATTGCATCGCTGTTGCGGATGGTGGAGAGTCGATGGGCGATTACGAATACGGTACGGCCTTTCATCAGGTTATCCATACCTTTCTGTACGATGCTTTCTGTACGGGTATCGATACTGGAGGTTGCTTCATCCAGGATCAGTACCGGTGGGTTGGCTACTGCTGCTCTTGCAATGGACAGAAGCTGTCTCTGTCCCTGGGACAGTTCTTCGCCGTCTCCGCTTAACATGGTGTCGTAGCCCTTTGGAAGCATTTTGATGAACTGGTCTGCGTGAGCCAGTCTTGCTGCCTCATATACTTCCTCATCTGTGGCATCCAGTTTTCCGTAGCGGATATTTTCCCGGATGGTTCCTGTGAACAGGTGGGTATCCTGAAGTACGATTCCCAGTGAATGTCTCAGGTCATCCTTCTTGATCTTGGTGATATTGATTCCGTCATAGCGGATCTTACCTTCCTGGATATCGTAAAAACGGTTGATCAGGTTGGTGATGGTAGTTTTTCCTGCACCTGTGGAGCCTACGAAGGCAAGCTTCTGGCCAGGCTTTGCAAAGAGGCTGATATCCTGAAGGATTACTTTATCCGGGTTATAGCCGAAGGTTACATCCTCGAAGCGGACATCTCCTGTAAGTTCTGTATAGGTTACGGAGCCATCAGCAGAATGAGGATGCTTCCATGCCCACATGCCGGTTCTTTCTTTGCATTCTGTAATATTTCCCTGGGCATCTTTTTTCGCATTAACAAGCTCTACATAACCTTCATCTTCTTCCGGCTTCTCATCGATCAGGTTGAAGATTCGTTCAGCACCTGCAAGGGCCATAACAATGGCATTGAACTGCTGTGCCACCTGCATGAAGGGCTGGGTAAAGCTCTTTGTGAACTGCAGATAGGAAGCCATGACACCCAGAGTGATGCCGCCTACTCCTGCTACAGAGAGAAATCCTCCCAGAACTGCTGTGAGTACGAACTGCAGGTTACCGATATTTCCGATGACAGGACCCATCATGTTGGCGTATTTGTTGGCGTTGGCGGAGCTTTCAAAGAGAGCTTCGTTCAGACGGTCAAATTCCTGTTCGGATTTTGCTTCATGGTTGAAAACCTTAACAACCCTCTGACCGTTCATGCGCTCTTCCACAAATCCGGTCACATCTGCCAGAGATACCTGCTGACGGATGAAATATTTACCACTGTTTGCCCCGATCTTACCGGTCACTGCCATCATAATGAAGATAACAGCCACAGCCAGGATGGTCAGCAGTGGACTAAGCACCAGCATGGAGATAAAGGTTACGATAATGGTGAACAGTGCCATCAGTCCCTGAGGGATTGCCTGGCTGATCATCTGTCTCAGTGTGTCTGTATCATTGGTGTAGAGACTCATGATGGAGCCGTTGGTATTCTGGTCGAAGTAACGGATAGGCAGAGTCTGCATATGCTCAAACATATCGTCACGGATGCGCTTCAGCACGCCCTGTCCGATAAATACCATCATTCTGCTGTAAATAAAGGTTGCGATCACCCCTACTGCGAAAATGCAGCCCAGAACTGCCATTGCCTTGTACAGCTCTGCATAATTGGGGGCTGTCTGTCCGATCAGCGGGATAATATAATCATCCAGCAGATATTTCAGGGACAGGGATACGGAAATGCTGGCTACTGCGCTGAGAAAGATACAGATAAATACCAGTATCAGCCGCAGCTTATAGGTTTCGGTTATATATTTCAGAAGTCTTTTGGCAGTTTTGATGGTGTTCTGGTCTACTTTTTTCTTCTTATTCATCTTCTCCGCCTCCTTTGACCTGTGATTCATATACTTCTCTGTAAATCTCATTGGTTTTCAGTAATTCTTCGGAGGTTCCTACTCCTGCGATCTTACCGTCATCCAGTACAATGATCTGATCTGCGTCTTCAATAGAAGAAACTCTCTGCGCAATGATCAGCTTGGTGGTATCCGGGATTTCCTCGCGGAAAGCCTTACGGATCAGGGCATCTGTCCTGGTATCTACCGCACTGGTGGAATCATCCAGAATCAGGATCTTTGGCTTCTTCAGCAGGGCTCTGGCAATACACAGACGCTGCTTCTGTCCACCGGATACGTTGTTTCCGCCCTGGACGATCATAGTGTTGTAGCCATCCGGAAATTCATTGATGAATCCGTCTGCCTGTGCCAGGCGGCAGACTCTCTGAACCTCCTCGTCACTGGCGTGCTCATCACCCCAGCGGATGTTTTCATAAATGCTGCCTGAGAAAAGCACGTTCTTCTGGAGAACCATGGATACCTGGTCACGAAGCGCTTCCAGATTATACTCGCGCACATCAACGCCTCCTACCTTTACACTTCCCCCTGTAACATCATAGAGTCTGGGGATCATCTGCACCAGTGTAGACTTGGCGCTTCCGGTACCGCCGATGATTCCTACGGTCTGGCCGGATTTAATATGAAGATTAATATCCTTCAGAGAAAGGTTGCCACCTTCTCCTCCGTAGCTGAAGTCCACATGGTCGAAGTCTATGGAGCCGTCTGCCACATTTTTCACTGCATCAGCCTGATCCTGCATTTCCGGAACCTCATCCAGTACTCCTACGATTCGGTCTGTGGATGCCTCAGCGATCATGATCATAACAAATACGAATGTTACCATCATCAGGGAACCGATGATCTGCAGTGCATAGACGATCACACTGGTAAGCTCTCCTACCTCCATGGTACCACCTACGATGGATCTGCCGCCGATAGCTACCAGAATCAGCACTACTGTATACATGGTAAACTGCATAACCGGGGCATTCCATGCCACGATCTTCTCTGCTTTGGTGAAAAGATCATAGACATATCTGGAAATCCCATGGAATTTTTCAATCTCATAGTCCTCACGTACGAAAGCCTTTACCACACGGGAGGCGTTTACGTTCTCCTGTACGGAATTGTTCAGCACATCATACTCATCAAATACCTTAATGAAATGTGGGTGGGCTGCTTTTGCAATAAAAATCAAAGTTCCACCCAGAAATGGTATGGCAATGAGGAACAGGATTGATGCCGGTTTGCTGATGGTCAGTGTCATGAT
This sequence comes from Blautia sp. HCP3S3_C12, assembly GCF_052064155.1. Classification (NCBI taxonomy): domain Bacteria; kingdom Bacillati; phylum Bacillota; class Clostridia; order Lachnospirales; family Lachnospiraceae; genus Blautia; species Blautia sp. HCP3S3_C12. The sequence continues at coordinate 35,416 of NZ_JBQHWC010000002.1, read as the reverse complement.
CCAGGACAGAATGATCATAAACGGTGCCCTGGCCAGCAGACGGATACTCATCATATATGCCTGCTGCACATTGGTAATGTCTGTAGTCATTCGTGTAACCAGTCCTGAGGTGGAAAAATGGTCGATATTTTTGAAGGAAAAATCCTGTACCTTGTAGAAAATATCATGTCTCAGGTTTTTGGCATAGCCTGCTGCTGCGTAAGCTGCCATATTTCCGGCCTGTACGCCGAAAAACAGTGCAAGCATTGCCATCACAACCAGAATGATTCCTCTCTGTATGATGTAGCTCAGATTGCCCTGGACGATACCGATGTCAATGATCTTGGCCATCTCCAGGGGGATCAGAACTTCCATCAGAACCTCCAGGATTACCAGAAGCGGTGCCAGAATGGACTGCTTTTTGTACTCCCGGACGGAACGTAAAAGTTTTTTGTTCATCTTTGTTGATGTCCTCCTTGTATTTTATTTTTTGTAATTGCTGTCTTTTTTATTGCACATTTTCTTTCTGTTTGCACACATCTGCCACAGAACCTGTTTGCACAGCTCCACATCCTCTTTCGGGATGCCCCGAATCATTGCTGCTTCGTCCTCTTCAATGCTGTGAAGGATAGGCTGGCGCAGGGATTCTGCCTTTTCTGTGGGAAGGATCCGTTTCAGGCGGGCATCCTGCTTCGCACATTCTCTGTAAATGTATCCGTTTTTCTCCATTAGCTGCAGGATTCCTGTTACTGTAGGTTTCCTGATCTGAAATTCCTCTTCAATATCTTTCTGGTAAAGATCTCTGTGTATGGTTTCCAGAAGGATAAATTTCAGCACATGCTTCTGCATGGATGTCAGATCTTTATTCTCTATCATTTCCGCCGGATTGTGACGTCTCATGGAATGGGATAAAATACGGATCAGACGGCCTACGTGCATATTGTTCAGTTTCTGCCTGGTTTCCTGGTCTATGATGTTCACCTCCCGGATTTTGCCACATGGTTAGGATGCAATCTGTTAGTTTCCTAACTATTATAGGGAGTTGTTTTTTTATTGTCAATACATATTTTTTAACCGAATCAGGTAAGTCCCCTGCGGAGGTTGCGAATATCCGCCTGACTCCATTCTCAGTAATATTCGCCGGATATACAGAACCTTCGGCTTACGCCGGATATATCTGTACATAAATAACAGTAACTTGCAAGGCTCTTCAGAATATGTTAAGATATTTTCGTCAAATAAAGCGGTAAAGAATATTTACAAATAAAGATGTTTTCACAAAGGAGGATTCTATCATGTATATCACTTGTCTTGATGTAGAGGGCGTTATGGTGCCTGAGATCTGGATCGCATTTGCAGAGGCCAGCGGCATCCCGGAGCTGAAGAAAACTACCCGCGATGAGCCGGATTATGATAAGCTGATGAACTGGAGACTTGGGATTCTGAAGGAGCATGGTCTTGGACTGAAAGAAATTCAGGAGGTTATCGCAAAGATCGATCCCCTTCCGGGTGCAAAGAAATTTCTGGATGAGCTTCGTTCTTTCTCTCAGGTAATCCTGATCAGCGATACTTTCACACAGTTCGCAGCGCCCCTCATGGAGAAGCTTGGAAGACCCACTCTGTTCTGCAATACACTTGAAGTTGCAGACAACGGTGAGATCACAGGCTTTAAGATGAGAGTGGAACAGTCCAAGTTAACTACTGTAAAGGCTCTGCAGTCTATTGGATTCGATACCATTGCAAGCGGCGATTCCTACAATGACCTGGGTATGATCCAGGCAAGCAAGGCCGGCTTCCTGTTCCGCAGCACAGACAAGATCAAAGCAGATTATCCGGAGATTCCGGCATACGAGGAATATGATGAGCTGCTGGCAGCAATCAGAAATGCTATGAAATAGTCTTATAAAAAAACCACCATACAGGTCAAACTGTTCCTGTATGATGGTTTTTTATTTTGCGATTCCATTACTGTTATTATTCTGTTATGCCATATTATGACAGGTAAAAAGCCTTCTTTATACTATCATAATGAAGGAATTTTCCCTCTGCTGCAAAGGCTTTGATCTCATCAACAGTGGCAAACATATATCCGTCCGTCTCTTCTGTCTGCAGATGCAGGTCATTCTCGTCAATGTCCATAATGAAACGATACACATCCACAAAGTAGTTATCTCCTTCACCCGGATTCTCTCGCTTATAGGTAAACAGATATCCGCCTTCTGCATTCCGGGCATCCAGTCCTGTTTCCTCTTTTACTTCACGAAGAACTGCTTCATAAGATTCTTCACCAGCCTGGGCTGCACCTCCGGATACTTCCCACCAGCCAGGTGCCCATGCCTTGGTCATCACACGCTTGGTGATCAGAAATGTGCCATCCGGTCTGCCGATAACTCCAAGTACAGTTAAATGATACTCTCCATCCTTCAGGCACCAGTCATTTCTTTTCATTGTGCGTCCTGTTGGTTTCTTATTTTCATCATAAATATCCCAGAATTCCATTTTTGATTATCTCCCTGTAAAATTGCTGTCTGACTGTAGCTTTAGTTACTGTTCACACACCACTATTCCTCGAGGTGTTTTGGCATGAATATGCCAAAATCCCGAGACATACAAGCCAAAATTCCATTGCCGCAGGCAATCTGGAATGAATTTTGGCTGTGTTACTGTGAACGGAGTGAACAGTAACTAGCTTTATACATAATATCATCTTGCCGTTCTTATTGCAAATAGTTACTGTCCTGTTTATGATATTCTTATCAGAAAAACAGGTTTTTCTCCACAAAATAAGTCTCTATACGTTGAAATCTTCCCCATTTTTAAGTATAATTGCACTAAAGCGGTTATTCTGTTACATCTTTCTGACCCGGACTTCAACAGCATTAAGTCCGCTTCCGGATAAATGTACCTGAAATCGCATCTATTCTAAAGGAGGAATATTATTATGGCAACATGGAAAAATCTCGACACCCTTGCTTCTTACAGCAAACTTGCCGAACTGAAAGGTCATGTAGATATCGCAGATGCCATGGCAGGCGAGAAAGGTGCTGAACGTGTAAAGAAATACAGCACACCAATGGCAGCCGGTTTAGCTTACAACTATGCTGCAAAGCAGATTGATGAGACTGTTCTTGATGCACTTGCAAAGCTGGCAGACGAAGCTGAACTTATTGAGAAATTCCAGGAGTTATACAACGGTGCAGTGATCAACACCGGTGAGAAACGTATGGTTCTTCATCACCTTGCACGTAAACAGCAGGGCGATGCTGTAGTGGTGGACGGCGTTGACAAACGTGAATTCTACGTTGCACAGCAGAAAAAAGCTGCAGACTTCGCAAACAAGGTTCATACAGGTGAAATCACCAATGAGAATGGCGAGAAATTCACATCTGTAGTTCAGATTGGTATCGGCGGAAGTGACTTAGGTCCACGCGCATTATATATTGCTCTTGAGAACTGGGCAAAAGCAAACAACACATTTAAAATGGAAGCGAAATTCATCAGCAACGTAGATCCTGATGACGCAGCTGCAGTTCTTGCTTCTGTAGATCTTGCTCATTCTCTCTTCATCGTTGTATCCAAATCCGGTACAACCCTGGAAACACTGACAAACGAAGCTTTCGTAAAGAACGCTCTGGTGAAAGCAGGATTAAACCCATCCAAGCATATGCTTGCTGTAACAAGTGAGACTTCTCCTCTGGCAAAGAGCGAAGATTACCTGACAGCCATCTTTATGGATGACTATATCGGCGGACGTTACTCTTCTGTTTCCGGTGTAGGCGGAGCAATCCTTTCCCTGGCATTTGGTCCTGAAGTATTTGCACAGATCCTTGAGGGAGCTGCTGCTGAGGACACTCTTGCTACAAATAAGAACATTCTTGAGAACCCGGATATGCTGGATGCACTGATCGGTGTTTATGAGAGAAATGTACAGGGCTATCCTGCTACAGCAGTTCTCCCATATTCTCAGGCACTGAGCCGTTTCCCTGCACACTTACAGCAGTGTGACATGGAATCCAACGGTAAATCCGTTAACCGTTTCGGTGAGCCTGTAGACTATGTAACAGGACCTGTGATCTTCGGTGAACCAGGTACCAACGGACAGCATTCCTTCTATCAGTTATTACATCAGGGAACTGACATCGTTCCTCTGCAGTTCATCGGATTTAAGAAGAGCCAGTTAGGCGTTGATGTTGATATTGAGAACAGCACAAGCCAGCAGAAGCTCTGCGCAAACGTTGCAGCTCAGATCGTAGCTTTCGCCTGCGGCAAAAAAGATGAGAACCTGAATAAAGACTTCAAGGGCGGACGTCCTTCCAGTATTATCATCGGTGAGGAGCTTACACCTGCAGCCCTTGGTGCACTTCTGGCACACTTTGAGAACAAGATCATGTTCCAGGGCTTCCTCTGGAATCTGAACAGCTTCGACCAGGAGGGTGTACAGCTTGGTAAAGTCCTTGCAAAACGTGTACTTGCACACGACACTGACGGAGCACTGAAAGTTTACAGTGATCTGCTTGATATCTGAGAAATCCTGATCAGACCATAACCAAAACAAGCCACATTCAACTTCTTTTTCTGTTGAATGTGGCTTATTTATTTTCTCAGTCAGATTTTTATTTCTGACTCCTCTTAGTAACCTTTAGCTTAAATATTTCCTGAGGGTCTCTTCAAGCTTCTCCATACTCAGGGGCTTGGTCAGATGTTCATTCATTCCACTGGCTATGGATTTCTTCTGTTCCTCCTCAAAAGCATTGGCTGTCATGGCTACGATAGGTATGGTCCGTGCATCCGGTCTGTTCAGCTTACGGATTTCCCTGGTGGCCTCCAGTCCGTCCATCACAGGCATCATAATATCCATCAGGATCATGTCATAATAATCCACCGGCGAAGTTGCCATCTTATCCAGCGCGATCTTTCCGTTTTCTGCAGGATCTACAACAATTCCATAATCCTCCAATACTGCAGAAATAATCTCCATATTCAGCTCATTGTCCTCCACAGTCAGGATCCGCCTGCCCTTCAGCTCTACAGCAGTATTTTCTGATTCCTCCTGCTTCTGCTCTTTCGGCGACTCTGTCAGGGGTAGCCTTAGTGTGAAGCTGAAGATACTTCCCCGTCCCGGTTCACTCTCCAGCATGATATTGCTGCCCATCATATGAATAAGACGGTTGCTGATCGCCAGTCCCAGCCCGGTTCCCTGACGGTAAGCACTGTCCTTTTGTCTTACCTGCTCGAAGTTCTGGAAAATCCTCTGCTGATCCTCTTTCCTTACACCGATTCCGTCATCCTTCACTGCAAAATAAATCTCTGAAGCATTGCCGTCTATGCAAGTCTCCACTGCCTCAAAGCGGATATTTCCGCCCTCAGGCGTATACTTGGAAGCATTTCCCAGCAGATTGACCAGCACCTGACAAAGACGAAGCTCATCTGCCAGGAACCAGGAATTCTTCAGGGCAATGTACTCTGTATATTCCTGCTGTTTTTCCCTGAACCTGGATTCAACCAGATCATGAATACCCATAAGCTTCTTTTTCATATTCACTTTGGACGGCTGAAGCTGCATTTTACCGCTTTCAATCTTGGACATATCCAGAATATCATTTACCAGAGACAGCAGATACTGGGAAGAGTTTCTGATCTTTTCCAGACATTCCACTCTTCGCTCCTCTGTCTGATCCTCCTTCAGGGCAATGGCTGTCATACCCATAATCCCATTCATCGGTGTACGAATCTCATGAGACATCCGGGCCAGGAAATCCGATTTTGCCTGTGCAGACAGGTCGTGCTTCTCCTGATTGATTCTGTTCTGGATAATCGTCACGATCTCACGGATTTCCTTATAATCATTATCCGATTTCAGGACTTCCTCATTTTCTCCCATGAAAAATATGGTTCCGGAATACTGTCCGTTGTCCGTCATATCTGCCCCTATTCCCTTACCCGGGTCAAGGAAGGAAGCAAACATTGGATTCTCTGTGATCTCACTGCTTACAGGCCAGATATCCCTGCCTGCATGGGCCTTTGTAAATCTTCTGAAATCTGCCTCTGTACACTGAGACATTTTTTCAGATTTCCGATTTCCCTCTGAATACTCACCGGACTCAATGTGGTCGACCTCCGGTTTCTTCCGCCATTGATACTCCAGTGTATTTACCATATTTTCCCTGTCATAAGCAGTGATCACCAGATTATCCAGCGAATATCTGGAGTTCAACTCTTCTGCAAACAGATCCAGTGGAACACTATAATCTGCTCCTCTGTCAAAAAGGTTCAGGGTAATGGACATCAGACTCATCTGCTCCGTGTAAGCTACAGAAATAATTTTACCAAAGTCCCAGTCATCTGAGAGGACTTTGTTCTGCTTCAGCCTGTTTTCCAGCTGCTCTGCCAGTTTTTCAGTCTCAGTCACCCTGTCGGCCTGTACCATTTCACTGATTAACGCAGGTTTCAAAACATCCCTATGGATCAGCTGACTGAATTCCTGCTCCACCTGACGGATCATAATCTGAACAGTTTTCTCATCCAGCTGTGACAGCCAGCCCCCTACTGTCCCTGCGCTTACACGCACCAGAACCGGCTGGTCTTTCATGGCTTCACAGGTTTTTCTCAGAATCTTTGCCAGCTGTTTCAGAAGCAGATCTCCAACAATCAGTCCATACTGCTTATTGATCTGTCGGAAAGGATATATATGAAGAGCAAAAAGGGTTCCCTCCTGCTGGGTGCTGCGCATATCCTGGATCACCTGCAGCCCTTCTTTCATATTATAAAAGGAAGTGACCGGATCCATTTTTTTCCTGCGTATCTCCTCCAGCTCCTGTTCCTTCTGCTGATTGATATTGTGCAGATATCCTGTGATCATGGCTCTGGCATCTGTTTCATCAGAAACCACCTTTGCCGACAGGTTAAACCACTGATAATCTCCTTCTTCATTCTGTTTCAGTCTGAAATCTTCATCTATGGTATCCACAGCATACGCAAAGCAGTCTGTGATCCTTCTCAGGTCCAGAGGATGAACATAAATGCCTGTAAGGATTTCCAGCTGCTGGCTGCGGCTCCAGATGCCATCCCTTCTTTCGCTGTTCATAATTTCAATCTTACCCTCCCGGATCCGGTAGGTAAAAAAGATATCCTCAGAGCTCTCCACAGCGATCCGGTAACGTTCCTTTTCCTCTCTCAGCTGATCCTCTGTCTTTTTCTGAGCCTCTGTGGCACTCTCCAAAACATCATGAAGTTCATCTATCTCCAGAATCTTAGAGGGTGGAAAGCTCCGGATTCCCTCTGGTCCCTTTCTCACACTGTTCATAAGGGAATGAACCGGTTTCATTACACGCCCTACCACAAAGATAACCACACAAATCCCAATGACAGCACAGACAAGCAGAACATTTAAAATACCTCTGTACAGCCCTTCTCCCATTCCGAATATCGACTTCTCTGTTACCAGAGCACACAGCTCCCATTCTGTATTGTCATAGGGGACATTATTGCTGTACAGACTCATGGGACTGATCAGCGCATAGATTTTCTGCTTTCCTCTGAGCACATCCTTTACCACATACAGATCTGTTTCCTTTTGCGGTAAAAGTGTAAAGGTTCCTCCCTGTCTGTGCACTGCTTCATGCAGGCTTCCCTGTCCGGTCACGCAGATATACTCTTTCTCTCCTTGTTTATAGGACAGTATATATCCTGCATTCAGATTCTCATCCAGCTCCCTCACATCCATATATTCTTCCAGCAAATTGAGAGATACCTCAACTCCCAGGATTCCATATACCTCATTTCCATAAACCAGGGGCAGAGAATAGGTTATCATCTCATGGTTGTCCATGGGATTCTCTTCCAGGATAAAAGGCTCTGACCAGTATCCCAGATTCACCATATCTGTATAAGGATGGGCGAGAGCCCCTTTATAGGGCTGGTAAAAGAACTCATCTGCTGCCCGCTTTCCCTCTCCTGCCAGGCTAAATCGAGTAGACCAGGCATAATCCAGGGAAATGGATGCCTTGCGGGCCAGATTCTTGTTTCCTCTCTCCAACAGCAAGTCAGTATTGGTAGCAGTTTTTCTCTGAGGATCAGAATCCCTTATAAAGAATCCGTTATAATCTGAGGCTTCTTCCACCGGATCCCCATTGGTCAGAACCAGAAATAATCCGGAGGCTATATTTCTCTGCACCGCTCTGATCATATTGGGAAAAATTCGCTGCAGATAGGCCTCCTGAAGACTTTTACTCTCCCTGAATTCTGCAATATCCTGCTCCTGCTCTTCCAGGAAATTACCCAGGCTGTTGGTCAGATCCTGGCGTTCCTCCCGCACAGAGGACCACTGGTCTGCCATTGCAGTCTGAAGCATCAGCTGTCTGTTCCGGAGAATATTGGAATCTGCCTCCAGTATATTTTTCTCCATCTTTGATTTTGCCCCGCTGCACACAAGCATGGTGAACAATAAGCTTCCCTGAAGCAATACAATTCCACAAAGAGGAATCAAAAAGATTCTCAGCAAAGGCTTTTTCTGCTTTTGGATCTTTTTCATCTTAATCTCCTTTTTTATTCAACACTTGCACTTAATGCTTTGCAAAATTCCTCATACCACTGGTCAAAGGCCTGATCTGTGAGATACTCAGCAGCTGCCTCCTTCCTGGAAATACCGGAAGCCACTTTTTCATCGATGGCTGTTTTATCTGCTGTGGCTTTATCAGACAGATTATACTCCAGGATCTGACGGGCATCATAGCTTTTTTCAAAACATGCCGAAGTATAAAATTGTGTCTTGCCAAAGGTGTCCATCGTATCCTTCAGACAATCATAAGCCTTCTGGCTGATGTCAATGGAATTCTCTTTGACCACCCGATCCAGGGCCTTGATGGTATTTGCATCCTTCCGCACAGGCAGATAAGCCGATTCACACACAAATCTCAGATTCTGCTCCTTCTGAGTAAACCATTTCAGGAATACACTGGATGCATATTCATGTTTCTCATCAGATTTGGACACAGCCATACCTGCGCCCTGCTGTACCTTGTAGTTTTTGCCATCCTTAAGGAGCGGTACATTCCGGACAATATAATCAATCGTATAGCTTTCCTCATCATCCTCTACCTTATCCGGGAAGTACATGGCAGATGCCGTAGAACCTGTGTAAGCCAGGATATCTCCTGTCTTCACATCATCGGAGCGGAATTTACCAAAGGCTGCGAAATATCCCATAACATAGGGTACATAATAATCGTCCCACAGCCGGCGGATGCTCTCCTTGTCTGTATCCACAGTAACCTTGCCGTCCTTCACCTGGAACAAATCTTTTCCCAACTGCTTCATCCCAATGATAAAATAATTTGCCATGGCATCTCTGCCATAGAAAGCCTTGCCGTCATCAGCCACATCCGGCGTCATAGCATCTGTCCAGTCATAATATTTCTCAGCCACCTCTCTTACTCCCTCCAGGGTAGAAAGCTGATCCAACGTAACCCCTGTAGCACTGGAAAAAGGCTCCCAGTCTGTCTTGTTGATCATCATGATCTCTGTTGATTTGGCTACAGGAAAGAGATACAGGGCTTTGTTCCCCTCAAAATATCCCTCCTGGATATAGGAATCCACATATTCTGACAGCTCCTCCTCCGTAAAATACTGAGACAGATCTGCCAGACCGGATTTTTTCTCAATGGTATAAGCCACATCTGCATAGGAGGAAAAGATGTCGGGCATCTCATCCGCACCTACCAGTCCATCTGCTGCATCTGTGATGGCTTTCTCCAGATCAGCCACAGATCCCTGGCTGTAGCTTTTTACAGAAATTCCTTCATCCTTGCCTATCGTATTATTAAACTCATCTACCAGGTTATCAAAGGCTGTCTGCTGCAGGCCATTGTAATAATGCCATACAGTCAGGGAAACAGGATTCTCAGGATCCAGCTTTACTGTTTTTGCAGAATTCTTTTCTGTATGATTGCTGTCAGTAATTCCACATCCCGTCAGCGCAGAAGCTGCTATGGCTGCGACCAGCATACTGACCAGAAGTTTCTTTTTCATCTTGTATGTTCTCCTATTATATTTTCCTGTTGTTATTTTATCCTTTTCTGTCATTGGTGTAAATACCAAGACATAAAAATGCCCCGTGGCCGAAGCAACGGAGCATTTCTCATTTTACATGCTTATAATTCCCAGTACATTGGCAATAGAGCTAAGCAGGATAATGATCAGACAGGCAGGAGCAAAGTATTTCAGGAATACTTTGTACAGCTTCTTTCTGCGGAAGGGAGAGGACTGCTCAATCTCCTTTGTGATTCTGTCAATTCCAACTACCTTCAATACCAGAATACAGGTTGCAAGTGCTGCCAGAGGCATCATAACAGAGTTTGTGGTAAAATCAAAGAAGTCCAGGAAATTCATTCCAAAGATACGGATGAAATCCAGAAGTCCATATCCCATAGAAGAAGCAGTTCCAAGAACGATCATAACCACTGCCATCAATGCGCAGCTTCCTTTACGTCCCCAGTGAAGCTCATCCATGATTGTGGAAACACTGGTCTCCATCAGAGAAACTGCACTGGTCAGTGCCGCAAGCAGTACCAGTACAAAGAATACAATTCCTGTCACAGTACCCAGACCCATACTTGCAAATACCTTGGGCAGGGTAATAAACATCAGGGACGGTCCTGCCTGAAGAGTCTCAGGGTTCCCGCCTGAAAAAGCGAACACTGCCGGAATAATCATCAGGCCGGCAAGCATGGCAATACCTGTATCAAAAATCTCAACCTGTGTAGTAGATCTCTCAATATCCATATCCTTTGGAACATAGGAACCATAGGTATATAAGATTCCCATTGCAATGGACAGGGAATAGAACATCTGTCCCATAGCTGCCACTGCCGTCATCCAGGAGAAGTTTTTCACATTGGGGATAAGGAAATATTTCACACCCTCCAGTGCACCCGGACGTGTGACAGAATAAATGGTAACTACAACTGCCAGGATTACCAGAACCGGCATCATGATCCTTGACATTCTCTCTATTCCATTTTGTACACCGCCCAGAATAATGGCAAAGACAAACACAGCAAAAACAATAAACCACAGCTCTGCCTGCCAGGAATCTGCAATAAAGCTTCCAAAGTATCCGTCCTCAGATACTTTCTGTACATTTCCTTTGAAATATTCCACCAGATATTTAACTACCCAGCCTCCGATGGTACTGTAATAGGGAACGATCAGCATGGGGATCACTGCATTCAGCCATCCGCTCACCTTAAAGACTTTCTTTTTCCCAAAATGTGCAAAAGCACCTACCGGACTCTTTCTGGTCATTCGTCCCAGAGCTGTCTCTGACATGATTAGCACATAACCAAAGGATGCTGTCAGAAGAATATAGATCAGCAGGAATATCCCACCGCCATATTTCGCTGCAAGGTAGGGAAATCTCCAGATATTCCCCAGTCCTACTGCTGAACCGGCAACTGCCAGTACATAACCGATCCTGCCGGAAAAGCTCCCCCTTTGATGGCTATGCGTAGAATTTTTTTCGTTTTTCATCTTACACCTCGTTAGAAAGGCCTCCCTCCGGATTTCTCCCGGGGAGGTCTGAATTTTTTCTACTCATATAGTATCAAAAGGGAGCAGGAATGTCAAAGACTATTACCTATATATCCCTCTGTTGACAATACCCATACAAAAGGATTACACTTTCATCAATGAAAACGTAAAGGAGTATCGCGAAATGGAATTACAAAATGGAAGACCTGAAAATACAGATGGCCGTCTGGACAAAGAAATCCGCGTCTATGATTTTTTAGATAAGCTTGGCATTCAATATCAGCGTATTGACCATGAAGCTGCTATGACTATGGAAGCCTGTGAAGAGATTGATCATGCCCTTGGTGACAACACCACGATCTGCAAAAATCTGTTTCTGTGCAATCGCCAGGAGACGGATTTCTATCTTCTTCTGATGCCCGGTGATAAACCATTTAAGACCAAGGATCTCTCTGCACAGATCCACTCTGCCAGATTATCTTTTGCCAAACCGGAATATATGGAGAAATATCTTGATATCACCCCCGGATCCGTCAGTGTCCTGGGACTGATGAATGATTCCGAGAAAAAGGTACAGCTTCTTATTGATGAAGATGTCATGAAGGAACCTTACTTCGGCTGTCACCCCTGCATTAACACTTCAAGTCTCAAATTTACAACCGAAGATCTGATGCAGAAAATCATCCCTGCACTGGAGCATGAACCTGTCACAGTAACTCTGCCGACTCCGGAATAAGGGAAGCAGATAACCAAAGACACAAGAAAGCCCTCAGCCATGGATTTTATCATAGGCGGTATGAAAGATGACTTGATTCGGTTAAAATATATATATTTTTTCCATCAAAATGTTATTGACGTAAGAACAACCACATGGTATTTCATTTTTGGAAAAAATGAAAATTATTTTAAAGGCAAACCTGTTGAAAGGCAGGGACGCAAAGCCAGAAGGGACTAGAGTCAGAAAGTTTGACCATGTCAGCCGGTTGCCACTGTTTCCATATCATCATAATATATGAAAAAGATGTTTGAACAGAAGAGATTCCGATACCTTTTATACTATATAGATGTGTGATTTTAAAGAAATATAGTAGGGACACTGGCAGATTTTGACAGGTGTCCTTTTTGTATGCAAAAATGGGTAACAAAACTATCAGGGACAAGTTTTCTGTATACAGATAAAAGAAGGCATAAGACGGAGAGAGGATTTTTATAAAATGAAAAATTATGAAGACAAAATATATTCTTTAGGTGAGACTGTAACGGGGCAGACACAGGCCATGTCACAGGCCGTACAGAAAACACTGGAAAATAATGGCGGGGTAGGTATAATGACAGGATCTTATGACCAAAACCTGTCTATTTTGTCTGTGACGAAAACAGTGAGATTGTGAATGCAAACTGGAGTCATGAATTCCGAAAAATGCTTGGCTATCATGACACTCTGGACTTTCCGAATAAACTGGAATCCTGGTCAGATCTTCTGCATCCACAGGATAAAGAAAGAGTAATGGTGCAGCTTCAGGCGGCAATTAAGGATAAGACGAACCAGATAAAATACCAGGTAGAGTATCGTATGAGAATGAAGGATAATCAATACCAGTGGTTTCGGGCATCGGCAGAAGTAATACGCCGTCTGGATGGTTCTGCCAGCAGGATTGCCGGGATTTTTATTAACATTGATGCGGAGAAAAAAGAAATCATGCAGGCACAAAAATCTGCTGCTTTCCACCGGGCTTTTACAAAAGCAGATCTGTGCGAGTATTATGTGAATCTGGAAGCGAATACTTTTGATACTTTTAAGGTTGAACCTTCCCTGATGACCGTCTTTGAACAGAGTCATACGTGGGATGAACTGATACGGCATTTTGTGGATTCCTATGTTGTGGAAACAGATAAGAAGTCGGTATCCGCTTTTTATAACCGTGATTATATTGCAGAAAGGCTGAAGGGTCTGGAAACAGAATTGGCTTTGGAGTGCCGTATCACTCTGAATGGAGAAGAGCAATGGGTTCGCAATGTGGTCATACGTGGAAAGATAGAGGATTCAGAATATGCCATGATTTTCTTGCGTGATATCACAGAGGCAAAGGTAGAGAGCGCACGGCATCTGCAGATGGCAGCGGATAATGCTTCCATGGAGCAGCTGATTCAGAGTATTGTGCGTCTGGTTGACCGCTTTGTTGTCTGTGATCTGGAAAATGACAACATCAAAATTGATGGGAAGTTGCAGAATTTACAGATATCTTTCCAATATCTTTAATCCTTCCTCTGCATCTGTTCCTAGTATTTCCTGCATTTTTTTGAAATCATGAACTTCATGCAGCTTATCATGAACATAGAAGAATTTTTCTTTTCCATATTTGTGAATAAACATTGCCTGAGCCTTGCAGGCACTTGCCCCGTCATTGTCTGGTTGATAGAATCCCTTCGTACACTCTTTTAAATCCTCACACTCATAGCAACCATCAAGCCCCTTCTTTTCACAACAATCTATATTTGGACATTTACCCTTATCATAAAGCATTCTATCGCAGACGGTCAAAATATTCAAGGTTATCTCGCTTTCGCTTGTCTATCATCACCGGTCACGCTCAAGAAGCCGTGACTTTGCCTCCGAATTGCTGTTCCAGACCGCACCCACCGTGGGGCAGCCGCCCCTGTCCGGGCAGTCTCCGCAGGTGGCAAGGCCCTTTTTCAAAACGCACTGCTGGATGGGGCGCAGTTTGTCGCAAAACGGTGTCTTGACTCCCTCCGTGCGGCAGCCCAGGCAGTTGATCATATCAAGGGTGATGGGAACCCCGTTCAGCCCGCTCCAGAGCTTTGCGGTCTTTTCCCGGAGTTCGTTGTCATTGTTCAGCGTAGCGACGCGGGCATCGCAGGTTTCGCAGTCCAGTCCGCAGCAGGCAATCAAATTTTTCATGGTATTTTTCTCACTTTGCTTGCTTAATTCTTGTCGGTGTTCCTTCTGAAACATAAAGCATACTGTCATAAGCCATTTCCGGATTTTCAAATACCCTGTATGACATTGGGATCGTCCTTATGATGAGGTTGTACCCCTCTCCAAGGGATCCATTATAAATATAATCCGCGGTATATTGCTTCAGGGAAGAATCCTCCGGTATTTTCGAGAAATCCAACCAGCAATATTAAACCCTGCTCTCTTAGCCGCTTTTGCAAGAGGGTCATAGGAATAGAAGGTCTGATTGGTCCGGATTCCGTTTCTGCCCCGGGGCAAATTACAGGTCGTCTTGTAGAAATCCGTCCCGATCACATAGTAATCGTCCTCCAGTTCCTCATACAAAAGGCCGCCCATGTTCCCGTAGCCTGCAACCTTTTCAATATGCCCATTATGACCGGAAACAAAAATACATTCTCTCCCGAGCTTTTCCTCCTGCTCCAGGATCCACAGCGTATTCTCTTTCATAAATGAATCCCTCAGCGAGATATACTCCGCGCTGGCGCCTTCGCCAGAATTCAACTGACAATTTTGAATCAGTATTTCAGCCAGATGTACGCCAAGGTCGCTTTCCTCTTTTGCCGCTAAAAGCGCTTTGATCTGCTCGAAATGCGCTTGTCTCTGTGGGTAATCGTACTCCGGATTCCAGTCTTCACCGGTCACCAGAGGTTCGATCTTGGCAGCGGATACCCCCAGTTTTTCGCATTCTTCCAGAAGAAGCTGATAGGTGTACAGGCCTCTTTGCATATCAAACCCGTAGAAGCGAAGATCCTCCCCTTTCGGAGCTTTCTCATTGTATTCCCGCATATAGGAAATGAGCGCAGCCATTTCATCTGTACGGTAAATCGCAAATCCGATGTTTGCCGCCGCTTCCTCGGCAGTGCCGGTGCCGCCGTGAATATATCGGTTTACCATCTCACATCCGCCGAAATCGCCTTCCAGTGCGAATGCTTTTACGCCTTCGTCTTCTACCAGCAGTTGAAACACATCCAGCTTTAACTGCTGGAATTCGCTGTTGCCATGAGATGCCTCTCCCAGTGCGACTACCCTTACCCCTTCCGGAATTGTCAGGCTTTGGACAGGTTCTGCGTATTTTGCAAATTCTTCCGGGTCCACACTTTCACCGGTTCCAAATCCGCCGAAATATGTAAATACCTCAGCCAAAAGAAGCACCGTGATAAAAATGCACAGGAAAACGGTACGGAACACCCGGCCCTTCTTTTTCTTTCTATTTTTGACTACGACAGCAGCGGTCACCAGGCCCATCCCCATGGCCTCATAGCCGTTTTCCTTTTCCTGCTTCTTTTTCTTTTCTGCCCGTCCGGCGAAGAACACCGCCAAAGCGATCCCGGCACCACCAGCGGCACCGCCGCCATCATAAAGTCACGCATAAATTTTCACTCCTTTTTCTTTTAAGACACCACTGCGCAAAGACCGCCTGACGGCTTTGTGAGGTGTTGCCTTTACTCTACAACAAAATCTGTCCAATCAATATGGTTATACACCATCACATCATTTGACTTTTTCATTCCGATTTTTTCATAAAACGGAATTGCATTCTCGTTTACACAGGTGTACATGATGATGTTCTCTTTCCCACCTGCTAATTCGAGTAATCTGCCGACCAATGCTTTTCCAATTCCTTTTCCCGTGTATTCGCGAGCCACTCCCAAATCTGTTATAAAAAGCCAATACGCAAAATCTGTTATTCCAAAGCATACCCCGATTATCTCATGAGTCTCATTTCTTGCAACAAGGCTAATAGAAGCCTTATTCACTAATGTACCTATACGTTCTTCAAATCTTTCTTCTGGATATTGGGAACCTAAGTCCGTATGTTTCAAGAAATCAATATATTCATCGGCTGCCAGCCTTTCTTCTCTAATTACATATTCATTACGCTGCCTCATATTTCCCCTCCGTCAGATTTCATTGCCTTCTATAAGCTCATTATCAAGGCATTTCGAGTTAAGAAGTATCTTTCCTCCATATTCTTGGCCAAACCGTGCCGTTACTGTAAAGGATAAAAAACAATAGGAACTCGTTTTTTCTGAATTCGCCGTTTGCGATCAGAACATCCTGCACAACGCCGCTCAGTTTGATCTGAAAGTCTGTTTCGCTATATCCGTTCCGCCCGTAAAACGCTTTGCGTCTTTTCCTTATTTCAGTGTCCGGGGAGGTATCCTCACACGGTTCAATGGAAACGATGAGCTTTTTCTCCGGGTATCTGTTCCTGATTTCCTTCAAGATTGCGCTGCCGTACCCCTCCCCACGAAGGCTCTCGTCCACCGCCAGAAACATGAGAAACAAAAGTTTGCGGTTGACAGCGAAATACGCAAAACCGCATCGATCAACACCTACTTTCTCTAAACTCCATCTTGTAACTCCTGTCTTTCTCCTTTATCGCCGCCCAAGATAGCGCAGTGTATGCCGCTTGTATTCCCGGTACGCCACGCCGAATGTTTCCTCCAGATACCGTTCCTCCTGCAAAATCTGTAAATGCAGCATCACAATGGCAAACACCGTAAGCGGCACGGTCAGCAAGTTACAGTACATCAGCATCACACCGATATACATGAGGTCAAAGCCGAGAAAGGCCGGATTGCGGCTGAACCGATAGATGCCGGATGTGACCAGCTCTGTGCGATCTCGATCCGGGATGCCCGCCCTCCAGCTATCCTTCATACTGAGAACGGAAAGGAGAAAAATCAAATCACCGAGCATCCCGGTAACAAAGCCGGTAAAGCGCGCCTTTGCCGCAAGGCAGCTCCAGCCGAACGCTATGGACACAAGCTGCGCGATCACAACGGCCAGCGTAGCAATGCTCATCAGCATCTCCACCCTGTGAATGGACGTTTCTTTTCGCTTTCCAATTTGCCGCGTCCGGATGCCGCGGCGCTTCTGCGCCAGCATCTTGGCAAAATATATGCCGTAAAACACTGCCAGCACAAAAAGGGCAGGCAGGGCATAAGAGAGAATTTCTTCCACCGGATATTCCATAATGCAACTCCTCTAATGAATTTTGTTTTATCCATTACTTTTTTCTATTCTTCCTTGTGGAGGCCACCCGTATAAACGGCACAAGCAGCAGAACACATACGAGAACAGAACCGCCGAACTGCCCATACGACATCCACACATTTGATTCCGGCGGACAGGGATAAATCACCGCCACAACCACCCGGAAAAGCCAAAGGGCCAGCAAGAAGCCGTAGAGACAGAACGCCTCCGGGTTCCCCGCAAACACCTTTTTACCCCACAGAATGGCGGTAAGGCTCAGCCCCGACAGTAAAAATGAAAAGCATAGGTTGACATAATTGATGGGAACCACCAGCGTTTCATACGGTATATACGAAGCCCAGCCAAACATCCATGGTACGGTAAAATGCCACAGTCCCACAAGCAGGCTGATCGCTGCGCCCACATAGTACATGATTTGATATTTTTTCATCGGATTTCACCTGCCTTTCAAAGCCGGTTCCCTTTTGCGAGCAGTTATTCGGAACAGATAGAGGAAATAGACCAGCAAGACGATAAACTGTACTGCGCCCAGAAATATCTCAAACTGCGCGGAAGCCTCCCCGCTGATGAAGGAACAGAAGTCATGCAAAGCGTGGAGCAGTACGCAGGGGAGAAGACTGCCGCTTTCAGCGAAAATCAGGGCAAATACCATCCCGTAGACCAGGGCGAAGCAGATTTGGAGAACTGTTTCCCCCAATTCCGCGCCTCCAGCTATGTTCAGGAGATGGCTGAACCCGAATAGAACGGATGAGATTATCATTGCCTTTCCCACGCCGCGCTCCAACCACAGGCCGCAGATAATGCCTCGGAAAAAGATTTCCTCCGCCATCCCGATTCCAAGCGTCAAAAACAAGTTTGCTAAAATCAATGCCGCACCACCGTTAAAGTTTATTCCCGCCGTAAAAGGGGAAAGGGCAATAAGCAAAAGCGTTGCCATAGCGGTTTTCAGTATGATTCTGTCTTTCCGTTTCATTTCGAGCCTCCTGTCCCGGTCACAGACATATGTCTTACCAAGCGATCGGGTCTCTTTCGTCCTATCTTTCCTGATATACAATTCTTCTTGGTTCTTTTCCATAAGGATGAGCCATGCAGGTTCCGCCAAAATAGCTGTAGGGCTCATCCTTATCCTTGATTCCCACGCAGACTTCCCAGACTGCCTTTCTATGTACTTCGCAAAAAGAAGCATTCACAAGCTCCAGGTTATGTCCTGTCAGAAGATAGTCAAATTCTCCCCGCATTTTCTGTATTTTGTCCAGAGATGCCAGAAACTGTTCCATGGGAAGACACTCCGGCAGCTGCATCCATGTCTGTTCCAGAATGCTGTCCCCCGAAAATAAAATTCTGTCTTTCCTGTCCAAAAGCACAATCCCGCCCGGTGTGTGTCCCGGCAGTTCATACACTTCCAGAAAAAGACCTCCCAGATCAAATACATCGCCTTCCGTTACCGTCAGAAACTCAGCCGGCTGCCGGTTCATTTGCCTGATTGCTGCCACAAAAGCAGGATCTTGATAAAACCTTTCGGCCACCGGAATATCAGCAGGATGTATATATACCTTCTCAAAGTATACATTTCCATAGATATGATCAGGATGACCGTGGGTATTGACAACTGTAAGAGGAAAATCCGTGATCTCTTCGGCCACCTTCCGCACATTCCCATATCCTGTCATAGTGTCGATAATCAGTCCTCTCTCACTTCCCGTCACCAGATATCCTGTGGACTCATCATTGTCATTTAACAGCCAGATATGATTGTTGATCTGTTTTACTTTAATTCTTTTCATCATACTGCTCTCCTTTTTCAATTCCGGTTTGTTACTTTCGTTTCGCTTCTTTCAAAAGGGGCTTTGAAAAATTCTCCTGTCCAAGTCCCGGCCATGTGCCAAAAGAAGTTTCTGTCAATGCGATCTGTTTTCCACAAAATCGGAAACTGCCTTTTTGATTTCTTCTCCGTGCCCTGTCAGCAAATGCCCGCCGCTTTCAAAGGAAATGAACGTGCAGTTCGGGAATCTTGATACCGCTCTCTCCGTATCGGCGTAGCTTGCCAGCTTATCGTCCTTTGCGTGGAAAATCAGCGTGGGAACCTGAAAATCCTCAATCGGATAATCCCCAAAGTTCCTTGCCATATCGGGGTTGGTAACGGAAGCATCCAGTATCACGCCGTCCTTTCTGTCGTTTACGGGCAGCATACTGTAAATGGTAGACGGCTCCATCCCCATGATTGGCTCAAACATAGGGCTTAACAGGAACATGGCGTAATCATTGCACAGGAACGGAGGCGGCCCGGCATATTCGGCATATTCTTTCGGCTTCTCCACAGGCGGCATGGCGGAGCAGTATAAAATCAGGCCTTTCGTGCGTTGGGGATAATCAAGGGCAAATCGGATCGCGACGCTGCCGCCTGCCGATGTGGCCAGCAGGTGCACCTTGTCAATGCCCAGCTTGTCCAACAGCTCCACATAGGCCACCGCCTGCCTGGCGGGCGTTCCGTCGCCGAAAATGTCGCTTCCCAGGTATCCGAACCGTGAGGGAGCGATGATCCGATAGTCGGAGCAAAAGTCCTTACAGGTGTCATAAGCCTGGTCATAGCCGCCGAAAATGCCGTGGACGGATAAAATCACCTCGCCCTCACCCGAATCGACATAAGTTATATCGCCGTAGCTTAATGCCGCCGTCTGAGCATTGTAAGCGGCAAGACGGTTTTTGCTTTCCCTCACCGCCGCGCCGCATCGTATCCCCTGGACAATGAAATACATTGCCAGGGCAAGGAATACTCCCCCCACTATGTAACTCCACATTCGCTTACACCTTCTCTTTTCAGTCACTGATTTCGTAAAATCAAGCCTCCAGACACTTCGCCCGCTGAGCCAGCTGTTCGATCAGCCGGTTTACGATTTTCGGCTGGTCGGTGTTGGAGTTGTGCCCGGCGTCTTTGAGCCATTCCAGGGGAATTCCGGTGTCCTCATGCCACGCCTTGTTGTATCTAACGCAAGACCCCGCCTTGTCCATCAAATCGAAGACAAAGGCAAAGGGCCAGGAGGCGGCGTGGCCGGGGGCGTCCCACACAAGGGCATTGTATATCCCCTCAAAATACACGATTTGTTTGTCAAACAACCGGTGATCCGCTGTCAGACCGGGCAGGAACACCAACGTTATTACGTCCGGTGAAATCAGATGCACCCAATAATGGATTTTGCCCAATGGTGTCGAATATGTTCTCTCGTTCATACTTCCTCACTCTCCCTTTTTGCACCAATCCTTTTCTCCCAAACGATCATTTTCATATACTCCTTCCTTGCCCATCGGGGCGCGTTTATCAGTTTAGTACCTACTTATATCGTAAGTCATTGTCGTGTAAACGAGAATTTATCTTACCCTTGCCATATAGTAATCCAATTGGTTCATCAAACTCCAGAATTGTTCTGCTTCATCCACGGATAGTGTTCTATACTCCATTTTCATATCCTCGCAAATTTTGATTCTCCGGTGAGCCACTCGTCTCTTGAAATTGCAAACACACCGGCTTTTCATTGCCCTCATCCGAAAACGCATCGACATCCCAATTTTTCTATCCATAAGCCGCTTTCCGCCCTCATGCACTTTCACTCCCCAGAGCCGTATTTTTCAAACCGACACTGCTCTATTACCTCGTCCCCGAGCAGCGTGATGGCCTTTTGGGGGCAGCGGCTGATACAGCGGTAACACATGGTACACCGGTCTTCCGCGGTGGCTTTCCCGTCTCGCAGGGAGAGATTTTTCGTGGGGCATAAAGAGACGCACAGCCCGCAGCCCACGCATTTTTCGCTGATTTTCAGCTTGTCTGTGTATCCCGCCGTCTTGCCGTAAAACCACAGCCGCTGTCCAAAAAGTCCCTTCAGGTGGGAAAAGAAGGACAGCCCATCCTGGGGGTAGTTTCCTTGCTTGATCTGCCGTGCGGCAGCTTCTATCTTTTGGTCGGCCTGACGGACGATCTCCCGGTTTTCCTCTGGCGTTTTCTTCAGCAGTTTGCTGTCGCAGACGGAATCCGGCATTTTGATCTGCAAACCGCCGAGTATTGTCGCCCCGCGTTTTCTTAAAATTCGAGCCGTACATCCTGTTCCATCACCGCTGAAAAGCCCCATCGTATTGACGCAAAAGACCTTTTTCCCATTCCATAGAGAAGAATGATTTTTAATAAAATCACGCACTATGATAGGGGCATTGGAAAACTGCGTCGGGTAGCCCAGCACAATGATGTCATGCTTTGTCAATATTTGAATCATCTCTGTATGTTCTAACGGAAAACTCTGAGCAGACGCGTCCAACAGTTTGACTAACTTTTCGACACAATGTTTTGTATTTCCAGTTCCGCTAAAATAGATTCCAATCATGAACGCATCTCCTTCCTTAAATGGGAATTTGCTTTTTTACAGTGCGGTTACCCAAAAACATACTGCTGAAATTGCATAAAGCGGTGTCATAATAAACATTTCCTTTCTACTCCACAGCTTATTCGCAATCATTTTTCCTTTGATTTTGACAATCTATTTCTTCTGTTTTCCATCATTTTCTGACTGTTTTCGATTTTCGTTTTTCTTTTTTCTTTTAGCTTTTCCTTTGCCTTAAAAATGGCTTCAATTAACATCCGATTTGCTATCTGTCCCATATTGTCACCTCCCGTACAAAACATCAAAGCTATTTCTCCAATCTCATCCGACAAACAGAAAGCCCTGTTCGTTCTCTATCCCAGCACCGCCACAATCAGGGCGCACAGCAAGCAGGGAACGAGACCAAGCGCCATGCCGATCACCGAGCGCACTACATGATACTTCTTCTGGTGATACGCCTTGTCCATGTGCTCCGTTCCCGGCAAACGGATGCGCTTGACGTTGGCAAACAGCACCCAGTCCAGGAAAAAGCAGTCGTACCAGTCCACCAGCAGCCATAGACCGTATGCGTACAGGAAGCCGGTCTTGAAATCCGTCGCTCCTGCCGCAAGCGCCAATGCCGTCAGAATGGATAAAGCCAGCAACACTGCAAAGCCCTTTTTCAAGAACACCGGGGCACTGAGCACCTCGGTGGGAATGCGCTCATGGGTTTCAAAATATTTCTCCTGAATGTCCTTGGGGTAATCGTGGATCCACCAAATCGGATTTTTGCACAGCGGGATCATGATCAGGCAGGTAAACAGGATCAGCGCCCCAACACATTCCATTCCATAAATCGTCCAATTCATTGTTTTGTATCTCCTATAGCGCGTTCCAATAAAACACGAAGATCAGAATACATGCCCAAGCGTTTCCGGTGGCTTTTCGGACGATCAACATTCCGTAGATCAAAAAGAGAGTGCACAGCATCTCTGCCACCTCATCCGGCATCACGCCCACAGCTCCATGTATCAGAATACACATGACCGCGCAGACGAAAGCGCCCCAATCCCACAGCCTGTTTTTGGACGGATAGCACTCGCCGATTTTATCGGAAATCACCACATAATTGAAGCCCTCGAAAAACCCCCAGAAAAGCGCGGTGAGCAGCATGGCAAGAGCGTTCTCCGGAAAACCGCTCTCAAGCGCCTCCGCCGTCGTTTGCACAGCAGAAAAGGGAAGCCATGTGTGCACATTTCCCGCAAAGAGGTTATACAGGAGATCCGGTACGCAGCACAATGCGCTCAGGGCAATGGCGGGCAACAAATGCTTACGGGTAAGGCCGTGATCCGAAAATCGTTCCTTTCTGACAATGGCCACGATGGTGATTCCCAGTCCGGCAATACCGAACTGAAAGATGCCTCCCACTGCTGCCAGCAAGCTCCCAAACACCAGCCGCGCTGTCAAATCGGAATAATACCGGCTGATATTCATACGGAACAGTACCGCTAAAAGTTCTGCCGCAAACAAGGCACTCCAAATAATAGCTCTTTTTCGCATTGTACTGCGCCTTGTGCTTCATGGATTCGGAATTCTATCCTCCGGAATCCCTGCCTGCTTGAGGAAACTATTACCTGCCTGATGTATCATGCTCATGATTTCTTCTTCCGATAAGCGCATCATACCGGTTGCTAAAAAGGAAGCGATCCCATGTGTATATATTACAGTGTTTTGAACATACTGCTCTGCGCTTTTCTCTGATATCTGAAATTCCGCCGCTATCATTTTGATCAGCTCACGGTTATCTTTATCGTCAAGAATCACACCAGAATCTCCCACAGGATAGCAGTCACTTCCATTCAGAAATACAAATTGAAAAAGATTAGGTTCATACAACGCCATTTTTATATAGGCTTGTCCTACCTGCTCAAAAGCATTGACTGACTCACTGGCTGAGGGGCGCATTTTGCTGTTCGCGTATTTCAGCGCGTGATCGGCTAACGCCTTGCGGAGCCCCTCCATGTTATCAAAGTGCCATACCAGGGGCTGCGTAGAGCAGCCGATTTCCTTTGATAAAGTCTTGATATTGATTGCGGAATACCCATCACGGATCAGCATTTTCAATGCCGCTTCCAAAATAACTTCTTTGGAAATCTGCGTTTTTCTTGCCATTTTAGTTTCCTTCCCCCCTAATTACATAAATTATTTTATATAATTTAATTTATATTATAGACTCGATTTAGAACCCTGTCAAGCAATCAAAATGATTTATTTTTTCATTCAAATCCTATCTGGACCCGACTTCTTGAGGAGTCTACTTCTTGTGCAAGCAATGCCTTCCTGATCAGGAAGGCCCAAACAAAAAGATTCCGCCCGTAGGCGGAACTTTCTGTTTTTGCTTGTTGGGGCAGCCTCGTCTCCTGACTCGATCCGCGCTAAACGGTCTCCACCGGAGACCGGCGCCCCCAATCCCCTTATGAACGAAGATTGCACCTTCGGCGACGCTCGTCCTCGCAAGTTTCAAGTCCTCCACACTGGTAAAGCCGTGCTGCTGATAATAGAGCAAAGCCCTGGCCTGTTGTTTTGTGATCTGATTCTGAATCGCCCGGTCGTAATACTGACCACGCCCCTGATTCCGCTTCGCCTCCAGAGAGCTGACCAGCTGTGATTTTTGCTCTGTCAGCGGACTGCAGCGTTTTCTCAGATTGTGGATTCTCTTGCCCAGCAGCACCTCGCAAATCGCGTCCTTCTGGTATTCCTCCGACAAGGAGCGCATCCGGATATTCCGCTTCTGTCGGGAATGGCTGAAAGTGATGTTCTTTCTTCTGGTGATGGTATATCCCGTCTGCTCCATGAGGAAGAGGAACGCCTCAAAGCTGTGGGGCTTTTTCGCCAGCCTCTCATCTATGTCCAGACATAGCCGGTCACGGTTGGAGAGTCTCTCTTTGCCCCCTGCCAGCAGTTGTAGCTCATGCCGTGGGGCTTGGGATTTTCCACAATGGACATCTGATGCTCCACGCAGATCAGGTCGCTGAGCCTGCGGACTGCCACGGAACTGCCCCAGAAGTTTCGGAACTTCCATGTGCAGTCCAGGCTGGTGGAGTTCCAGTAAATGTGGTTGTGGATATGCCGATTTCCCGTATGGGTGCAGACGATGAAGGCATGGTTGACCTTGCGGAACTACTGGGCAAATTCATTGTCCGCCGTGTCCGGGGAACAGGCGATGGAAGTGACAAGCTGACCCACCCCTTTGTCCAGGCGGTTTAGGTTTTCCCCGATAGACGCAAAGAGATCGAGTGGAAGTTCAAAGACATAGCGTATTCCATTGGGATACAATGAGTGAGGCACAAGGAAAATCCCACAGTGAAGGCTGCGGAATTTTCTCTTGGAAAAGCTTATATTTTTTTGAACCTTATGTATCACAGGCAGACCTCTGCCGCCTTGGTCGGGACTACATCGGGGCGGGCAAGTACACTGATATGGTGTTCCCGTCCCTGGGCTGCCGCTTCATCGCCCTCAACGACGGCGTTGACACCATTCACAAGAACAACGAGATGCTGGTCATTCTGAAGAACATGATGAACGACCTTTACGCACGGGATACCAGCAATAAGATCAGGGCGGTGAAGATATCCCCCTTCAAGACCGGGAAGTCTGTGGAATGTTACGCACCAATCGGCTGCCGAAAGTCCGCCGAAGACAAGCGCGTTCTGGAGATCGACCCGGTAACCGCTCCTGTTGTCCGCCGTATTTTGGATATGCGCTTGCAGGATGACAGTTTCCGAAAAATCGCCCGGACACTGAATAAGGAGCGTGTTCCTTTGCCACGGAACTTTTACTACATGGCGGAGGGCAAATCGAATCTCCGAGGAGAAACGCCGTACTGGAACGATGTGACAGTCAAGACGATTTTCTGAAACGATGAACCGGGGTCTGAGAAGCTTAAAGAGATTGATGATATCGGAGACGTCTATACACGGCCTGAACTAAGTATGCAGGAACGTGAAATGATAACAATTACAAGTTTACTGACCACCGAAGGTTGTGAACCACAGTTAGAAGTACATATCAATGGCTCCCTTAACGTTGGACTTTCTCCCGAAAAAATCATCGAGACATTTATCCGGTGTATTCCTTACACCGGTTTTCCCAAAGTTTTAAATGCCATTTACACCGCAAAGAAAATATTTGCAGAAAGGCATATCTATTAGATAAATTTTATTCTCAATGATACTTGAGGTAATGGCACATTACAGAAGTGCAAAAGTCCTGAAGCTAACCATATTTTTTACGGCTAGCTACAGGACATTTGTGTTATTCATTGTGCCACATTCGTCACATACACAGCAGCTACTTCATACTGGTATTTCTGGTTTTCCAGATATAGCGTGATCTCTTTATGCTCATGATAAAACGCTTCTTTTTTATATCCATTTAATTGCTTGAACATGCTGCCATCTTTCATTTGGTGACCATAAATAATCAAATGTTCCTGCCTGGCATCAATATCATTCCGGCAGTCTAACATCAGTGTTCCACAGATAGCATAGTTCTTTTGAAAATCATGGTGGAGATAAAACTCATTGTCTTCTCCCAGCACGACCGGATAACTGATATCGGTATCAGAAATCTTCAGCCATCCAATGCAGTCTGCATTTTCATCCAGCAATGACTGATAATCAAAGTCATCTATCTCTGTCGTTGGATTATCCTCATTAGGTTCTGTCTCCTCTTCCTGTGTATCCTTCTCCGGAAACGCTATCTCTTCCACCTGCCGGTAATTCTGTCTGTTATCATAGGAATCCTGCCAGTAATCCAAGAGGAATTTCCCGCATATCAACGAAACAACCAGAAACACAGTCAGCATCATATTTTCTATTTTTCTCACATAGCACCTCCTTCCGGCATGAAAAAACCGGCAGGTATTTCACTGCCGGCGAATATAGGTTATAAACCATGATCGAATTTAATTACTTTTGAGTTCCATTGTCATATTGATAAAATTGCTTGATTGCATTTGCAAAAAAATTAGATGCCCCTTCACCATAATCTGCATCAATTTTTTCTCGCACCCTCATATCACGATATGATTCTGCGACAGAAAGCATAACTGGTTTTTCATCTTTAATCTGATAAAGCATTTTCATAATAAATCCATACTCTGCTACTGCTTCTTTGATTTCAAAAGAATCCAGTGGATACTCTCTTCTTGCCAATAATTTTCTCAAAACTGTATCGATTCGTTTATTAAAGCATTCTGCTGTTTCCTTACTGATTGGATTGTTAGCAAAAGACAAAAATGCTTCTTTACTTCCATACCACTCGATAACTTTTGCATATCGCTCCTGCATATCTTTGGAAGACATAACCTCAATATAATGCTGTTTCCATTCCTCTTCACTTCCAAACTCGTTAATTGAAATCTTTCTTATATTCTCAGGCATATGATCAAACATAGTCTGAAACATTTCTTCGATTTCCTTCTCATTGAATACTGAAAAATCCATTTTGTTCTCTCCTTTTAGAATATCATCAATACTTGCAATTAAACGCTCCATGCGTTCTTTTTTTGCAACAAGCATTTTTCTCTGCAGCTGCAGAATTTGGTTTCTATCAAAATCAGGAGATGTTATAATAGATTTTATTTCTTTTAAAGGAATATCAAACTCACGAAAAAACAGTATTTGCTGTAATGTTTCTAAAGCTTTATCATCATAGAGTCTGTATCCCGCCTCACTCTTTGCTGTCGGCTTCAATAATCCAATCTCATCATAATAATGAAGTGTACGTGCACTGATCTCTGTAATTTCTGCAATTTCCTTTACGGTCATCATTATCATTATCCTCCTGTCTTTGATAATCTGAATATACTCTATGACGTTCCGTGAAGGTCAATACTTTTCTTTAAAATTTCTGCGCTGAAAAACAGAATCGTTCCACTCAAAGAATAAAAATTATTCAGCTCTACAAACTGGAATTTGGTGTGTGCTTTATAAATTTTTTCCAATCCACTCAAGTTCGTTCATGGAATCCTTATTTTTTTCAAGTTCATCTCTGGCTGTTGCATAATATGATTTTTTGAAAAGCATATCCCATGAAAGATATTTTGCCATACAGTCAAACTGCTTATCAATCAGCTCATACTGGATGCTGCCTACGGGAGAACCACCTACAACAATTGTGCCAACTTTTTTGTTTTTTAACTGCAATCCACGGCAGTAGCACTTATCAATGATAAGTTTCAATTGTGCTGACATTCCCCACCAATAAACTGGTGTAGCAAAAAGAATCATATCTGCGGCAGCAATTTTATCAATGGTAGAATTTGTATCATCCTTATCGACGCATCCCTTAGAGCATTGACAGACACCACATCCCTTGCATGGTGCAATGTTGAGTTTGTCGGGTTCAATGATTTCAATTTTATTCTTTTCTGACGCTCCTTTTATAAATGCATTGATTGCTGCCAGCGTATTTCCTTTTCTGGCACTTCCATTAATGATTACAATTTTCATGCGTGTATCCTCCAACTTCCGATTTTAATGTCTCTATTATACCATAATGATACTATTATAAAAAAGGAAAAAGAGCTCCTTCGAGCTCTTTTGATTCAGTTCTGTAAGCTTGAATTTATTTATCTTCTAAATCAAATCCGAGTTCTTTCAGTTCTTTTTCGTTTTTGACATCTTCATCAGTTTTCTTTCCGGTGATATCTCTGTATGCTTCTTTTATACCATTTTTTACCGCCCATTTGATAACGAAATACAATGTTATCAAAACAATAATTGCAGTTCCACCGCTTACACCTAATTCTTCCCACATAATAATCAATTCCTCAAATTTCACAAGTTCCGATTTATCTAACTCTTTAACCTGAAAATAAAGTGGTCAATCAACTTTATCCTCTGTTGCTGCAAATCATTCTTGCATATTTATTCTTTGAATCCAAACAATATTTCAATCATTAACCCCATTTCCTCCCTGGCTAAACTCACTTTTGGATACATTATCCAAATACCCCTGTCTCCTCGACTTCCAATTTGTTCATTTCAAGGGGCATAACCCTATGCCCCTCATTTTACACCTTATAACCTGTCTTGTATATCAAAAGATTACCCGATACACGCTTCTGTGGTTCTCACTGCAGCCTCTTTCACATCCTGTTTCTGGCTGTTCTGCTTGATGGCAGTAATTCTGTCATGAAGAGACTGATGTTCTTCTTTCTCCTCGTCCTTCTCTTCTTCCCCTTCCATCACAGTTTCCTTTTCATCCATGTTCAGCAACGCATTCAGTTCCGACAGACGTTCCAGTTTCTCGTTCAGTTCTTCCTCTTTCGGGAACGTTTTTTTCACCTCTCCCATCGCATTTTTCAGCTGCCCCTGTACTGTCTCCAGCTTACGCTCTGCTTCCGCCAGCTTTTGCGGGATTGCCTCCAATGCGTTATTGATTCTGATGATATTACCGTTTTCATCGGAACCAAGGCTGACACGATATACGTTTTCATTTTTCAGAGAAAGGATAAATTCCTTATTCCAGGAATCAAACTTTAGTCGGATAGAAAATCCCTGATACTGTCCGACATTGATCATGGCATCCGCCTGTTTCATGGACTGGCAGACAGCAAGAAGGGCTGCTCCTGCTTCTTTTTTCTCATAGAATACTGTCCCACCAACTTCCATCACAAATTTCTCCGGATCCGTGATCTTATTTGCCTGACGGATGATACGCCCTTCCCTTTGTTCCAGGTCAGAAGGCTTCCAGCCCACATCCAGATGATGCAGGGCGATCAACCGATCCTGCACGTTGGTCCCGGCACCCATTTTTGCTGTGGAACCCAATAAAAAACGAACCTGTCCGGATTTTACTTTACTGAACAGTTCCGTTTTCTTCACTTCCGTATTGGCATCATGGATAAAAGCAATCTCTGCTTCCGGCACTCCTTTTGCCATAAGTTTCTTTTTTAAATCGTCATAAACATTGAATGCCCCATCCCCTTTCGGTGTGCTGAGGTCGCAAAAAATGAGCTGGGCTGACCGTTTTGATGCCTTCTCTTTCCAGATAGCAAAGCTCTTTTCCACACAGGCACAGATTTTACTATCCTCATCATCCGGGAACAATGGATTCACAAGACGCTGATCAAGTGCCAGCTTCCTTCCATCATTGGTCACTTTCAGCATATTGTCAACTGAGGAATCCACACCGCCGTCCCGGATTACTTCCGCACGTTCTCCAAGGCTTTCCACGATCTCTTTCTGGTGCTCGGATGGTTTTAGTACCACCGTTTCATATTCTGCTTCCGGCACTGGAAGTTCCAGCTGGTCTGCCGTCTTAATATCGGCAATCTCCTTAAACATACTCATAAGTTCCGGGATATTGTAAAATCTGGCAAATCTGGATTTTGCCCGATATCCGGTACCTTCCGGAGCCAGTTCGATACTGGTCACAACTTCACCAAAGGTAGATGCCCAGGAATCAAAATGTCCCAGTCCCATCCGGTTCAGTTTGCCATACTGCAGGTAACGCTGCATGGTATAAAGTTCCGTCATGCTGTTGCTGACCGGCGTGCCCGTTGCAAATGTAATGCCTTTCCCGTCGGTGATTTCATCCAGATACTGGCATTTGTTAAACATATCTGCCGATTTCTGTGCTTCATTCTGGGCAATGCCAAGACGTTTGCTCTCCATAGCTGCGGCTACCATCTCATAAGTCTTTCCGCTTCCCACTACATGGGCAAGCAGGACATTGTCCCCATAAAGCTGATGGGCAACCGCATTTTTCTGGTGCGGGCGAAGCTCTATTTCCAGATTCATTCCCGGAAAGGTCAGATGGCTTCCATCGTATTCCCTGGGACGGATGGAATTGAAACGTTCATTATAAATCCGGCACAGCTTTTCCCTCCGTTCCTGATCCCTGAAGATCCAGTCCTTAAATGCTTCCTTGATCGCATCCTGTTTCTGGGTTGCCAGCATCGTTTCTTTTTTATTCAACACACGGATTTCATTTCCCTCTGCATCAATCTTTGTGTCATAAATCCGTACGTCTTTTAAATTCAGGGTTTCTGCCAGAATCTTATAGGCATTGATCCGGCTGGTACCATACGTTGCTGTGGTCAGCACATTCCGGTCACTGTCCGCATTTTTACCGCTGATATTCCATGCACCGCTGGCTTCCGAATACCGGATATCAATTACCCTTCCAACCAGATACCCCGGGGTATCAAATAGTTCTTCCATAAAATCCCGGTATATTTCCGGAGCGATCCATGTGGCTCCGATCCGGACTTCAATCTCTGATGCATCCAGGTCTACCGGCTGCACCTGCTTAAGGGCATTTACATTGCTGGTAAATTCCGGGTGGTTTTCTGCAAAGATTCTTGCCGTTTTCAGCTTCTCCCGGACATTCCCGAATAGATATTCATCCGCAGTTTCCACACTGGTCACAGCCACTGCTTTCTTAATCGTCCGCTTGGTAAACATATCCGCTTTCCGTTTCAATGTACCATCTTCATTGAGATCCTCCAACGAACAGAGCAGACAATAAGAAGAGTCATCAGAAAATGCCCGTTTGTTTGCATTGCTTCCGATGACCCCGTATTTTTCCGTATAGGCATCATAGACCTGATTCAGTTTGACCTGAAGCTCCCGTATCGCCTCATCCGCTGTATTTTCCTCCATCTGCAGGGCGATCAACTCCCGGACCACCTCACGGATCTCTACCATACCCTTTACACGTTCCGCCGTGGTTGCCGGCAGCTTCACCGGATTCATCAGGGAATTTACCCGGTAATAGATCTGGTCATCCACCACGGTAAAACTGTAGTTCCGGACAGACGGATCTGCCGGAATGCTCTCCCTCTTCTGGAAAAACAGAATGTCGGCACTGACTTCGGTTCCTGCATTCGCCTTAAAAGCATTGTTCGGAAGACGGATCGCACCGAGAAGTTCTGCCCTCTCTGCAAGATACTTCCTTACTTCCGACGATGCTTTATCCATAGTTCCCTTTGTTGTGATCAGGGCAGCCACGCCACCCGGCCGTAACTGGTCAATGGTCTTTGCAAGGAAATAGTCGTGGACCATAAAATTATACTTGTCATACTGGCGGTCATTCACTTTATAGGAACCAAAAGGGACATTTCCGATTGCCACATCAAAAAAGTCATTGGGATAATCGGTCTTTTCAAATCCTTTGATCTGGATATCAGCGTTCGGATAAAGCAGTTTTGCGATCCTGCCGCTGATGCTGTCCAGTTCCACTCCATAAAGCCGGGACTGCTGTAACTTGTCCGGAAGCATTCCAAAAAAGTTTCCTACACCCATGGACGGTTCCAGGATGTTTCCCTTTTCAAATCCCAGATTCTGAAGCACCTGATACATGCTCCCGATGATAACAGGCTGTGTATAATGGGCATTCAACGTGGATTCCCTTGCCGCCGCATACTCCTCTTTGGTAAGCAGATCTTTCAGTTCCTGATACTCCTCACTCCAGGAAGCTTTGCTTTCATCAAAGGCATCCGGCAATCCTCCCCAGCCAACATAGTTTGACAGAATTTCCTGCTCCTCTGGTGATTCCTCCAGCAGCTCAATAATCACGGTACGCATCTTTTGCTCATCATAGTCAGGAGTAAAATACTTGTTGATCTCATTTTGCTTTAAAGTAACGGTTCTTGCCTCGTTTATCTTCTTTAAAGAAGAAAGCATTCTCAGGCTGATTCTATCCAGTCCTGCATTCTCGATCTTCGGCATGTTCTTTCCAAGCGGGCACATCTCCCGGCAATAATTTCCTTTCAATTCCGGTGCCTTATAGCAGTCAGCCATCAGAAGAACTTCCTCCTGATATGGTATCGTGCTCCCAAGTTCGATTCTGGCTAACCTTGTACGGTCGATTCCTATTTCTTCCGCAGCACCTTCTCTGCTGCTCAGACGCTCATTTGACTTTGCCGCCTCATATCGTGCCTGGCAAAACATATTAGCCGCTGCTTTCGTAGCAAATTTCGACATTTTTCTCTCCTTCTATAAGCTGTATAATCAAGTTATGATAATTAAATTGTGTACTCTGTATCGATATCCAGAGCCTTGCTGATTTTTTCAGCAAGTGCAGGTGCATACATTCTTCCATTTATGGTGGTTGTCACATAGTTCCTGCACATCCCAACTTCACCGCATAATTCCGTGACAGACATATCTCTGTCAATTAGGGTTTTCTTTACTTCTTTGCACCATGGAGACAGTTTTCGCTTCAAAATATCACCTCCGTTTTCAACAAATG
Organism: Blautia sp. HCP3S3_C12; assembly: GCF_052064155.1. NCBI lineage: Bacteria > Bacillati > Bacillota > Clostridia > Lachnospirales > Lachnospiraceae > Blautia > Blautia sp. HCP3S3_C12. The sequence continues at coordinate 2,323 of NZ_JBQHWC010000002.1, read as the reverse complement.
TTTATTACATTTGTTGTTTACATTTGTTTGCGATTGCATTAAAATAATCAGAAAGGAGTTATCATGGATAATTGGATTGATAATCTCAGAAGAATTGGGCTTAAACGTTATGGTGACGAAAACCGCCGGATTCTTTCTGAATTATTAAGAAACGGTATTCCTGCCGGAAACACTGTTATGTCGGAAGCATCTGCTGAGGCTCTTATCATTGCTGTGGCGGCCATGATTGAAGAAAACAATAAAGCATTGCTCTCCGATTTATCGATGTAACTCTCTCTTTTTTTGTTTTGCATTAAACATTTGTTTATTACATTTTTAATAATAATAGCATATTTGCTAAATACATCCTGTGAATTTTTACTTACAGGAATAGAACAAGAATATCGCTGCTCTGAATTTGAATCGGAAGTTCTTTCTTTATTTAGATCACTTCCGCATGATGCGCAGTTGGAATTTCGAGGTGAATTGAAGGGGTACATAAAATGTTTAAAGCGACAGGAAGAAGATACTGTCGAACCTCTTAAGAAAGCAAAATAATAAGCTTCGAGTGGTACCGGAGCAGGAAGGGGAAATAAACATATGAGAAGAAAAACAGTTGCTATCATTTTGGCAAGTAGTCTTATTTCAAATATTTTTATTTCAAACAATCTTTTTGTATACGCTGCTTCTGAAACTGCATCTACTATTGCAGACAATGAAGCCATAAGAATAGATGCCGAATCTCCTGTTTCTCTAATTTGTGATACTGAAGAATACACAGTAAATGTACAACGTATTTTTTACGAAAGAGGGAATTACGCAATAGAGTTTATGATTCAAAATCATTCAGAGCATGATTTTAACTTTGGCTTAGACGGTTCAGACATAGATGGTTTTCAAATTACCATATATTCTGGGGGCACTTGTATAGCTGCGGGGAAAAAAGGAGTTGCTAAATTTCATTTCAGAGAACAAGATTTAACAGATTATGGAATAAACGATTTTCAAGTATTAAATACAACTTTTTCAGAATTTCCATTTGGCACGGGTGCTTCGTATCCATTGCAAATTCAAAAAGACGCTTTTTCTCAAGCGCCAGATCAGATCCAGGGAGCTGAAAACACAGAACTATTGAAAACAATAGAAGAATTAAAGAAACAAATTGAGGAGTTGAAAGCAGAAAATGCTTCGTTAAAAGAGCAGCTTTCCAGTAGTGCAGCTACTTCTGATTCAGACACTCCGTCTTCAGATTCTGTTTCGACTACAGACAACGAAAACGATCAGCGATTGTTAAATGCTATTATAATGTGTGCTGATGTAACAAACGGAAATGGTACTGATGTAATTGGGCAGCATGCATATATTGTTATACCTAAAGAAGTCTTGTCGCAGATTTCAGAAAACGGATACGCAAATTTTCTCGAGAACAAAATAAAAAATAGTGGATATAACTGGTTTTCTATAATATGTGATGACGGAACTGGAATAGTATTTTCCAATTCTTTCACCGGTCTTGGAACATATGGCGAATTAGATGATGAAGGGTGTGTGACAACTCCATTAGGTTATATATCGGCTTCCGAAAGCGGATACGAGTATGAACCGGCAAACTAATCAAGGAGATTTTATGACAATTGGTGAACGAATAAAAGAATTGCGGGCTGAGGCTAATCTGCGTCAGTCCGAACTTGGAAAAGCAATAGGTTTTTCTGGCCAAGTAGTATCGAATGTCGAAAGAGGTTACTCTTTCCCGTCAACAGAATTTGTTAATCGCAGTGCTGCATGCTTCGGTGTGCCAGCAGATTACATTCTTGGCCGGACTACTTCAAGATATGCTGTTGCGGATCCGAAAGAAGTTTCCGCAGTGCAAGCAAGAACAAAAGCCCGTTTGGCTCAGTTGCAGATGAGCCTTCCGGACCTGATCAAAAAATCAATGCTGACAGAGGAAACCTGCTGTGACATTCTGGCCGGAAAGACTGTTCCTGGAATAGATGCCACTGCAAGCCTGTCAAAAGCCCTCGACACCTCTATGGATTACCTTGTGGGTAATTCTGAATACAGCTGTGCCATTGCTTCAGAAGACGAACAGGATATCATTGCTAACTTCCCAGGAATTGTCATACTCAATCTGATTTCTTATATTATCAAACTGGTTTTTTCTTTATAAAATCAACGTTTTCCACACATTTCTCTTGCAAATGTGCGGATTTTTTGGCTATACTTATTAAGTAGGATTTCTAACTTATGAGGTGTAAAAAATGTACTACGATTTTTTAGTGAAAATCCCGGAAAACACCGGCAAAATCTCCAAAAACAAGCGTAAGGATGTCACTTACATCGAATA